>NZ_JBSWYP010000002.1:0-485452 GCF_056161185.1 Ruegeria sp. ABV3_008 | reverse complement strand
GACATTCCGAAGCGAGAGCGGGAAACGGATGTACAGCATCACCGCAAGACGAATGATTTCGGGACTGGTTTTAAAGTACTTGAAAGAGGCAAGTCTGGTCATCGGAAAAAGCTACGCAAGCCCCCTGCACGCCTAAACCAAAGTTCCTCTGACAAGACCAAACGTCGGCGTAGGTTGGGACAAGAGATAGTGGACTTATGCTGCATCCCTCGAGCTTTGCGACGGAATTCCAAGGATAATATTCCACTGTTAGCCAATGACACGGCCAATTGACTGCAACTCCTCCCAAGGCTGATTAAAACTGAGCACAGCTTTGTTTGCGGAACTGTTCCAAATGTATCAATCTCTTCAGAAAGTTCTCGGCTTCGGATAGATCGTTTACGTTGAGAATAAATAGAGATCATTCGCAGTATTTTCGTGAGATTCTGCCACGCGGACTTAGCAAACCTTCGAACTCAGTCGAAATAACTTCTCGAGCAGAGTTGTGCTATGGTGCCTTCAATTATGGAGGAAAAATTGTTTCGCTATGTTTTGCCAGCAGCTCTCATTCTGGGGAGCCCAGTCTTAGCTCAGGATGCAATAAATCCGAGAGGCCTTTCCGGTCCTTCAGGTAGACCTTATTCACCTTACGCTGAGCGCGCATATCCAACTCAAGTCTATTTTGGTGACACTCACGTTCATACTGGTCTTTCCGGGGATGCTGGTGGAGGCGGTACGCGCCTCATGCCGCGCGATGCCTATCGGTTTGCGCGTGGAGAAGAAGTTGTGTCGAACACGGGGCAACCTGTAAAGTTATCGATGCCTCTCGACTTCTTCATGATTACAGATCATTCGGATGCGATGGGTGCTATTACCGACATCATCGGAGGTGCTCCCAACATCTTGGCAGATGAGCAAGGCAGATATTTCCATGAAGAATTCAATAAGGGTGGAGAAGCCGCTCTAGCGGCAGCGCTCGAGCTTACAGCGGCTTTTGCTCAAGGACAGGTTTCCCCCGCGCTGAACTACCAACCGGGCAATCCCGCGTATGCCCGCGTTTGGGACGAAATTATCGATGCCGCGGAGGAGTACAATGACCCCGGCGTGTTCAGCACCTTTATCGCCTATGAATGGACATCTCTCATTGCAGGGAACAACTTGCACCGAAATGTGATCTTTCGCGACGGGCCTGAGCTCACAAAACAGATACTGCCTTATACAACAACGCCACCTATGGGCTCACCTAACCCGCGTGATCTTTGGAAGTGGTTGGAGAACTATGAGCAAACGACAGGCGGACGTGTTCTTGCTATTCCACACAATGGTAACTTGTCTAACGGCTGGATGTTCCCGTTAGTCGATGACTTCGCGGATGGGGTGCCGTTAGATCCCGCATACGCAGAAGCGCGTAACAAATGGGAAAGACTATACGAACCAACTCAGATTAAGGGAGATGGTGAGGCCCACCCGTTCCTTTCACCAGACGATGAATTTGCTGACTTCGAAACATGGGACTACGGCAATCTGGATGCTTCTGTTCCGAAAGAGCCAGAAATGTTGCCTGGTGAATATGCTCGATCCGGGTTACTTCGCGGCCTATCTTTGGAAAAGGGTTTGGGAGTAAACCCTTTCAAGTTTGGCCTGGGCGGGGCTAGTGACACACACACAGGCTTAACTGCTCCAGATAACGACAATTTCTTCGGGAAGTTCACCGGTTATGAGCCCAGCGAAGAGCGCAGCCAACATGTCAGCAAGACCTATGCAGACGGGAACGTTGCGCTGCTTTCGTCGCAGTATATTACTGGCGGTTTGACAGCTGTATGGGCGCAAGAGAATTCCCGCGAAGCCATTTGGGATGCGATGCATCGGCGTGAAACCTACGCAACTACAGGACCTCGAATGCGCGTCCGAATGTTCGGAGGATATTCTTTTACCGAAGAGGATGCCTTGCGGCGGGACTTGCCGCTTGTGGGATACACCAAGGGTGTGCCGATGGGTGGGGATCTTGGCCCAGGGGAAGGCGCACCTTCCTTTTTGGTATATGCGCTTCGTGATCCGATGGGAGCAAACCTGGATCGAATCCAGATCATAAAGGGCTGGATAGATGCAGATGGAGAGCAACGGGAAAAAGTCTACGACGTGGCCTGGTCTGGTTCCCGCAAACCAGATGCCGCTGGTAAGTTGCCGTCAGTAGGCACCACAGTGGACCTTTCTATCCCCTCGTGGACTAACACGATTGGAGCCTCTGAGCTGGGAACCGTCTGGGAAGACCCGGAATTCGATCCCTCGGAAAGCGCATTTTATTATGCCCGGGTAGTAGAAATTCCGACCCCTCGCTGGACGGCGTATGATGCAGTGAAGTTCGGAATAGACATGCCGGATGGTGTCCAGTTAACAGCACAGGAACGTGCCTACACTTCGCCGATTTGGTACTCGCCACAACAATAGTTCGATTTACGATGTCGGTCCGGTATGGGCTCGAAGCGGTCGTTCGCTAAGCTGTGCACCATTGGCAGCTGTGCGGACAAGGCGACAGTTCGCTGCGGCTGCGCAAGTGTCCGCTCCCGCTCTGCGAGGTCAAGAGGGTCGACTTTGTCCCTAAAGACGTTTCAGCCAGTACAATTCAAATCACTACGGCACAGACTCCGCCATGCGCACCGACAACGAATATATTATCATGTGTTTGTGGCACAACTTCAATGACCCGCGCGCCAAACGTTTAGAGATTCTTCGCAGCATATTCCTGACAACTGTCGCATCTTCGTGCATGATGAAAAAACAGGCAGACTTTTTTGCCTTCATGGAAGTGCTTGAATTCTCAAGGGGCGCGCTTTGGAAATATTGGTTAACGGCATAAACACGGTTCTTTGGAACTACGTATTGATCTACGGTCTTCTTGGAACCGGTATCTTTTTTACAATTCGTCTTGGTGCGCTTCAGTTTCTCCATTTTGGGGAAATGTTGCGCGTCCTGACGTCTGCGAAGAGCACGGACAAAAGAGGTATTACTCCTTTTCAAGCGCTGACAGTAAGTCTGGCTTCTCGCGTCGGCACTGGAAACCTTGCTGGCGTAGCGGTAGCTCTGACCTTGGGAGGTCCGGGCGCAATCTTTTGGATGTGGATCGTGGCATTGGTAGGAATGGCCACCGCGTATTCCGAAAGTACTTTGGCTCAACTCTACAAAGTCACGTCTTCTAACGGAAGGTTCAGGGGAGGTCCTGCCTTCTACATGGCCAACGCCCTGAACGCTCCTTGGGCTGGGGTCATTTTCTCGATCTGCCTGATTGTCAGCTTTGGTTTGGTTTTTGTCGCCGTCCAATCCAACTCGATTGCTGAAGCTTTCGAGGGCGCATTCGGGTTAAACAAATTGGTCGTTGGCATAGCGCTGGCCGCAGCCGCAGCGGTAGTCATATTCGGTGGAATAAGAACCATCGCAAAGTTTGCAGAGATCGTTGTACCGCTCATGGCGGGTCTCTACCTCTTGCTTGCCTGCGTTGTCGTAGTCCTGAACATTTCCGAAGTACCCGCAATGTTGTGGTCGATTGTTGCCGGGGCATTTGGCCTTCAGGAAGCTGCCGGAGGCGTGACAGGAGGCGTCATGGCTGCTGCGCTTAACGGCATCAAACGGGGACTTTTCTCAAACGAAGCGGGCATGGGCTCGGCCCCAAACATTGCAGCGGTTGCAACACCTGATCCCCACCATCCTGCCAGCCAAGGTTTCGTTCAGGCATTTGGGTGTTTTGTGGATACGATTTTGGTCGCAACGGCAACTGCACTGCTTATTCTTCTGTCGGGCGCTATCGAAATTGATGGACCTACCGGAATGCGACTGACTCAAGACGCCGCGGCGGTCCATCTCGGCGAAATAGGCCGCCACTTTATCGCGATTGCCATCGTCTTCTTTGGTTTCACATCCATACTTGGCAACTACTCATATGCCGAAAACGCGATGACGTTCCTAAAATTGGAAGGCAAATTACCGATTTACATCTTGCGATTGGGTTGCCTTTCAATGGTTGTCTGGGGCGCAGTGCAAGCTGTTGCCACAGTGTTCAATTTCGCGGATGCGGCCATGGGAATAATGGCGACCATCAATTTGGTTGCGATAGTGCTGCTCTCTGGCACCGTCTACAAACTAACGGTGGATTATTTCTCGCAACGCCGACAGAACCTTGAACCTCGCTTTGTCGCAAGCAAATTTCCCGAGCTTAGCAAGGGCGTAGATCACACTGTCTGGACGGAGGAGATCCATGCCGACACTCAAAACCACTGAAAGCGAAAGGCTTCAGGAAGTCTTGGACGACATTGCAGATCGCATTGCCGGCATGTCCGAAAGGGGGAAGGTAGCACAGTATATTCCAGAACTCGCCACAGTTGATTTGAACCAATTCGGTATTGCCGTTGCACCCATCAACGGTCCGCTAGTGTCTGCTGGGAACGCGAACACGTTGTTTTCAATCCAGAGCATCTCAAAAGTGTTCTCGCTTACTTTGGCACTGCAACGGGTTGGCGCCACCTTGTGGCAGAGAGTTGGCCGAGAACCTTCCGGCGATCCGTTCAATTCAATCGTTCAGCTCGAACACGAGCGCGGAATCCCAAGGAACCCGTTTATCAACCCCGGAGCGATCGTAGTGGCCGATGTTCTGCTCGAAAACTGTTCTGCTGACGACGCAATCAACGACCTCTTAGCGTTGTGCCGAGAGCTTGCAGAAGACAACTCGGTTGAGGTTGATGTCTCGGTTGCAGATTCAGAGATCCGAACCGGTTCCAGAAATCGTGCGCTTGCCCATTTTATGCAGGCGGAAGGCAACCTTAAGGCACCTGTAGAGGATGTTCTGTCGCTCTACTTTCGCCAGTGTAGCATCGCCATGTCTTGCGAACAGTTGGCGCTAGCAGGTCGTTTTCTTTCGGCGGCGGGTCAAAATCCGGCCACCGGCGCAACAGTATTATCAGCGCAAAGAGCAAGAAGAGTTACTGCGCTCATGATGATGTGTGGATCCTACGATGCTTCGGGCGAATTTGCCTTCCGCGTTGGCCTTCCAGCGAAAAGCGGCGTTGGCGGCGGAATCTTGTGCATTGTACCCGGTATCGCTTCTGTTGTCGCCTGGAGCCCCGGGCTCGATCAAAAAGGCAATTCCTATCTAGCAACAATCGCCTTTCAAGAACTGGTACGCGCCACGGGGTGGTCCATTTTCGGTCCAAGTATTTAACCCGGATTGTGGGAAACGGGTTCAAATAAATTATGTTGCGCTTCAATGACCGGCAGAGAGCACAACGAACGTCAGACCGGTATGGGTGGCGGCGATGTCAGACGAATTCGAACCAGTCTCCGTTTGTGGCGGAATCCATGATCCTATTCGAAACAGTGTTGACGCCACTCGGCAAGAGCGAAGATGCGCGTCTGCTTGAAGGTATCTCGGCTGGCGAGCAATCTTTACTGGTTGAAGTGGTTGTAGACGGAGGAGTGGAAGGACGCGAATTTCTGTAAACTTCGCATGCGCCTGAAACGCAGCATCGCACGTTCGCGCCGTCGGAAAGGAAGGTGCGAATTCTCGACGCGGTTGTTGAGCCACCTGCCCGTCTGTTGTTTTTCGAGCGCGCCCATTTCTCTGAGCGCAGCCTTGTAGGAAGCAAATCGATCTGTGACGATCTCTTCAGCGCGACCGTGCCGCTTGATCAATTTTTTGGGGGATTTCAATGCTGCCTGCTTGTTTCGACGTTTGGTAACAACCGCTTCCAGTACCTCGCCTTCGTGATCAACGGCCCGCCAAAGATAATGCCGCTTGCCATTGACCTTCACGAAAACCTCGTCCACGTGCCACTTCCATTTGGAGAACGCGTGCAGTTGCTGAACACGCTTCCGTCGGATCTCAGCTGCAAACATCGGGCCAAACCTGTTCCACCAGTATCGGACAGTTTCGTGGCTCACATCGATGCCTCACTTGTGAAGCAAAACTTCGACATTCCGAAGCGAGAGCGGGAAACGGATGTACAGCATCATTGCAAGGCGGATAATACCGGGGCTGGCTTTGAAATACTTGAAAAAGGCAGGATTGTTGCGAAAGTTTCGCAACAATCCTGCCCCGCTCAAGCAAAGTTCTTCTGACAAAACTTCCACAAAGACGTCGAGAACGCAGAACAAATGCTACGCGAGTTACGAAAACAAGGATGGGTAAACCCTGTCCGATAGGATGGTGCGCAACAGCTTGTAGCGATGCCAAGGTCAGAATTGTCTCTGCCGGCGCCGGTACTCAGGTCGACACTCAAATCACCAAAGCGGAGTCGAAATCGACATCGGAAAGCCAGACTAAGAGACGTTTGATAGTTTTTGCAAAGTCCGCTTTTAGCGCATAACCGTCATCTGAGCAAATCATTCGAATGACCGCGTCAAGACCGCAGCATACCATCCGACTATAACAGTTCTCTCCGTGTCGCGACTCGGCAATTTAGCAAATCGCATCTTACGATCAGGGATTATGGGCTCCAATTTAGCTTGCCGCCTCGCAATGCGGCCGCAAATTCTGCGGATTTATGTACTGATAACCAATTTAAGCCCTAGAGATTCAAAGCTTGCACTGGACATTACCGTTCTGAACAGGAAAGCATCTCAACAAAGACCGTTTGCGAAAGCGGGCCTCGCTGTAGCAAATTCAAACGCGGCCGAGCAAATGCAGCCGGCGATAGTAAAAAATAATGTGGGGGAACTTATGACGTATAAATCGATTGCAATTGCCGCATCCATCGGGTTGCTGGCCACCGGGGCATTCGCTGAGACTAAGGTCGGTATGATTACTACTCTGTCCGGTGGTGGAGCCGGCTTGGGGATCGATGTGCGCGACGGTTTCATGCTGGGTATCAAGCAATCTGGGCGGGATGATATCGAAGTCGTCGTCGAAGATGACCAGCGAAAACCCGATGTCGCCGTGCAGCTTGCTGACAAGATGATCCAATCCGAGAAGGTGGATATCCTGACGGGCATTATCTGGTCGAACCTCGCAATGGCGGTTGTTCCAGCGGCAACGGCCCAAGGTAAGTTCTACTTGTCGCCGAACGCGGGACCGTCAGCGCTGGCCGGTCAGGGCTGTCACGAAAATTACTTCAACGTCGCCTGGCAGAACGACAACCTGCACGAAGCAGCTGGCGCCTATGCCAACACAGCTGGACATAGCAACAGCTTCATCCTCGCCCCAAACTATCCGGCGGGTAAGGACGCTTTGACTGGGTACAAGCGGTTCTTCCAAGGCGATCTTGCCGGCGAGATTTATACCGAGCTTGGCCAAACGGATTATGCGGCCGAGATTGCTCAAATCCGCGCGTCCGGCGCAGACAGTGTCTTTTTCTTCCTTCCCGGCGGAATGGGGATTTCGTTTCTCAAGCAATACGCGGATAGCGGCGTTGATTTGCCCGTGGTGGGACCGGCGTTTTCGTTTGATCAGGGCATCCTTCAAGCCGTCGGGCCCGCAGCACTTGGGATTGTGAATACCAGCCAATGGAACAAGGATATCGACAATCCAGCAAATGCCGCGTTCGTTGAAAGTTTTGTTGCCGAGTACGGGCGGCTTCCGTCTCTCTACGCAAGCCAGGGCTTCGACACGGCACAGTTGATTGTTTCGGCGCTCGGATCGGCTGACGTCTCGGATCAAGACGCGTTCAGAGATGCATTGCGCGCGGCCGAATTCGACAGCACGCGTGGCGACTTTGCGTTTGGTCCAAACCACCATCCAATTCAGACTATCTACGCGCGCGAAGTCATTCAGGAAGGGGATGTATTCACCAACCAGATCATTGGTGTGGCGTTGGAAAACCACTCGGACGCCTACGCGGCAGATTGTAAAATGTAATCGGAGGGCCGCCCCCAACTAAATGGCGGCGGCCCGTTTTTGCTCGAACCGTGACTTTAATCCTTATCGCCGAGCAGATTCTGAACGGAATACAGTTCGGCTTCATGCTCTTTCTCATGGCAGCAGGCCTGACGCTTATCTTCGGCGTGATGGGCCTAATAAATCTTGCACATGGATCGCTCTACATGGTCGGCGCTTTTGCGGCTGCGGCGGCCGCTGCGGCGACGGGGTCGTTCTTGGCGGCTGTTGCAGCTGCCATTGCAGCGGCGGCTATGGCCGGGGTCATCGTCGAATTGGCAGTCATTCGTCGGCTCTATGCCCGCGATCACCTCGAGCAAGTGCTTGCGACTTTTGCGCTGATACTGATTTTCTCCGAGGGTACGCGATGGATCTTCGGTTCATTCCCGCTGTTTCTCGATATTCCGAGCTATCTGTCCGGTCCCGTTTCATTGCCAGGCGGCATTCAGTACCCGCTCTATCGCCTCGTACTCATCCTTGTAGGGCTTTTGGTGGCGGTTGGGCTGTGGCTCTTCATCTCACGGACCCGCATTGGCATTCAGATTCGGGCCGGAGAAAATGACCGCGAAATGATTGCAGCACTCGGCGTTGATATTGGCAGCTTGTACACGTTTGTCTTCGCGCTCGGAGCAGCGCTCGCCGGATTGGCGGGAGCACTTGTAGGTGCTATCCAGTCGGTCCAGATCGGAATGGGTGAGCCGATCCTGATCCTCGCTTTCGTCGTGATAGTAATCGGGGGCATCGGGTCCATTCGGGGGGCGCTTATCGGCAGTTTGCTGGTTGGTTTGACCGATACCCTGGGCGGCATCTTTCTGCCGGAATTGTTCAAACTGTTCGTGGCACCAGATGTTGCGACGTCGACAGGGTCGGCATTGGCTTCGATGTCAATTTACGTTCTTATGGCTGGCGTGCTGATCTGGAGACCCACCGGGCTGTTTGGGGCGCGCGCATGATCCCGGAAAAAGCACTAAACGCCATTCTCATAAGCCTGCTTCTTTGTGTGCCGCTTTGGGCTTGGGTCTCGGACGAACCCTTCACAATTACGTTGGCGACCCGCGCGGTCATCTTCGCTCTGGCCGCGGTTGGTCTCAATATCGCGCTTGGGCTTGGAGGGCTCGTGAGCCTCGGGCACGCGGTCTTCTTTGGGATTGGCGGCTATGCGATGGGTATTCTGGCGTTTCACGCTCAGACGTATTCGCCATTGATGGAATGGCCGTTTACGATTTCTGGAACCAAGCTCATGCCTGTGATCTGGTTGGTGGCAATACTGTTTTCAGGTGTTGCCGCCTTTATAATCGGGCTTCTGTCGCTTCGAACTTCCGGCGTGTATTTCATCATGATCACGCTTGCCTTCGGACAGATGTTTTTTTTCTTCGCAATCAGTTGGCCTGCCTATGGCGGAGAAGACGGCCTTTCCATCTACATTCGAAATTCGTTCCCGGGTATGAACACGCTTGATCCCATACAGTTCTTCGGGATCTGTTTTTCAATTCTGAGCCTAGTTCTTTGGCTAAACGTGCGGCTCGTAAAATCGCCCTTCGGGCTTGCGTTAAACGCAGCGCGGCAAAGTCCCGAGCGGGTGGAGGCGGTCGGGCTTGATCCGTTTCGGCTGAGACTCATCGCATTGGTGATTTCCGGCATGATCTGTGGGCTGGCGGGGGCGCTTTTTGCTGATCTTAATCGCTTCGTCAGTCCCACGATGTTCAGCTGGCAGATGTCAGGTGAACTGATCGTTTTCATAATCCTCGGAGGGCTGGGCCGGACGTTCGGACCGGTCGCAGGCGCGACTCTGTTCGTCGTACTCGAGCACGCGCTTGGAGGCATTAGCGAATATTTCCTATTCTTTCTTGGTTTGCTTTTGTTGGTGGTCGTCCTTTTCGCCCGCGGTGGCCTGTACGGCGTCTTTACGGGAAGGTCTGACCGATGATGCGGCCCGTGTTGGAAGTTGAACGTCTCACTCGACGCTTTGGCGCCCTGATGGCAAATGACGACGTGACATTGGACGTGAGGCCCCGCGAAGTTCACGCCGTGATCGGCCCAAACGGGGCTGGTAAATCGACGCTCATCGCTCAGATCTGCGGCGGTCTGAAGTCTGACGCAGGCTCGGTTCGCCTTCAGGGTATGGATATCACTCACGAGACCACTAAAAACCGGGCAAGGCTCGGGCTCGGACGCACCTTCCAGATTTCTGCTCTAGCGTCAGAGGACACCGTCTTGCAGAATGCCATGCTGGGCGGGCTTGGGGCCAAAGGCCGACCCTGGCAATTCTTCCTACCCGTTCTTGGCGACAAAAACCTGCGCGATCACGCAGAGAATGCATTGCGTCGCGTTGACCTGATCGACTTTGCAGACAAGCGAACTGGCGAACTCAGCCATGGTCAGCGCCGCCAACTGGAACTCGCAGTTGCGCTGACCCTTGAACCGAAGGTGTTCATACTAGACGAGCCAATGGCCGGTTTAAGCGCGGAAGGCACGAAGCTGCTCACGAACCTGCTGAGCGACTTGCGAAATCAGGCCCCGATCCTGCTTGTGGAACACGACATGGATGTCGTCTTCAAATTGGCTGACCGAATAACAGTTCTTGATTACGGGCGTGTGATTGCCACCGGATCAGTCGAAGATATTCGCAAAAATCCAATAGTTCAGAGCGCCTATCTTGGAGAGAACCTATGAACCTTCTTTCCATCTCCGGCCTAGTCGCAAGTTATGGGAAAAGCCAAGCCCTCTTTGGCGTTGATCTGACGATCGATGCGGGCCAAGTCGTCGCCCTTATGGGGCGCAATGGCATGGGCAAGACAACCACCGTTCGCGCCATTTGCAGAATGATCGGAAGCAAAGGCTCGATGGTGTTTGCCGGCACCGACATTCGCAGACTGTCGAGCCACCAAGTGGCAAGTTTGGGCATTGGTCTTGTCCCAGAAGGCCGCCGCGTATTTCGCGATCTGACAGTGCGTGAGAACCTCTTAGCTGTGTCCCGTCCCGGCCATTGGGACATCGAAAAGGTCGTTGCGCTTTTCCCGCGTCTCAGCGAACGCGCCGATCAGCTTGCGGGCTCATTGTCAGGCGGTGAGCAGCAAATGCTGGTCATCGGGCGCGCTTTAGTCACCAATCCACGCTTGCTCATATTGGATGAGGCTACGGAAGGGCTCGCACCAAATATCAGGCGAGAAATCTGGGCGACTGTGGAGCAACTGAAACGGGAATCTGGTCTTTCAATTCTGGTAATCGACAAATCGCTTAGCGAGTTGCGAGCAGTTTGTGATCGAGCGGCCATCCTTGAGCGAGGCAGATCGGTCTGGTCAGGCGCAATGGACGATCTGGATAGTAAAATCAGCCAGCGGCATCTCGGCGTGTAGTTGGTATAAATGCCCAAGCCTTTAAAGCTGCGACGCGGCCACTAATTCACTTTTTATGTTCGAGGCAAAATCAGAATTGCTCTCAAGATGCGAACCGCATTGCTTTCGCCTGGATGGTATGGCTGCTTCGTCCGCGAAGAAACCATCAGACGCAAGGCTGTGAATGCCTGGATGCGACGCTAGCGGCTGCTGCAAAAGCAATAACCCGAAGGGTAACCAAAGGCCGGTAGGGGCATTCTCCAGACCTCGGAAGTGGCGCAGCATGTTATCATAGAGTGCGTCGGTCAACGTCGGGTTGTTGCTTTGGGAGGGCATGGCGGATCGGAGGATCAGCATGGTAACACGAAACTTACCGACCATTTGCACGCTTCGCCTAGCTTGGAACGATGGACGTATCGTTGGCCAGAAACAAACGATGAAGCCAAAGCACGTCTGGGCGATCCGACTTCGGCTGGAACTGGAAAAGAACTATCGCGACCTCGGTCTGTTTAATATGGCAATCGACAGTAAACTTCGCGGCTGCGATCTTGTGAAGATGAAGGTCGTCGGCGTGATGGTATCAGGGTAAATCAAAGAACGCGCCTCCGTCCTGCAAAGCAAAATTCAAAAACAGGTCCCCTTCGAGACTTATGAGTGTACGCGTGCTTCAATCGAAAAGTGGATGGAAGATGAACTCACGACTGGCTAGGAGTATCTTTGGCCGGGCCGCCTTCATGAGCGTTTGCACATTTCGACACGTCAATACACGCGGATCGTAGGGAATCGGTCACTTCCATCCGCCTAGAAGCAAGCGTATACGGCACGCATTCGATGCGACGAACGAAAGTTATCCAGACCTACAAGTAGACGTGCAACCTGCGCGCCGTGCAGTTGCTTCTTGGGCACATGAAAATGGACGGCACGGTTAGATATCTGGGCGTCGAACTTGAGGACGCTCTAGCTATCGCTGTAGCTAGCGAAATATAGACACTTGGTCCGTTCGCACGGACGGCTCTAAGCCTACGCCCATCCCACTCTGCGGTACTGCACTACAGCATTCTCAAAGCGGACTAGCGGATTGCTCCAATAGGTTTGGCCACCCTTAGTCTTGAGTGTCGGAGGGCAGCCATATCCAACCTTTCGCAACTAAGCTTTGCATTGCGCGACAAAAAAAGACCAACGCGTCTTACTGCCGATGGGTTATGCTGCCATTCTGTGGCTTCCAGCTTCATCCGCCGGTTAAGTCTTCAAAGAGCGCCAGACAATTCGAAAGAGCAGAGTGATTTTGTCAAGTGCGTGTCGCGCGAGCGACGATGGACGTCCCGCTTCTGTGCCAGTCGCCGTCGATCTCAACGAGCTCACCCAGAACAACATAAAGATCAACAAACACACGCCAGCCGAGCGCCAGACCTGTACCTTGGGCTGCTGCTTCAAGCAAATAGACGTAGCTGTCGAATTCTTCACCCTTTGGCCAATTGGTGTATTCGGGATGGACTTCGCTCCAATCGGCATTGCAGAGACTATGAGCAAATGAATTTCAGATTATCTTAATCTAGTAAGCTGATCCAAATGGCTCGGCTTATACTACTTAAAGACTTAACAATGTCGTCGGGTTAGTACCGGGTGACCTCGACTGCGACCGCAGCAAACACCACACCAATCAACAGAGCTTTTGTATTCACTGCCGAAAGGCTGGGTAGTTTAACCCGAAGCGACAGGGCTATTATCACACCCCCTGTTACCCCAGTCGCAATTGAATAGATCATGCTACTTTTGTCTGCGTTGAGACCGATCAATATGCCGACTGCAAGCGACGCGACAAAGTATGCGCTTAACCATCCAGACATTTGTCCGGGGTGGGTCTTTTAGAGAAAGATATTCACCCCAAACAAATGCAGTGAATAGGCCAACGTTCCAACAGCGTACAGCTCAGGTGATGTTCCCGTCGTTTGCATGACGGTAATGGCAAGCAAGCAGTTATAGGTTCCAAGTGCCACAGTGTCCAAGCCAAGCGACAACCTGTTATCGGCCCCCGTGTGGCGACTGGCTTCCAGCAAGTAATAAATGAGAAATCCTAGGAGCGAATAACCGAATAGCGAGTTTTCCCATTTCCCATTTCCCATTTGCAGCCAAATCGGCCGACAATTCACCGATTTTTGGCAGTAAGAAAAGGAAAGCATAGCCAAGTCCAATCCCAGATGAAAAATCAGAAAGCCAGCCTGCTAGGGCGGGGAATCTCCGGTAAAAAGACACGCAGAAGACGTGAACAGTGCCGATGACTGCAATCGATGTTATCGCGAGGTATGTCGACGCGTCGAACACGGCTAAGATCCAATGATCACACTACAATTTGTATGAGACACACCTTGGGAGCAAAAGCACAACCCAAAAAGTGAAGAAGGTGCGGCTTGAATAGAACACTCGACGACAGCTTTCTTCTGCACTCCCGGCATTAATGCACGGTGCAGAAATTTGAACTTAGGGCTCGAAGCAGTCATTCGTCAGCATTGGTCGGATGGCTGGTGCAAGGTTCCATCGGGGCCCACTCAAGCGGCGTCTGAAACCTCGCGAGGCCGAGTTGGAGATAGTTTGGCGCACGCGAGGCCCCACTCAGACAGCGTTTAAAGCCGTACAGACTAAACTGGCGCGACGTCACTCACTACCGACGAACCAGCAACGTGGGTACCTTACTCTTGGACCGCAAATGACCGTAAAGTTAAAATGTTAGATCACAAAGGCAGTCTGCTTTTTGCAAGGGTAACCAGCGAAATAGACTACAAATTAAGAGCGTCAATGCTGTTCTTCCGGCCGTACGTTGCCTCTACATCTCTGAATTTAACTTGTGGCCAGTGTCAGAGATACTTTGCAAAACGGCACAACGACATCGAATGAGTGCTCTCTATAGGCTCAAAGCTGTTTTTCTCCAAATTGCATGCCAGTGACTGGCCCAAGCCCAATTTTGACTTCCAGTTTTCTTAGTTCAAGCGTTCAAAAAAATCTTGTGGATATCAAATGGAGTGCCAACTCACGAATAAACCCGTTGGCTATCTGCTGCTTCCAATAGCGCCGCAGTAACTGCGTCGATCATTTTAGTGTGAGGCGATGCGGTCATACTTGCCAAACCAACAATGCGCTTAGGTCCGTTCTGTTCAAGGGGGATCCTTTTAAGACGCAAGTGGTCATATGCAGCTAAGCGGCTGTCAGGGATGATTGATACTCCAAGTTCAGCGGCCACCATACTTGAGATTGCTTCGAGGCTCTCCAGTTCCATGGCGTCTTTGACTTCAATGCCCTTTCTTTGCAGCCAAGTCTCGATTTGCCTTCCTACAACGGCATCACGCGTAAAACGAATAAACGGTGACTCACCAAGCAGTTCTTTCGGAGGTAAATCTGGGGTGTTTTCCGAGACAAGTAGGACCAGTTTTTCGGATACAATTTCAGAGAATTCCAGCGTGCTTGGCAGAACATCTGGTCGGGAAATGATCGCCGCTTGAATCTGCCCGCGGTCTAACTGTAGCAAAAGCTGATTAGTCAAACCTGGCACAATCCGTACATGGATATCCGGATGCACGGACTTTAGCCTCGCTAGCGCAATCGGCACCAGTCCAATCAGGGTCGTTGGAACGGCACCCAAAGTTATTTCACCAGAGAGTTCGTTGTTCGACTTCACCCTTTCCGCCAAACCATCATATGCGGCCACCACCGCAGCAGCCTCTCCGACGAACGTTAGCCCGGTATGAGTAAGTTTGGGCGATTTGGCTGATCGGTCAAATAATTCGAGCCCCAACGTGACCTCTAGATTCCGCATCTGGTGACTGACCGCAGACGGAGTTAGATGCTCCGCCTCTGACGCGGCACGGAAGCTACCATGTCGATGAACTGCTATTAGAGTTCGCAGTGACCGAATGCTCATTCCGGTAACCTCGCTACCGCCTAATCCGTGATCGATATGTGAAAGTTTTTCACCAATTAGTCAAAGAAATTTCGTTTTTGTTCATTTTTGTTGGTGTGTAACTTGCGCATAGCATGCCCAACGAAACCAAACCCAGAGGTGCTTATGGTTGCTCCCAAATCCAACGCCTACACTTCCATCGTTGCCAAACCCTTCGCTCCAAACCTTGGCGCCGAGATCTATGGAGTAGATTTGAGCCAGCCTGTGCCTGACGATCAGTTTGCGGAGATCTGCGACGCCTTTCACACCTACCAGGTGCTGTTCTTCAAAGAGCAGAAGGAAATACCGCCTATACAGCACATCGAATTTGGGAAACGTTTTGGACCGCTTCATGCGCACCCCGCAGCCCCAACGATGGAAGGATATCCAGAAATATTCGAAATCCATGCAACCAAGAATTCCAAGGTCGCAAACGGTGAGTTCTGGCACTCTGACGTCTCTTGCGACGAGACGCCGCCCCTTGGAACTATGCTACAAATCCATATCGCCCCTCCCTGCGGCGGGGACACCATGTTCAGTGATATGTATGCGGCCTACGACGATCTTTCTGAGCCGATAAAAAATATGATCAACGGATTGTCTGCGCTTCATAGTTCAGAGCATATCTATAAAGGCCGCTATAGCGACCGGGGACAAAAAGACAGCGAAATTGATTGCCCCGAAGCGGTTCATCCAATCGTTAGGACTCATCCGGAAACGGGCCGGAAATCGCTGTTTGTGAACCGGACATTTACAACAAAGATTTTGGGCATTTCGGATAAGGAAAGCGACGCGATCCTCAACATGCTTTTCGAGCATGCAGAGCAAATCAACTATCAAATCCGGTTCAGGTGGTCGCTTAACGACATGGCCTTTTGGGACAACCGGTGTTGTATGCATCGCGCTATCTGGGACTATTGGCCCGCAGAGCGAAAAGGGCGACGTGTGACCGTGAAAGGCGATAGACCTGTTTAGTCTCGACCGAACCGAGTTGCTCTAGCCGAGTTCGCTATACGGAGAATACGTCAGCGACCAAAGGTCAGTTGAACTTCCGCTTCGGGCTCAACGCGGTCGTGCGCTGCGTTCCGTCCGAATGACCGCTTCGCGGACATAGCTGTCGTTCGCTGCATTGCAACACGTTTAGCTGAGCCTCTGCACAGCTGAAAAGCGCCCATCTAACCGAAATTGCGTTGCTGGTGCGTTTCACACTTTCGGAAGGTACTGGTTAAGCAGAGCGTCCACGAGATCTTCTTGTAGCCGGTACCCCTTTTGCTGATCTACGCGCAGAATATCTTCCAATATCACAAACTGCTCTATGCCTGTTGTCATGGCCAAACGTAGTGTCAGATCTTCGTAATCGCTTAGTTTCATCGAGCTGCAAACGGGTTCAAGGGCCTCTCCAAATGCCGCGACCCTTCTCGCTCCACGCATATTGACAGTGCCGTCTTGCAGTGATGCCTTGAGCGATTCAGCTAGAAACTGGCGAAAGAAAGCCTCATGTTTGCGTGAGAAATCCAGATAGTAGCGCGCAACCGCGTGCACACGGCCGCGTACATCCTCAAGTCCTTCCAGCAATTCTGCGGTCGGCATCACCTCTATGTCGAGAGTCGCGTCGAGCGCCAACACGCCGGGATCGGAGAAGTACCGGTATACCGTTGCCCGACCGGTTTTCGCGCGCTCTGCGACTTTGGCAAGCGTCACATTTTCCCCCTCTGACATAAGCTCACGTGCCGCCGTCAGCAACGCCTCTCTGGTCCTGTTCATTTGATTGGTTCGAGGGGCCACACCGATATCCCTTAATGATACACTTGTCTCATGATGAGATATGTGTATCATAAAGGTGCATTCATCGAAGTAAAGGGAGTCGTTGAAATGACGCAATCTCGCCCTCGCACATATCACCTTCTTGGTAACCTTCTGAAATTCCATGCATTTCCAGCCGAAACCGGAGATCGCTGTACAATCGTTGAAATCAAGACCGCCCCAGGTGCAGGCGCCCCCCCAATCATCACGCTGGCGAAGATGAGAGTTTTTATGTGCTCGAAGGCGAGTTTGAGTTTTTCCTAAACGGCGAGACAAAAAAGGTAAGCAGTGGCGATTTCGTGAAAGTCCCAGATGGCGCGGTGCACGCGTTTACTTGTATTGGGCAAACTCCAGGTCGCTTGCTATGCATCAACGCTCCGGGAGCTATGCATGATACATTCTTCACCGAAGCGGGCGAAGCAATGCCGGACGGCACAACGGATATTCCTGCACCGGATGGGCCACCCGACATTCCGGCGATCATGGCGGTGGCGGAAAAGGCTGGCATGACGATCCTGGCGCCTGAAGACGCACCCCCTTGAAGCAACCTAAGCCACGCGCTCAAGTCTGGGTGGTAAGCGGACATATTGTCCCTGCTGATATATCCTGCCATCATCACTTTTGGGGAGGCTATGTCATGACGAACCTGCAAGAGGTAGCCCAACACTATCATTCAAGACATCTGCTTAAACGCATCTCTGACGGCTGCGCGGCGCAGGATCTGACACCACCGATTGCGCACGACGCAC
This sequence comes from Ruegeria sp. ABV3_008, assembly GCF_056161185.1. NCBI lineage: Bacteria > Pseudomonadati > Pseudomonadota > Alphaproteobacteria > Rhodobacterales > Roseobacteraceae > Ruegeria > Ruegeria sp. ABV3_008. The sequence continues at coordinate 467,797 of NZ_JBSWYP010000002.1, read as the reverse complement.
TCGCTCCGGTGGACGAATTTCAGGTGCTGTCAGACGAATTCTAACCAGTCTCAGTCTACCGCGGAATCCGCGAGCCTATCCGGAACAAAGCTGACGCCACTCTGCAAGAGCGGCGGTGCGCGACAGCTTGAAGGAGCCTCTGCTGGTCAGCGATCTTTCCTGGTCGAAGTGGTTGTAGACGGAGGAATAGACGGCGGCGAATTTCTGTAAACTTCGCATTCGCCTGAAACGCTGCATCGCACGTTCTCTTCGTCGAAACGGCAAATGCGAATTCTCGACGCGGTTGTTGAGCCAACGGCCCGTTTGTTGTTTTTCGAGAGCACCCAAATCTCTGAGCGCCGCCTTGTACGATGCGAAACGGTCTGTGACGATCTCTTCGGCGCAACCGTGCCGCTTCACCAATTTCCTGAGGAATTTCAGTGCTGCAGCCTTGTTTCGGCGTTTGGTGACGACGGCTTCCAGTACCTCGCCTTCATGATCGACAGCCCGCCAAAGATAGTGCCGCTTGCCATTCACCTTCACGAAAACCTCGCCCATGTGCCACTTCCATTTGGAGAACGCGTGCAGCTGCTGAACACGCTTTCTTCGGATCTCAGCGGCAAACACCGGCCCAAACCTATTCCACCAATACCGGACAGTTTCGTGACTCACGTCGATGCCTCGCTCGTGCAGCAGATCTTAGACATTCCGAAGCGAAAGAGGAAAACGGATGTACAGCATCACCGCAAGGCGGATGATCTCGGAGCTAGTTTTTAAGTACTTGAAAGAGGCAGGTTTGGTCATATGCAAAAGCTATGCATCCGCCCTGCCCCGCTCAAGCAAAGTTCTTCTGACAAGACCCTCTTGGTCACGCCTGACGAAACGAAACGGGCGCTCCCATGGTAGGGAAGCTAGCCCGATTGAAAAGGCTTTTCGGCAACAACAATCGACCAAGTGAGAAGCCCTCCATAGGTTCAAAACCTTATGGAAGCTGTGAGTTCTCCAACAATACTGGATCCACCACCAAAGGTTGATTGAAATTCACCGCTGAAGCCTACCGACCTATTTCCATCTGCAGAAATATGTTCAAGCGTAAAGCCAAGAAACCCAGCAGCTGCATCTTCTGTGGACGCTACGAAAGAAAAGGGCGTCGCCGCTACGATCGCGTCTACATCGTCGGACCCTGCATCGAGAGTTGCGTCAATTCCGACTGCCCAGTTCAGGTAGGTGCTCGATCCATTTGCACCCTCATAGAGGCGGGGCAAGTTCAATTGCGCCCGCGTGTTGAAGACTGAAACGTTCCGATCTTCGACCGTTAGAGGAAACGCGGTTCCTGTTTCGGTATACTCGTCAAGTTTCAGAAATACATAGCTTGCGCGAGCACTGAAGAAGGCAGGTATTGGCAAAGCGTTGATGGGGGCCGAGATCGAAAGCGATGGAGCAACGAACGTCCCATCAAAATCGCCTTGCGCTTCGCCGCCATCAACGTTTCGAGTCACTTCATTGTCGGTTATGCCAGCAAGGAGAGCTGCGTTGATGCGATAATGTCCGTAGTCCCTTTCGAGGTAAACGCCGCCAAAATATGACTTGATATCAGTATCACCTGCATCCTGATCCAGCGAGATGCGGCTATCGTCGTAGCCAACAAGAACACCAAAATCGCTGTTTCCGATGAACTCATTCGTTTCAGCACCAACTACAAAACCGTACATTCTATGGCTGAAACCAAGATTTGAACCCTCTTCGTCAACATCTCGATCTCCACCGAAGGCTGAACCCCAAACATAGGGACCACCATCCTGTTCGGCATACCCGAATGCACTCCGGTTCCTGCTGACCTGACCCTCGGATGAGCCAAAGTCATAGGGACTGGCGGTTTCAATCGTATTGAACACTGCTTCGGTCAGATCGCTGATAAAGGTGCCTTGGGCCACAAATCCCGTTGTATCCACCGAAACCGCCGTAAGGCCATTGTTGACCAAAACGCCTGCACCATCGAAATTGACGACTTCGGGGGCGGACGCAAGTTCATTATCGCCACCCGATGCATCGGCAAAGTTGACAACCGCATTCACCCCGGGCGCAAAATTCAGCGTGTCAATGTCATTCGGGTTCGTGCCCCCCATGCCATCATTGCCATTGCCGAAATCGACCGAACCGGTCAGGGCTGAGCCGGGTTCGAGCGTCAACGTGTCGTTCCCGTCCCCGCCGAATACGATGGAAAAGCCGTCACGACCGGTGATACGAGCCGAGTTTGTGATGGTTGCGGCGGCATTGTTGTCACGATCTTCGACTTCGATACCGTATTCGAACGCATCAATATTTCCTGTGTTCAAAATGGTGATCGAACCCATTCCATCTACGTCCACTTCGATCCCGTTATTGTCCAGTGAACGCAACGCCCCGCTATTGGTGACCCTCGCGTTGCCATCACCGTTTAGCTCAATGTCGATCGCGTCGGAATCGGCGGTAAGCTGGGCAGAGTTTTCAATGCTGACGTCGCCACTTCCTTCGACATCCACTTCAATCGCATCGTCTTCGCGAGAGGTTACCTGACCCGAGTTTTCTATGAAGACATCTCCGTCTCCGAAGATTTCGGCGTCAATTCCCTCGTCGTTTCTGGCGGTTATGGATGCGGAATTTGTAATGCGTATGTTTCCGTTGTCGGTCACGTGGGCAAAGATTCCGTCAACTTCGGCATCGATGGTGCCGGTTGCCGAAATGGCAATATCACCGCTTCCGTCAATTTCCGCATTGATGCCGTCAAAGCTATCAGCCGCTATATCACCAGACGTTTCAACCGAGATGTTTCCGTCACCGGCCACAAAACTGCGGATCCCGTTTTCGTTTGCATCGATATCGCCATTCATCGTGATCGAGATGTTGCCGTCTCCATCAACTTCAGCCTCGATACCGTCATCCGAACCAGCGCGAATATTGCCCGTGACCTGAATACTGATATCGCCGGAATCCTCGGCGTCTGCGTCAATGCCAATAGCGCTGCCAGAGATATTGCCCGCCACTATCACGTCGATCACGCCTCCGGGGCTGCCGGTTTCCACATCAATCGCATCACTGTCGCGGGATTCAATATCGCCCGTCGCATCGACGGTTACATTCCCGTCCTCTGCGTTTGCGAAGATCGCATGTTCTTCATCAGCCGAAATGTTGCCGTTAGAGGTGATCGTTACGTTGCCCGTTCCATTGGCTGCACCGTAGACCCCATAATCCCTGCCGGTAACATTCCCGGAGCTGTCGATGACGACGTCACCCACGCCATTTACCGTTGCGTTGATGCCGTCGCCTGCTGCTTCACCTCTGACATCGCCTCGGTTCGTTATGGAAATATCGCCGTCATTGGTCACAAACGCACGGATGCCGTCCCGTGCGGACGAAATGTCGCCCGACGAGGTGACATTGATATCTCCCTCTCCGCCCCTTTGGCGGGCAAATATGCCATCCGCATTGTTCCCGGCCGTCGTGATGTCTCCGGACGAACGGATTGTGATAGAGCCGTCGCCGTCGTCTTGCCGGGCAAAGATCCCTCGGGCGTTGTTTCCGGTAGTCGAGAGGTCGCCCTCGGATTCTACGGTGATATCCCCGTCGCCGCCATTTTGACGCGCCAAGATACCATCAGCGTTATTCCCGGCCGTCGTGATGTTTCCGGTCGAACGGATTGTTATAAATCCATCGTCGTTGTCTTGCCGGGCAAATATCCCGCGGGCGTTTCTACGGGTAGTCGAGAGGTCGCCCTCGGATTCAACGGTAATATTCCCCTCGCCGCCATTTTGGCGCGCCAAGATGGCATTCGAGTTGTTGCCTTCTGTTGTGATATTTCCCGTCGATTGGATCGCGATATCGCCATCGTCATCGCTTTGCTGTCCAACTATCCCGCCAGAGTTGTTAGCTTCCGTCGAGATATTGCCATCCGACACCACCGAGACATCCCCTTCGCCACCACTCTGAAGAGCGGTGATGCCTGTAGACCGACTTCCAGCTGTGCTGATGTCGCCCACTGAGTTGACCGATACCGCGCCGTCTCCACCGTCTTGATTGGCGTTAATTCCGTCTGAACGGCTGCCCGATGTGTTGATCCGACCATCTGATACTACTGACACGTTGCCATCACCACCTTGTTGAGTGACGCCGATTCCAACGCTTCGGCTGCGTCCGGATGTTGTAACGTTGCCAGTCGAGTTCACCGAAACGGTGCCGTCACCCTCAAGTTCGGATCGAATACCAAAGGAACGCCGTCCGTTTGTTGCAATGTCGCCGGTCGAAGTGATCGAAACTTCCCCGGCGCCGTTTGCATCTACAACAATCCCATCCGCGCCATTGCCCGTGGTGACAATGCCGCCGGTTCCATTCGTCTGGATACTAAGGGTTGCGTTCCCTGATGGTGTGGCAAAGGCAACGCCGTCGGTTCCACCGCCAGGTGCAATTCCAGGTGCAGTAACACTATTGATATTGAGCGTTTCGATTGTGGGTCCGCTTGCCTGGACACCCGACGAAACATCTCCCGTGCAGGTGGCGACGTCACCCGCAACAGTGCACGGACCGTTTGACGGAGGAACAACCGTTTGCGCACTTAAAGGAGTTGCCACTCCGATCATTGCCCCCAAACCTATTGAACCGGCCGCAACCGGAACCGCGAAGACGCAAAATAAGGTAGGTCTAACCCGATGGTTGTTATTGGGCTGTGCTTTGGAAAGCGCCGCCGCATGACGGCGCGCTTTACGGTTCAAACCGCATACTCGAAACATCTTGTTCACCACTTAAGGGTGGTTTGGAAACCACTACCGTTTTTTTGCGCGGAACTCTCCGCGCACATGTCAGAGGCAAAAAAATGATGGCTTTTTGATGTTCCAATTAACGATGTGTTAACAAACTTCTGAATGGCCTTTTATATGATGCAATTTGAACACATGTATGATCTGAAAAACCAATAAGCGGCAGCTCTGGACCGTCCTTTGTCACCTCAAGGACAGCAGCGAATTTCTGTAAACTTCGCATGCGCCTGAAACGCTGCATCGCGCGTTCGCGTCGTCGGAAAGGAAGGTGTAAATTCTCTGCGCGGTTGTTGAGCCACCTGCCCGTCTGCTGTTTTTTGGCAGAACCAAGCTCTCTGAAAGCGGCACGATACGATGCGAACCGATCCGTGACGACGGTTTCCGCTTTACCGTTTCGCTTCATCAATTTCTTGAGGAATTTCAGTGCTGCAGCTGTGTTTCGGCGTTTGGTGACTACGGTTTCCAACACCTCGTCTTCATGATCCACCGCCCGCCAAAGGTAATGCCGCTTGCCATTCACCTTCACGAAAACCTCGTCCACGTGCCACTTCCATTTAGAGAACGCGCGTAGTTGCTGCACACGCTTCCGCCTGATCTCAGCAGCAAACATAGGGCCAAACCTGTTCCACCAATATCGGACTGTTTCGTGGCTCACGTCGATGCCTCGCTCAAGCAGCAGATCTTCGACATTCCGAAGCGAGAGAGGGAAACGGATGTACAGCATCACCGCCAAGCGGATGATCTCGGGGCTGGTCTTGAAATACTTGAAAGAGGCAGGTCTGGTCATGAACAAAAGCTAAGCAACCGCCCTGCCCCGCTCAAGCAAAGTTAATCTGACAAGACCTCTCGATTGCTTTCGCAGGCGGCGCGAATGCTTGCTCCTCAAGTTCAACTTAGATGTCTTTCCAATGGCTTTCGCCTTGGGCGTCTGAGTACAATTTTATGAATTTCACTTTTTTGCCTTTCCTATTTGAATTGCCTAAAAACAAACACCGGACTTTGTGACGAAAAGCAGCAAAACTCAAATTGGGCTCTGATGCTGACGATCGCCTGAATACTGAGAGCGAACGCGCAAAAGAATTTGCGATCTCATTGTTAGAGAATTGAGAGTTCGAAGACAAACCGAATGACACGAGCCTCCGGCTGTAACAAGATGGTGGCGGAGGTGTAAGGTATGGCGGATGTTTTCGACCGCATTGCAGATTGGCTGCAAAAGCTGGCCTTTTTTGATGCTGATCTTGGTGGACTAGTCGAGCAGTTAAGTCTCAGGCTGATCGATGGTGGCGTGCCGGTCACACGTGTTTCGTTGGGCCGCCTGATGATGCACCCTGTAATCGGATTGCTCGATGCAACGTGGGATGTTTCGAACCATCGTATTGAATGGACGGTTCTTCCACGCAGTTCAGTAACGGCTGATCTCTTCGACAAAGCACCCTTCGGAGAGAATTCGAAATTGGCCAATGAGATTGCCAAACAGCACTTTAGTAAGGAAGTATGGGACTTGGCCGACGGACTTTCGAACGGAACAATCAAGTTTCCTTTCATGCGTGCAAATCTGACTGACCAAGCGACCCGCGACAAATTTCCGCTATTCCGAAAACTCGCTGAAGCAGGTGTCACCGATTATGTCGTATTCAGTGCGCCATTCGGCAATCGTACTGTTGTCTTTGACGGAGAGATGGAGTGGGCTCTGGGCGCGTCTGTTTCTTTTGCTACAAAGCGTCGTTCTGGCTTCACGGACCGTGAGGTAGATGGTCTGTCGCGGCTATCTTTACCTTTGCTTGGTGCAGCGCGTGTATTGTCGGAGCAGTTCTTGGCGGCTGAATTGATGGAGGTCTATCTAGGCAAAGTGTCCGGTCGATCCGTACTTAACGGTCAAATAGCCCGGGGAGATGTCAGCAGAATTGACTGTGCTCTCTTGTTCAGTGATATGCGCGGCTCTACGGCTTTGAGCCAGCGCTTGTCATCGGAAAAATATGTCGCGACGGTTAACCAATTCTTCGATTGTGTTGGTGGGGCGGTACACGATCACGGCGGAGAGATTCTCAAATTCGTTGGTGATGGGTTGCTTGCGATCTTTCCATTTGATGGTCAACGAAGACTACCTGAGGACATGTGCGAAGCAGCCCTGTCCGCAGCGCGTGAAGCGTTTCAAAGGAATGAAGAACTTGATCCATCAGACCGTGCTGAGTTTGGGGTTGGTTTGCACACGGGCGCCGCTGTCTACGGGAATGTTGGCACCGAAAGGCGCTTGGATTTTACGGTAACTGGCACATCAGTCGCGATTGTCAGCAGGTTAGAAGGCCTGACGCGAAAACTGGACGCGCGGCTTTTGGCAACGGGCGATTTTGTGAACTTGGTATCTGACGAGCCGCAAAAATTGGGGCGGCATTCTTTGCGGGGTTTTGATGAAGACTTAGAGGTCTTTTCTTTTGCAATCACCACCTAGCGCTCAATTGCAATAGGCTTTTGGCAAACACTCGTTGTGGCGCGTTTTGAGGCGCGGGCACTAGATTGACAACGGTTTGCTTTGGGCTCAAAACCGACCTTAAGCACTGTGTTCGAATGCCACGATTGCAACCCGCTTTCCAGACATTCGTCACGGATGCGCAATCTTACGCTTTTTTGGCGCTAGATGGCGCGCGCGTTAGTTGGAATGAATTCAGCTACGCGCTCTTTCGACTTCGTAGGCCTCGATCATATCGTTACCCTTTCGAAAAAAGAACTTCTTCGAGACAAGATTGGCTATTCCATAACGTTCGAGTTCTGCCTCTATCGATGGTTCGGCGAAGAGAAACACGACCTTAGTGCCACGATCGTGGAGTGTTTGAATGGTTGCTTTCAGAACACTCCCGGCGGTGTAATCGATGTCGTCAATTGCAGAAGCGTCGATACAGAACCAGTGGGTCTTTTCTTCGATCACGGCGACGACCTCGATAACCTCATTCGCAAATCGCTGCGCGTTTGCATAGTACATTCCGTGTGAAAAGCGGTAAACAATGAGCCCAGGTTCGAATTGCTCGGGTTTGTCGAGTGGTCGTGCCAGCCATTCCCCGTCTGGCATTTTGGTGATGATGGAATTCTTGGGCCTATATCCTTTACGCGTATGATCGATCAGCGAAAGAACCATCGCAAAAATGATGCCTTGTTCGACTCCGGTGGCTACAACCACCGCTGCCGTGCCCATTGCTATCCCGAACTCAGTAGGCGCTTGAACGAAGATTTCTCGCAATCCGCGCAGGTCTATCAGCTTCAGACCAATCAGGAATACGACGGCGGACAGCACAGCCTCAGGCAAGAACGCAAGAGGCTGTGTTAGGAACAAGAGAACAAACAACACGACCAGCGCCGTAGTCAATTGGGCTATCTGGCTTTGGCCTCCGGCACCGGCAACCATCTCGGTCTTGGTAGGACTTCCATTGACGACAAAAGTCGCGCTGAATGCCGCGCCAATATTGGCAATACCAAGCCCGACAAGATCGGTATCTTCGTTGAACTTTTCCCCGTAGCGCGCAGCATAGGCGCGAGATGTCGCGGCACTCTGCGCCAGGATGACGACGAGTATCGCCAGCGCTGTGGGGAGCAGCTGTTTGAATGTCGTCCAGTTCCAGTTAACCTGCGGGATAGAGAGTGAAGGCAAACCGCTCGGCACGGGGCCTAGCAAGGCAATCCCGTTTTTTTCGAAATCAAAAAACCAACTTAGTCCGATGATCCCGATGACAGCAATCAATGGTCCAGGCACCTTTGGGGACAGGCGTTTCGCTCCGATCACAATGACCAAAACTGCGGTTGCAATCAAAAACGTCGCCCAACTGATCTGACTGATGTTCTGATAAGCGCTTGAGAGTTTCTGGATCGTGCCATGACCGCTCGTTTCAATGCCTAAAATCCCAGGTAACTCGCCTAAGGCGACCTGAATACCAACACCGGTCAGAAAGCCGACCAGAACCGTTCTTGACAGGAAATCGGCCAGAAACCCCAGACCGACGACTCTGGCCGCGATCAAGAGAATACCCGCCATCAGCGCCAAAAGCGAAGCAAGCGCCATGTATTCAGAAGAACCACTTACAGCCATGCCAGCCAAGGCTGATGCCGTGATGGCAGCAGTCGCCGAGTCTGCGCCAACAACAAGGTGGCGTGAAGATCCGAATATAGCGAAAAGCGTCATCGGAATCATAATCGTATACAGCCCGGTAATGACCGGTGTTCCTGCAATTTTTGTATAGCCCATGACCTCGGGTATCGCGAGGCACGCGAAGGTCACTCCGGCAAGGATTTCGGCCGGAAGCTTGGCCGGAACAATAGGCAGAACTCCCTGCAGAACCGGAAGGGATGATCCGTGAGAATGAGACGTTTTGTCAGACATTCAAATGTTGCACTTTCGGGTTAGCCCACGCGTGGCAGCAGAAGCTATTTCTCGTGATCGTACCGGCGTTTTTCGGATGCATTGAACTTTTTGCAGATTTCCTCGAATTTGCAACGTCCGGTTTCTGCGTTTTTCTCACGTTCTACAAACGTGATGCTGCTCGGCAGCGAGTTGGGGCTTTTCCCGAACAACAGACGTTTGCTGCAACTTGTTTGAACGTCAGTTTTGCGGAGAAAGCCGTCATTCGGTGCAACCCGCCCAATGACGGTTGCATCAATCAAACCGGACATTCGCCACGAAAACAAAGGCTAGCGGGAGCACCTCATGCCAATCGTTGTGGCACCCGCGCCGCGCTGCTCCATTGCCGTGGCGACTGGCCGTACATCCGTTTAAACTCGCGACTGAATTGAGAGGAACTTTGATAGCCCACGTCCCAGGCTGCCTCCGAAACAGTCTTTCCTTCGGCAATCTTCATGGCGGCGTTGTTCAGCCGCATGGATTTCACGAACTGTATCGGAGACATTGTCGTGGCTTCTTTGAACCGCCTGTGGAATACCGCGCGGCTCATCCCGACATGGGCGGCCATTTCGTCGATGGTTACTTGTTCTTTCAGGTGGTTCGAGAGGTAGTCGATTGTGTGCGCAATTTCGTTGCCGACGCCAAAGGCCCTTCTTGCAGCGGCACCGGCCTCGCCCATGAGCACCGCGTAACACAACTCGCGCATACGCCCCTGTCCAAGCACCTCCAGATCAACTGGATTTTCGAGCAACTCGATAAGCCGCAGCAGTGCCTGCGTGAAACCAAAGTCCCAGGACGCCAACGCTAAAGCTGACGGTGTACCAGCCAACGATTGTCTGTTGCCGCCTGCGGTGGTCTCAATCTCCAAGGTGAGCGCGCGCATTATTCGTGGATCCAAAGCGATCACGACGCCGAGCAGAGGCGTCGCTTTGGAAGCCTGTGGCGTACCAGCCTCCACCGGTAAGGTCATTGGGCACAGAAGGTATTTGTCGCTGCCATAGACATGATGGTTACCGTCCAACACTGCTTCCTTGGTGCCACTGAGAATCGCAACCACTGTGGGCTCGTAAACTGCAGGGACGCACGGCATGGCCTCAGTTACCCGAAAAATCTGGACGCCCTTCAATGCGGTATCGACAAGGCCTGCCTCGGACAGATGGTGCTCAATCAGGTCTTTGATCTGCTCTTTGCTCATACACTCTAGCTGACAGAGGGTTTTCATCTTTGCAATGTAGTTGAGACGATTGGGCAAGTAATCGAGAGGATATGGCCTGTTTTAGCGCCATACCGGGTTCTATTTGTTTCCTAGAGCAAAAACACCTCATAACGCCAGTTTGGGCTGACAGGAGACAGAAAATGGCTGATACGACATTTGGACCCAAAGGTTGGATGCCAGAGCGCCTCGCCGACCAGTCAGGCAAGACCTACATCATCACCGGCGCCAACGCAGGCGCAGGCTTTCAAGCCTCGCGCATTCTTCTGAAAAAGAACGCCAAAGTTGTGATGCTGAATCGCTCGACCGAGAAATCCGAGGCGGCAATCGCAGAGTTGAAACGGGAGTTCGGTGCGAAAACCGATGTGAGCTTCATTCGTATGGACCTGTCCATCCTGGAAAGCGTTCGCGCGGCCGCCGAAGTGGTCCTTAAAACCGTGCCCCGCATCGACGCATTGATCAACAACGCAGCTATCGCGCAAGTGCCGACACGCAAGCTGACCGTTGATGGGTTTGAAAGTCAGCTTGGGACCAACCATTACGGGCATTTTCTGTTGGATGGCCTGCTTTTTGACCGCATCACGACAAGCAAAGGCCGGATCGTGGTCGTTGCCAGCCTCGGCTACAATATGGGTCTCAAGACCATCAAGTTCGACGACATGAACTGGGCCGAGGGTTTCGGCGCAAACACCGCCTATTCGCAGAGCAAGCTGGCGCAGATGATGTTCGCCTACGAATTGCAGGACCGGCTGGCCGATGCGGGGCGCAAAGATGTCAAGGTCTACGTCTGTCATCCGGGCTCGTCGGCGACGTCTCTGATCACAACAAGCGGCAGCCGCACGATGCGTTTCATCTGGTGGCTGATGACCAAAACGCCCATGGTTCAGACTGCGGAACAAGGCGCATACCCTGAGGTTATGTGCGCGACCGAAGAGGCACTGACCATGCAACGCGCACTCTACGGTCCAACGGGCCGCATGGAAGCGGTTGGCCCAGTCGGCAAGGGTACATTGAACGCTCACGCTCATGACAAAGCAGTCATGACGCGGCTCTGGGAGGTGTCCGAAAAAGCCGTCGGGTTTGAGTGGAAACTCTAACCAACTGATTGAAGTTGGCTGCTAGAGCACCAGTTCGGAGAGCGGACATTGGTGCGCTGTACAGCATCGGGGAGGTTTGGGCTCGATCCAGACCTTCTCTGCTCAGTGCACCAATGGCCGCTCCGGCACGAGAGTGCTATTCCGCCGCAGCCGTAAGCGTCTCACAAATATTTTCTATTTGTCTCACCCCACCTATCGTTCCATGATTTCACTGGGAAATAAGCCCGCCAGCTTTTTTGGCTACAAAACCCACAACGGCCGCATTTCTTCAAGCCATCCCCCTCGTCGGCCGATTGTTGGAGATATTGAACTTCATTCCATCTAGCAACTCTTCCAGATCCGGACGTGCCGCAGGCCCGTTAGACAAAATGACAATCTGCGTCGTGCCATCCGGAAGAATGAAAAAGGATGCCGGCTCCGCAAAACGCCGATCCGTTTCGTTTGGCGAAATGGGATCGGTTATATAGACACCCAATTCCCTCATTTGATCTTCACTGAGATCATAAGCTAAATCAAACTCCCAGCCGAATTCATCCTTGTCCGCGAGAGATTTTTCGATCGGATCAGCAGAAGCGACCAGAACATCAATTCCGGCTTCTTCGAATTCTGGCAGCATCTTTTGCAATTTGTTGAGGTGTCGCTTGCAGCGAGGGCAGTGCTTTCCACGGTAGACGACGAAAAACTGATGTCGCTCACGCTTTCCGCCTACGGTTATTGTTCCGCCGCCAACTGTTGGTAGAGAGATATTTGCAATGGGGGTCCCCACAGCGGGTTTGTAGTTTTGCATTCTATTAGCCCTTTTTTAGGTTGGGGGTATTGTACGTCGATTTGAAGCTAAAATTTGCCAAAATGACCGAAGTCTGCGGTGGTCTGCCCGATTTGTACTTCAGTCGGTGCTGATTGTGTGCCTGTTGTCACAACAACGGACGTTCGACAGTATTGGGACAACGACCGAGTTGCGGACAGAGCAGCCATCAAGTTTTTCAGGACCCCTGCTTCACGCGTATTTAAGATGGTCAACCAAACGTCTGCCGCAAATGCTGTGTTCTAGTAGACAAAACCTATCGCGGATCTTGGAGGGCTTTCCAGATTTAAGCCATGGGCATGAAGCGCCTATCATATAAGATCGCCTAGGGACTTTCAGCTCGACGAAATTCGTTTCGTGTCTACCGGAAGAACAACCTAGGCTTGGAGTTAACGTTTCATGGAGCACAACTTGGAAAGACGCCTCGCTGCGATTGTGGCCATGGACATGGTCGGTTTTTCCCGTCTTTTGGGTTTAGATGAAGAAGGAACAATTGCGCGGCAACAACGTCTAAATTCCGAAATATTCGAGCCAATTATTGCTGGAAATAGTGGTCGCGTTTTCAAGAGTAGCGGGGACGGTCTATTTATCGAATTTCCCTCGGCAGTTAGCGCCGCACGAGCTTGCGTAGCGATTCAACAATCAGTATCGGAAGCCGAGAAGTCTATAGATCCCTCTAAGCGCATTGCTTATCGGATAGGTTTGCATGTTGGTGACGTAATAGTCGACGGCGACGATTTGTATGGTGACGGAGTCAACATCGCTGCTCGGCTCGAAGCTTTGGCGGAACCTTCAACGATTGTTACTTCAGCAGACGCACATCGCCAGTTTGATGGTAGGTTTGAAGCGGATTTTGCATCAGCAGGATCCCGCACCCTAAAAAACATATCTAAACCTGTTCACATCCTCCAATGGCCACCTGACGCCGTGATTGCTGCGACGACCGTTTCCAAGCCGACTGTAGCAGTGCTCCCTTTCGAAAATCGATCCCCTGATCCAGAAAACGAATTCATTGCCGATGGCATGGCGGAAGATATTATTACAGACTTAAGCCGTATGCCTTGGTTCAATGTGATTTCACGAAACTCCACACAGGCCCATAAGGACAACAGACTGGATTTGACGGCGACGATCAGAGATTTGGGTGTAGTCTATGTGCTGAAAGGCTCTATTCGAAAGTCTGGAGACCGAATTCGGGTCACTACTCAATTGATTGACTTGGCGACTGAAACACAGGTTTGGGCAAACCGCTACGACCGAGTATTCACTGACATCTTTGATATTCAGGACGAAATATCGAACGCGATAGTTTCAGCGGTTGGTCCAGGATTTTTGAGCGCCGAAGCTAGGCGCGCCCGGGCAAAAGATCCGACGCAGTTGGACGCCTGGGAATGTGTAATGAGAGGGCGACCTCTCGTCATGCGTTTGGGGCAGACGGAAACAGCAGAAGCTCGACGCTATTTTGAACGGGCAGTCGAACTGTCCGGCGGTGCATTTGGCAACGCCGACCTGGCTCTCGCGCATTTTCTACAAGCATTCTACAGTTGGGCAGAACCCGGCGAGAACTCCGCAGCGGCTATGGTCGCAGCGGCAGATGCAGCGGTGCGAGCCGACAATCAAGATCCCATTGTTTTGGCGATCAAAGGATGGTCTTTGATGTTTGTCGGCCGCTGGGACGAAGCAGTTGACCTCTTTGATCGCGCCATTACGCTCGCGCCATCGTTTTCGACCGTATTGGGCTTCTGTGGAAGCGGATACTGCATAAGCGGCGCATATCAAAAGGGCCTGGATCTGGTTAAACGAGCAGAGACATTAAGTCCTCAGGATGTTTTTACACCACTTTGGTTGATGGGCGTCTACTTTGCCCATTTTTGCTTAGAGGACTACGAAAGCGCAGAAAAGACGGTGCGTCGTGCACTGGCCTTGGCACCCGAAAACCCAACCTACAGAAGGCAGTTGGTGGCGACGCTACATCTTTCTGGTCGCATTGAGGAGAGAGATAAGGCGTTAGACGCCTACCTGGCAGTTGCGCCGGACGTCAGAGCAAGTGATGCAAGACGAATTCCCGGTCGAGACCGCGAACAAGTAGAGCGCTTTGTTCAAGTCTTGATTGCCGCAGGCGTTCCAGACTGAATTCTCCTGGAAGAATTTGCTAAGTGACAAATGTCCACCTTGGGTGCTGTCAGACGAATTCGAACCAGTCTCAGTTTGCCGCGGAAACCGCGAACCTATCCGGAACAAAGTTGACGCCACTCGCTCAGAGCGGCGGCGCGGGTCAGCTTGAAGGTGTCTCGGCTGGCTAGCGAGCTTTCGTGGTTGAAGTGGTTGTACACGGAGGAATGGACGGAGGCGAATTTCTTTAGACTTCGCATGCGCTTGAAACGCTGCATCGCGCGTCCGCGTCGTCGAAACGGCAGGTGCGAATTCTCGACGCGGTTGTTTAGCCACCTGCCCGTCTGTTGTTTTTCGAGAGCACCCAAATCTCTAAGGGCAGCCTTGTAGGAAGCGAAGCGATCTTTGACGATCTCTTCGGCGCAGCCGTGCCGCTTCATCAATTTCTTGAGAAATTTCAGTGCTTCAGCTTTGTTAAGGCGCTTCGTTACGACTGCTTCCAGAACCTCGCCTTCGTCATCCACAGCGCGCCAAAGATAATGCCGTTTGCCATTCACTTTCACAAAGACCTCGTCCACGTGCCACTTCCATTTTGAAAAGGTTCGGAGTTGCTGCACACGCTTCCGTCTGATCTCAGCGGCGAACATCGGGCCGAACCTATTCCACCAACAGCGGACTGTCTCATGGCTTACATCGATCCCACGTTCATGCAGGAGATCTTCGACATTCCGAAGCGAGAGTGGAAATCGGATGTACAGCATCACCGCCAGGCGGATGATTTCGGGGCTGGTTTTGGAGTATTTGAAGGAGGTAGGTTTGGTCATTCCTAAATGCTATGCAACCGCCCTGCCCCGCTCAAGCAAAGTTCTTCTGACAAGACCCATAGAGGGCACCAAAATGTACTGCGCTAAATAGGCTCGCCCACAAAACGCAAAGCTGGACTCAGGCAATTTCTTTGAAATCACAATTGATTTTGCAGCGAATGGCTCGGCAAAAACGCAAAAGATCCAGTGTCAAATTTTGATTCAGCTGCTTTTCTCAATAGTGTTGGAAAGCAGAAAATTATTGATCGCAAGTCGCCAATCATAAGGGTCAAGGTTGCAGAATGAAACTCTCGTATCTCCTTCACGGTCACGTAACCCATCAACTTTACTGGCGATCACATTACGCTTCGCGGCAAGCGCTTCGTCCAGCACAAGCCCATAAGCCTCCCAACGCGAGGGAATCGCAATGATATCGACGGCTTGATAAGCCTCTGCTGGATCTTTGGCGTGGCCCCGAAACTCGATGCGCGGGTCGCCCTCTGCCAGTGCCCCAAGGTATGCACGCTGACTGCCTTCGCCAAAGATCAACAAGCGCGCGCCCGGCGTTCGGGTTGACCGAAAGCCCCGGATCAGGATGTCGAACCCTTTCTGCTGCTCCAAACGCCCGATGGCACCGATTGTGGTCTTTGACGTGGGAGGCATCGTGTTGCGCGACACCTGCTCAAGATCAACGGTCGGAGGAATGACGGTCAGTTTTTCCGAAGCAGTCAAGCGTCGTTCCTTCATCCAGTCAGACTGCGCATTGCTGACCGCGATCACCTGATCGAAGAAGGAATAGATCACCCGCAGCATCGCAAAAAACCGACGTTTATGAGGGACATTCAAGGTGGTGAATGCCCGAGTATAGCTGTGTTCGACATGGACCAGTCGAGTGTCCAGATGCATTGCGCGAAGCGCCGAGAACGCGGGTAGGCTTCTCCAGCTTGGTACGACGTGGGACACGATGACATCCGCACTCAGTTTGCCCCAAGAAAACGCGGTCCGTTTGACTTTCAACACCTTTTGCTCGACCGCGCCGGGCAGATCTGACTGCGCCAAAAGATGGTCGAGCATCCGCATCACGCCACCCGCTGTGGTGTCGTCTACCAGGTGGAGAATCTTTTTCTGTTCCATGATGGCGCCTCTCTCAGATCGATTGCAGTTTGGATTTCATTTGTCCCAGCAGGGTGATCGGGACGGGTCCAAACGTTTTCAACACAAGGGCTGCGGCGAAAGTGCTGAACGATTTCAGAGGTTCCTGCAGCACCGGGCTGGGGCTTTCCTGAACGCTTCGCACAAACAACTCCCAAGCTGTGTCCCGGTCGAGGTTGGTGATGGCCCGCCGCGCCAGATAGCGCAGCTGATAAGCACGTGCCGAGGGTTCGTGCCGGGCAAAGAATTCAGGGTTCAGCGGGCGCAGCTTCGCGACCATCCTCTCCCACGCTTCCAACTGGCGATCCAAAGCCGCCGAAAGCCCGCCTGCATTGATCCGGTAGTGGGTCAGATGCCCCGGAACACCTTCGATCTGCCAATCGGTCTTCAACATCAGCCGCATCCAGCATTCGATATCTTCGGACTGCCGGAAGGTCTCATCGAAGACCCAATCCCGCTCGGTTTCAAAGCTCGGACGGTATGCCAGAGCCTCCAGCACCGTCTTTCGAATAACGGCCGCCGATCCATTACCGATTGGGTTGCGGTTCAGAACATGTGCTGCGGTCACATCCTTCAGGCGGGGTGCTTGTTTGATCCCCATCGCGCACCCCGCCTCGTCGATCAAGGCACTGCCGGAGTAACTAACCCCCACATCAGGTTCGGCCTTGAGATGGTGAATATGAGCCGCCAGCTTCTCGGGCATCCACAGATCGTCGGCGTCGCAAAAGCCGATGAACGTACCCCGCGCGGCAGCGATGCCTGTGTTTCTGGCCCCCGCCAGCCCCCGGTTGGCTTGCTGGACAAGTCGGACGCGTGGGTCGCATTGGTGCGCGCGGGCGATCTCGGCAGTCGCGTCCTGCGATCCGTCATCGACGATGATGATTTCGAAATCGTCATAGGTTTGCGCCTGCAGCGAGGCGAGCGTTTCGGCCAGGGTTGCTTCGGCGTTGTAGGCCGGTACGACAATGGATGCTGTAGGCATGGTGATCTCCTTCAGAATTCTCATGAAAACAACGCGCGTTTGATCGCTTGCGGCAGGATCGGGGCCAGCGCGGCCCCTGCGGTGGTAGGCAGTCCTCGGCGCAGGGGCAGCAGGAAACTGCGCGCATGCAGGCTCAAGCCGTTGCGTGTGTAAGACAGCGCCTGACCCTGATGCCCCAACCGCAGCGCCCGGCGCGCGAGATAGCGCAAATAGATGGCCTCGGATGACCGCAACGGGAACACTCCATAAGCCGCAGCCGTTTTCACCGCATAGGCCCGCCCAGCGCGCATGGCGACCAAATCCGAGGACAAGCCCCGTACGCTGGTGCGATACCAGACCTGAAACTGATCGACCCCCTTGATGGTGAAACCTTCACCTGCGAGACGGATCAGCAGCTCCAAGTCTTCGTTATGCACTGTTCTCGTGTCCAACCCGCCAACGGCGTTGAAGACCTCGCGACGGATCGAAAGATTTGACATTGTGCAGGCCGGGTTCTCGGCCAACAGGTCCTGAATGGTCAGCGTTGCACTTGGAACGGTCGAGCGTGTCTGAGAATCTCCGGGCTTATCCGTGAAGAACCGGATCTGCCCAAAAACCGCATCCGTCGAGGAGGATTGGAAGGCTTCGTCTAGTTGCGCCAGCTTGTCCTTGCGCCACAGATCATCCGCGTCGCAGAACGCCAGTATGTCCCCTTTGGCCAGCTCGGCCCCATAGTTGCGGGCGGCGCTTGGGCCATTGAAGGGGCTTCTTGCGACCCGGATGCGTGGGTCTTGTGCGATGTGGTCCAGCACAACGGAAAGGCACGCGTTTGAGGGACGGTCGCCGACGCAGTACGCCTCCCAATCCTTGAAGCTTTGCGCGCGAATACTGGTCAGTGTGTCGGCAATTGTATCCGCATCGGAGTGAAACGGCACGATAATGGTAAATCGGGTCATTGGAAGCCGAACCTTTCTGTTGCTTTGTGATCCCGAGGCAGCAGCACCCAAGAGGCCGTCAACATAAGGGCAGCACTGGTCAGCAGGTACCCGATCGCGACCGGCATCAGCCCGAACGGGGCCATAATCACGGTGTTGAGTATCAATGCGAATGCAAGGGCCGCGCTGACTCGCAACTCGGTAATCGCGCGGTTCTTGGACCGCAGCCAACCGGCCACGGCCGACCAGATGACGCTTGGCAATGCGGCAAGGCACAAGACCGAGACTACCGGTGAAATCTGTTGCCACTCGGCACCCAGCAGCAGCGGCACATAGATCGGCGCAAAGGTGGCTTGCAGCAAAACCAGCGGGCTCAGAACCAGGAGGGACGTGCCGAGCCCGTGACGCAACGCCTTGGTTTTGTCCGAGGCTGCGCAGAGATGTGGGAAAAGAACGACTGAAAAGGCCTGCGTGAACGATGTCGCCAAGCCGAGCCCAGCATTGAAAGCCATAAAGTAGATGCCAAGGCTCTCGGCCCCCAGCATAGCGCCGACGACAAGCTTGTCGGCCTGCAGACGCAGAACTTTGACGATCTCGACCCCCAGAACGGCCCAGCCGAACCCAACAAAGGGGCGAAGGGCGGCAAATCCTTGTTTGGTGTCCGATGCCCAAGGGCGCAGGCGGCGCATCAGGACCAACCAGATCGGAGCGGCCAGTAATCTGGGCAGCACCAACGCCAGCGGCGAGGCCCAGAGCAGCGCCAGTAGCGCCGCCATGACATTCGCACCAACCACCTGCCCTCCGGCAATGGCGGCGGTCTGCTGCAGCTTGCCCTCACGCATCGCAAGCGCGGCCTGTACTAGACCGGCGGGCATGAACAGGTACTCTCCGGCCAGAATGGCGAGCAGCAGCGCCAAGGTTTCGTGCCCTATCGCATAGAGGAACGCAGCGATAGCCAGTTGCAGCAAGAACAGCGCCCCGCACCAGACCCAGAAGATGCAATACGCGGTGTTGCAGCGTTGTTCCAACTCGGCCTGCGGGGCTTGGATGATCCTCTGCCCCACGCCGTTCTCGGTCAGCGCCTTGAGGATATCCCCCGCGGCAAGGGCAGCAGCAGCCAGACCGATTGCCTCGGGGCTGAGGCTGCGGGCCACGACAACAACGACCACAAGGCGCGACGCCTTTGCAGCCACTTCGGACGCCGCATAGGCCAGCAGGTGCCGCAAAAAACCGGAATGTGCCAATTGCTGAGTCATGTCGCCAAATGTCCAAAAACAGTGTTGGGATAAGTTCTAATTGGCCGCGACTTCCCTGTCCCAGACGCGGGCGGACAGCCAGACGAACCATCCGGCGAGGGCCCTATCCGAATGGGATAAACGGCAATCCCGATGCCGGTCTGACGCATATCAAGACACTGCCGTAGCTGTAGATGCAGTTCAGGAGAGTTCAAAATGACACGACATTTCAAAGTTTTGGTATTAGGAGCCGTCAGCGCGATTGCTCTGTCGGGTTGCAGCAGCATGAAGACCCCGCGCAACATCGAACCCGTCGCAAAAGGCGACAGCTATCAGGCGCAGTACCGTGCCCCCTCGCGGCGCCGGGCAAATGCACCTTTGCTGCAAGCGGAACATATGAATGGACGCGCCTGTATGCCTCAGACCGGGGATCAGGGCGCAAGTGCTTTTGCCAAATGGTCACAGCCCGCGCTTAGCCCATTGTTGGGCGAGAAGCTTTCGCGCAATGACATGGTGCAGATCACCATCGACGGGGATGAGCTTCTCAGCGACACCTATGTTGTGTCCCGCGATGGCGATCTGAAGCTGCCCTACCTGCCGCCGGTGCGCGCGCAGGGCAGAACGACCGAGCAGGTGGAGAGGGATGTCGCCCGCGTTCTGGTGGCGGCGCAGTTCTACGACAACACCCCGCGTGTCACGGCGCGCATCAGCGATTTCGCCTCGGTCACTGTCGGCGTGAAAGGCGCAGTGTTCGAACCCCACTCGGTCGAGATCGGAGGCACTCCCGGCGACGCGCTGGATCGAGGGCGTCAGGGTGTGCTGGGGGCCTCGACCGAGGCGCGCAACTTGTCTGTCGCCATTCGCGCCGCCGGAGGGGTGCGCCCGGATGCGGATCTGTCAGCGGTCGAGCTGCACCGGCAAGGCACGATCTACCGGATGGACCTACGCGGCGTGTTCGAAGGCTCAGACCCGACCGACATCATGCTGCTGACCGGGGATCAGATCGTGGTCAACAGCCGAGGGTGTTTCCAGGATGATCTGATGCGTCCCAGCCCGATCAGCCCGCCCGGCGTGACGCTTTATATGTCCAACCTTACGCAACCTGCCACAGGTAACGCAGAGTCGGCCATCGGACGCGACGTACGTGAAGTTCCTTATGGCACGCGCTACCTGCAGGCCGTAGTCGATACCAATTGCGTCGGCGGGGCCAAGACGACCAACGCCAATCGCAGCGCGGTCCTGTTCACCCGAAACCCGATGACCGGGAACTCGATCGTAATTGAACGCAATATCGAAAAGTTGCTGCGACGCGGGGATCGGGATGACTATGACCCCTATGTTCTGCCAGGTGATGCGATCGCCTGCTACGACAGCAAGGTGACTGGCCTGACCGAAGTCGCTCGCGCGGTTGGCATCGTCGGCGCAGCGGCACTGCTAGCCCCCTAATTCAATCCCGAGCGGGCGATGCTTTCGCCCGCTCCCAAGCGGTAGAAACTGCAGCGAGTTTGTCAGTGATGTCTTTGTGTTCTTTGACCGCAGTCTCTACCGCAATTAACGCCTCGCGAAATTCTTCCGCGCCGAAGGTTGCCGCGCTGCCAGCCAGTTTGTGACAAGCCTGAGCGATTTGGGTCAAATCTGACTGGTCAATGGCACCGGTTTCGAGCTGTTCAACGAACTCATCCCCTTCGACAATGAACTTGGCATGCAGACGGCCAAAGACTTCGGGCCCGAGGCTGTCTCTTAACTCAGCCAACGGATCAGGCTGCGCATGCCCTGAAATCTGGCCGTCGGTTCGGGTGACCACCGAAAGCGCCTTGCGCAGAGCATCAAGCGAGATTGGTTTGCCAATGAAAGCTGTCATGCCAGCGGCACGAAAGGTTTCGACCGCGTCTGGCAGGACATTGGCCGACACTGCGATAATCGGCACATCTGTCGACTGCCCCTGGCCATTGCGGATGTGGCGTGCAGCGGTTGGTCCATCCATCACCGGCATGCTGATATCCATCAGGATCGCGTCGAACCGCTGACTGCTGGCCTTTTCGACGCCGACCTGCCCATTTTCCGCTGTCGTTACACAATGACCGTCCAGCGCCAGCATGTTGCAGATGACCTCGAGGTTGATCTCGTTGTCTTCGACCACCAACAAGTTCAGAGGGCGAACGGTCTCGGTATTGATCTGAGCAGCTTCTAGCAGTTGGTCGCGCGCCCACGACTGCAACGGTATCCGCAGCCAGAAAACACTGCCTTCGCCCAATGTGCTTTCCGCCCCGACCTCACCGCCCATGGCCTGCGCGAACCTACGGGCAATTCCCAGGCCAAGCCCGGTTCCTCCGACCGTGCGACCGATAGAGGGATCGCTGGTGTAGAAGTCATCAAAAATGGCGTCGATCTCATCATCGGCGATGCCAGCCCCGGTATCGATCACACGCACTTCGTATACATGTGCCTTACCCTGATCTTCAGGTTCACATCTTTCGACCTCAATAGAAACACGGCCATTTTCGGTAAACTTGATCGCATTACCCACGAGGTTCAGCAGAATTTGCCGCAACCTTTGCGCATCAGTCGCGACATGAGGATAGGCTCCACCCACCCATTGCCACGAGATTGAGTTGCCGCGCGAGGCCGCATTGCCGCTTTGACCATCCACTAGGTCCTGCAGCATCGCGTTCAGGTCGGTTGGCTCGTGCGCGACTGACAACTTGCCGGCCTCGAACCGAGCAATATCCAGCACCGCATCCACATGGTTTTGCAGAACCTGGCCCGAGATCTCCATGTTGCGGACAAACTGAGACTGCTGTTTGGTCGTGCGTGTATTCTTTAGAAGGGTGAGGTTGCCCAGCAGCCCGTTCAACGGGGTTCTGATCTCATGGCTCATAACAGTCAGAAAATCCGACTTGGCCTTTTCCCCGGCAAGGGCACGGTCGCGGGCCGAGACAAGCTCTTTCTGATCCGCAACGCTTTGTGAGATATCGCGGACGAATCCGATTACGATTTCCTCGTCCCCGGCCTGGGCGGATTGCAACGCGAGTTCGACGGGAAAGACATCACCATTCTTGCGCATCGCCTCAAGTTGAACGCGACCCTTGCCAACCACGTGGCGGTCGCCCCCGCTCTGCATCCGCTCCATGCCTGCATCATGCGCCGCGCGTAGATGCGCAGGAACAATCAAGTCGCCGATCGAACGCCCTTTGGCCTCATCTTCGGAATACCCGAAAATCGCCTGTGCAGCTGGGTTGAACTCCAGCACTTCGCCGGCGGCGTTCACCACGATCACGGCATCCAATGAGGTAGAAAGGATCGTATTCATGCGCTGGTTGGCCTGCTGGATTGCCCCACCGCGTCGATCTGCCTTGCGATTGACCACCAAGAGATAGGCGCTGACCGCGGTCAGCGTCAGAAACAATCCCCCGGACAAAACGGCCAGTTTAAACAGGCTGAGCGCGGTTTCTTCACGGCGCTGATCCGACTGGCTTGCAAAGTACGAGATCGCCGAGACCGAAAGCTCTCGCACTTTTTGAGCGATCCCCTGCGCGCCGTCATAGAGAACCGGCAGCCCCGGCTTCAACCCAGGGTCCTCAGCATCGATTGTAGGCACCGAGGCTTCCAGATAGGCGGAGACGTCGTTCAGAGGTTCAGCAAATTTCGGGTCACTTCGCAGCGTTTCAAACAGACGCGAGGTGTCCAGAATATCGATACGGCTGTAAAATAGATCGAAACGGCGACGGATAAGGTCCAGATTTTCGAGGCTTGGCCTCGCATCAGATACACTGGCCTCAAGCGCGTTTAGGTAGAACAGGAACTCGACCTCAACCTGGGTCAGCGTCCATTGCACATTATCTGACCGGGCTGACTGCCGGTCGCGCAGGTCGGATATCACCTTGACGGACAGCAACACGACCAAAGCTAGGGCACCCAGAACGGCGATGCCGATGAGCCCGAAAGCCCACCGGCGCCGCGAGTGGTTTTGGAAGTTTCTTGTCAATGTCTGGCCCGCATCGCCCACTTCATACTATATTGTAACCCCACGCTATTTAACGATTTCCAACCTGTCGAGTTGCCAAATGCTTCGAGAGTAAATCACCTCGGTTTGGTACTTGGTATCACTGTCATAGGGGTAAACGATCCATAGCGGACCTTTCTGTCTCCGGGACATCACCGCACCGTCCATCTCATGGGCGACAATTGGGTCCAGCGCCGAGATTGACTCCACTGGGATCTCAACAGCGTAGTCATTGATCGCCGTTGCCCGGATCGTTGCGCCCTCTGCTCCGATCCGTTCCAGCAAGACAGACAGGGGGACGCCGACAAAGTTGGTTTCGCCTTCAGTCCAGATCGTCGAGGTTTCAAAACTGCGCTGCGGCATCGCCTTCAACATTTCCATATCGAACTGCGCCGCCCCTTCGGGCCCGGTCTGTGCGATA
Source organism: Ruegeria sp. ABV3_008 (assembly GCF_056161185.1). Taxonomy (NCBI): domain Bacteria; kingdom Pseudomonadati; phylum Pseudomonadota; class Alphaproteobacteria; order Rhodobacterales; family Roseobacteraceae; genus Ruegeria; species Ruegeria sp. ABV3_008. The sequence goes on along the minus strand of NZ_JBSWYP010000002.1, from coordinate 443,907 downwards.
TTGCCCGAAATGGTCAGGACGACCTCACCTGACGGGGCCGCCAAGTCTTCGGCTTGCGCAGACGTCAGGCAAAAAGTGAACACCGCTGCAAGGATCGCAAAAAACAGACGCATCTTAGTCTCCATTTCTTTGGCCTTAAGAAACCAGAAAGAACTCCGTAGCGACAGATGGGCATGGGGATACGCACCTATCCGAACGGATAGGTGCCTCGGTCTCATGCGGCGGCAGACAGCAGGTTCATGCGCTGGCGCAACATGGATTTGAACCCGTCCCGCAGTTCTGCACGTTGCAACGCAAAGACGGTGGTTGCCTCAAGATATCCGGCGACCGATCCACAATCGAAGCGCTCTCCTTGAAAGGCGAAGCCGTGGCAACCGGTCCTTTCGATATCCGCCGCTATCGCATCGGTCAGTTGGATTTCATTGCCCGCGCCGGGTGCCAATCCGTTCAACTGATCGAAAATAGACGGGTGCAGCAGATACCGCCCGACAATGCCAAACTCGGATGGGGCCTGGTCGGCGGATGGCTTTTCAACCAACCCTTTCAGATGCTGCACCTGCCCAGCCCTATGCGCGATATCGACCACGCCATAGGCGCTGATCCGGTCGGAAGGAACGGCTTCAGTCGCGATCATGTGGCTGCCTTCAAAGTTCTGAACCATTTGCGCCAGGACCGGGCGCTGCGCATGGATCACATCATCCGGCAGGATCACCGCAAAGGGTTCATCACCGACAATGTCACGCGCCAGCGACACTGCGTGGCCCAGACCGCGCGGGCTGTCTTGTTGGACAAAGCTGTAAGTCTCATCCTCAAGGTTCGTGCGGCGCAAACGGTTCAGCAGGGTGGTTTTGCCGCCATCTTTCAGTTTGCGCTCCAGCCCCGAGTTGCGCCCGAAATACGCCTCAAGCGCGGATTGGCCGGTTGAGGTGATGAAGATGAACTCATCAATCCCGGCGGCGCGGGCCTCATCAACCGCATATTGGATCAGAGGGCGGTCGATCAGCGGCAACATCTCCTTGGTTACAGATTTTGTGGCGGGCAGAAACCTTGTGCCCAGACCCGCGACCGGGAAAACAGCTTTGCGAATACGTGTCATTTCAATGCTCCTAGGTTTGATCAGTAAGCACCACGACCCGACACGACGGCACGTGCGGTCAATGCGATGAGGATGAGATTCAAAAGGGGCGAGCGGGAGCGGACATAGGCCGTATCCAGCTCGATCATGCGGTCAAAACCGATGCCTGCACGGCCCGAAACCTGCCAGAGGCCCGTGATACCGGGACGCGCCTGAAGGCGCTCAAGTGCTTGTTCGGGATAGGCTGCAACCTCTTCAGGCAAAGCCGGGCGCGGGCCGACCAGCGACATATCCCCTTTCAGCACGTTGAAGATTTGCGGCAGTTCATCCAGCGAGCACCGGCGCAGAGCTTTCCCGACACGGGTGATGCGTGGATCATTTTTGGCTTTGAAGCACAGGCCCTCACGATCTGACTGGGTGAGCAGATCCGCACGCCGCGCTTCGGCGTCCTGCGTCATCGAGCGGAACTTGTACATCGTAAAGGGCACGCCGTTTCGACCGATCCGTGTCTGCCGAAAAAAGGCGGGGCCGCGACTGTCCAATCGCACCAATGCGGCGATTACGGCCATGGGCAGGGCCAGAAGAGACAGCGCGACCACCGCCAAAGTGAGGTCCAGCAGGCGACATGCTGAGACCTTGGGAACAGAATTGTGCGCGGCACGCCCAAGGAATTCGAAATTGCCCAATAGATATCTGCGGGCCATGCGACGGGGCTCCATCGCCAACCGCCATGCCCACTCCATCCGGAAGCGCCGAACAATGCGCGGTGCCCGGCGCACGTTGCCAGCCAGGAAATCAAACAAAGCACCCACGCCCAGCGCGATACAAGGATCAAGCCGGTGGCGGTTCTGCGTGATCCACAGCTCCTGCAGCGGGACGCCCATCGCGACCAACAGGATGTCCGCGCCGGACTGGTTGATATCGTCGATCGCCTCATCAACCCGCGCGGCCCCCGCGTAGCCATCGCGGGTACCAGCCACGGCCAAATCGGGGAACATGTGCTGCAACCGCGCCGCCGCTGCCTGAGCTGTTCCGGGACGTCCCCCTAACAGGTAGACCGACTGCCCAAGGCACGCCGCGCGTTTCAGCAGTTTGGGCACAAAGTCCGTACCGTTCAGGTTCTCGGCCAACGGGACGCCTTGCAACTTTGCCGCGACCTCTACTCCAATACCGTCAGGTAGGATCATATCTGCCCGGGCCAATGCTGCTCGATAGGTATGGTTACGGGCCCGTATGTTTGCGCAATGTGCGTTCAGGAAAAATACCGTCCGGCGCGTCCCATCCAGCAGTTTTGAGATCACCTGTCCGGATTGGGCATTCACAATTGGCAAACCCAAAATCTCGGTCTTTTTCAGAGGTGGTATGGGTGTTGGCTGCGCGCCTTTGTAAATATCTTGGACTGACAGGAACTGCATGGAACTCTCCGATCAACGATGACAATCTGTGGCTTCAGACTGCCAATGTGATCCTGCAACCGATAGGCGAGCATCCGGAGAGGGATCGGAGAATAGGTCTATTCAAGCGACCCCGCAGCACATAGCGTGGTGGAAACGGCCCGCTGACCTATCCGATTGGATATTCACCTGTCCGTCAGGAAGGCTTCATGCCATGGGTTCAATGATTTATTAACGCATTTGGGTGTGGTTGGGGGCAGACGGAGATTTGAGATGAAAGTTCTTATTGCTGACGACCACGAGCTTATTTTGGACACGCTCGTTGCCTTCATAGATGCCGCAGGCGGGATCGAGGTAGAGACCGCGCCGGATTTCCCGGGCGCGAAGACTCTGATTGAGAACGACGGAGCCTTTGATCTGGTCCTTCTGGACCTGAACATGCCCGGCATGAACGGGTTGGCCGGACTTGAAACCTGCATCGCTTTGGACGGTGCCCAGCATGTGGCCTTGTTTACCGGCGACACCTCGCGCGATCTGGCGCAACGCGCGCTGGAACTTGGCGCGGCCGGTTTCGTCCCAAAGACTCTACCTGCCAAATCCCTGGTTAACGCGATCCGCTTTATGGCGATGGGCGAGCAATACCTTCCTGCGGGTTTCATGAACGCGGAGCAGCCAGAAGACTCCCACCCTATGGCTCAAAAACTCACAGAGCGAGAGCGGCAAGTTCTCAAAGGGCTGACTGAGGGCAAATCCAACAAGGAAATCGCCCGCGATCTGGATCTGTCAGAGCCGACGATCAAACTGCATATGAAGACTTTGTACCGCAAAGTTGGTGTCAGCAATCGAACCCAGGCCGCCTTGGCCGCGCGCGAGGCTGGGTTGTTCTAGGCGTTTTTATCCGAACGGATAGGGGGCGCTCCCAATCCCCTCGGCCCCTAGCCTACTGAGCGAATGATCAGCAATAAGATGCGGTGTATCACCCTTTTAAGAAAGGGTTTTTCCATGCCGCAACAGATTTCAAATTCCTCTGATTCCACGCACGGCACGCAATTTCTGCATTGGGCGCGCATTTCCCGATCCAATTTCAGAACGCTTAGGTGGCGTCGCATCGTAAAGGGCGGACGCCTCAGCGATGCAGGTCGCCTGCCCCGTTACGTGGCATTATTCCTCTTGGGAGCGAGTTGCATCTGGGCCCCGATCAGCGGGTATCTGGCAACGGCGCCTGTCAAATACACCTCACACGCATCATTGATCCTGCCAGGATCTGGCGCTTCGGCATCGGTCAATCTGGCCAATATCGGCCAAGCATCCTCATACGCGAATTCTGCCTTTGCCAACGGGTCGATCAGCCCGACCGAGACGTATAAACGTCTATTGTCGGCTGATCGCATCCTCGATGCGGCAGCCAAGGCTGTCGAGGCTGACCGGGATGCGTTTGGCAAGCCGCGGGTACTGTTGGTCGATCAAACAAGCCTGATTCATATCGAGCTTCAGGCGGCCTCTCCTGCAGATGCCCAGCAATATGGTGACGCCTTGGTGGTGGCTTTTTTCGCTGAGATTGATGCCCTACGCGCCGACGAAATTGCCACTCGCGAGGCCAGCAATACGGGCGCGATCAAAGACTACACGCACGCAATTCAGGCCACGCGGGCCGAGATCAAACAACTGCAGTCGCAAAGCGGTCTGATATCAGTCGCGCAATACCAAGGGCAGGTCGCCGCTAACGACCGTGCAAAGCAGGAATTGCGAACGCAGGAGAGTGAGTTGGCACGCCAATCGGAACGTGTCGCCGCGCTTCAAGTTGCGTTGAATCTGCCCTCTGATGCCGCAGCGGCAACGCTGAAACTCTATGCCGATGCGCAGTATTTATCCTTGCTTGAGGACGTGTCGGTGGGGGCTACAAAGCTGGCGCAAGCAGACGCGACCTACGGATCGCGCCATCCGATCTACGTGAATGCTCAAAACGACTATGAAGGGGCGCGTTCAGTTGCTTTGCAACGCGCGTCGCATGTTACGGGTCTTGAGGTCGAGCAGCTCGGTGGACTGGATCGCGCGCCGGAAGGGCAACGGGCGCAGTTGCTCAGTGAGTTGGTGCGCGAAGATGCCTTGCGCGCCGGATTGGAAGAGCATGTCGCGACACTGCGCGAACAAGTTCGTCTGGAAACCCTTCGCCTGTCGGACCTCGCCCCCATCGCCGCTGAGTTGGAAGACCGTCAGAGAGATTTCGCGGTGGCAGAAGCCGTGTTCGCTTCTGCCATTGCCCGGTCCGAGTCGAAAAAGACAGATGTCTATGCCTCCTACCCGTTGATCCAAGTATTGGAAAACCCTTCACTGCCGACACGCCCGTCTTCACCGAACAAGAAGATCTCGATCGCCGCCGGGATCGCTGCAAGCCTTATGCTACTGATGGGTTTGGTGCTTGCCTGGATCCGAAATCCGCTGATCTCAAAGCTGCTGAAAGAACAGAAAGAGGCCAAAGTTTAATGCATGTGGCCCCTCAAACCCCGGCCGAAAAAATCGTCTGGTACACGCTGATCTGGACATGGCCGTTCTACGCACTTGGAGCGCTCTATGTTGTCGGTCCGGTGCTGGGTTGGATGTTGGCTGCTATGGCTGGGTTGTCACTTTACCTCGGTCCGGCGATCCGCTCGGATATGCGCGCAACCGGCCCCGTCCCCGCCCTGGTCTGGGTCTGGAGCGTTGGCATGCTGGTGATGCTGGTCTCACTGTGGGCAGGCCATGCAGACTGGAACCTCGGCACCGTCAAAACGATCAAGTCGAGCATCGGATGGGCCAAGGGTTGGGCGCTGATCCCGTTGTTCATCCTTGCCGGATCAGTCTTGCCCATCCGGCGCGAGATTCTGGTCAGAGGACAATGCGTATTGGGCCTTTGGACCTTGTGCGTTCTACCGTTGCTAATGGTCGCTCCCTGTGCCGGTCTGCCGCATCAGCTGTTTACGTCTCCGTTGAAAGCAGTGGGCGGCCCGGGACCTGAATATTTCTCGGTCTACCTGTATACAATCGACCCTGCCAGCGGCACGCCGCGTTGGCAGTTCTTTGCGCCTTGGTCTCCATTCGCAGCTCTGCTGGGTGTCTGCATGGTCCTGTTTGCTCTGGAAGAAAAGCACCGCAGCTGGAAGGTTATCGGCTTAGCTGCCGGAGTTTTGATGATCCTTATGTCCAAGTCCCGAATGGGCATGGTTGGATTGGTGATCTGCTCGCTGTCACCCCGCCTATTGCCACTTGTCGCCCGCAGCTTGGGGTGGATTCTAATGTCTGCAGTCACCACAGCCATAGCCGTTTGGGGCGCCGCCTTTGTCGAGTTCGGCAACCGAGCCCTCTACAGTTTCAAATCCGCGCGCGCCGACAGTACCCGCGTACGCGAAACTCTGCAGCGCATTGCGTATGAGCGCTGGCAATCGGATGCGATGGTTTTCGGTCACGGCACGGTCAGACCAGGAGCGCATCTTGTTGAGTACATGCCGATCGGCAGCCATCACACCTGGTACGGATTGCTATTCGTGAAAGGGCTGACCGGATTTGCCGCGTTTCTCGTTCCTCTCCTCGGTCATTTAGCAATCGTCACCCTGGACGCCATAAAGTCGGAACGCGGGAGGCTGCCGCTCGGGCTGTTGCTCACAGTTTTCCTGCTGACCTTTGGAGAGAACGTTGAAATCCAAACCTACTTGCTCTGGCCGACCTTACTGATGCTCGGATTGCATTTGCGAGAGGTCAAATCAGTGTGTCTGGGAAGCTGATACGCCGCTAGGATTGTTGCGATACCAGCGTAGTGTCAGACGTCATTCTTTTGGGTTGGTTCAAATACCACTCTCGAGAACGAATGGTAGAGATTTTCAGGTGAAGACTTTCATGTTTTTACGGTGAACTTGCTGTTTCGTTAGTACATCCTCCCGAAAAGCGGTGCGGCCTTTGCTCGGATTGGTGACGCGGCCACCTACTGAAGCCAAGACCACGTGGCTTGGAATGATGTCCCGTTCCAAGGTCGGATTATACTGGGGATTAACACCTGCCTCGCCAGCCGCCACCAGGCAGAATTTCAGCGAACTCAACCTGTAGTTTTTCTGTCGAGGCATACCACACATAGTGTCAAGGAAGCGGGCCACAGTGCATTCCCCTAGCGGGCGTCGAGCCGCCGCTGCTTCGACCTGTTTGTTCTATTTTGCGTTTTTCTCAGACAGTTTTCGACACGCGGATGCGGTGTTTGTACAGATGATCATAGTGAGGCTTCATCCTGCGGTGCACACGGCGCACGCGTTCTGGGGCGTCGGCCACTTCGATATACCTTCGTTTCTGGGGTTGCAGACCAGTAGACCGGGCTAGGTTCGCATGGAAAGACCCACCGTCCCACCAGCTATGCTCGGATGGGTCTCCACCAGCTTCCCAGGTCAGTGCGTCTGCGATGAAGGGGATACCGACAGAAGCACAGAACGCAGCGGTGACGTGCTTGGGGTCTTCCAGAAGGTCATCACTGTCGATAACCGGGGGGGACTTGCCGCCATTCAGCGCAGTCAATAGGTCAAACAGCGCGCGCTGCTCGGGAAAACCGACCTCAAGCTCATCAAAGTCCGGCCACTTGTTGTACATTGAGGAAATCGTCTTGGCGGGGTCGCGGATCAGGAACGCATGGGTGAAATGCGACAGGAATTCTGGATCCCACATGTGGTTGATGTAATGCGGGAAATCCTTGATGAAGACCGAACCTTTTTCGGCACGATCTTTGATGTCTTCCCACACGCTTTCCAAGGTCAAGCCGGGGGTCGTGACTTCACCCTCTTTGAAACGCGGCCACATCGGGTCTTCACCCTGGTACCAGGCCTCACCAAAAGGTTCATGAAGGCAATCCAGATCACCGCGCTGGCGCATCATCCATTCAAACGCGGTTGAGGTGGAGCGAGGAATCGCCCAAACAGCTAAAATCTTGTGCATCACTTCAGTCTTTCAGGGAGGAGAGCAGGCTGCCTTGCCGGGTTTCCGGGGCCAGGCCCAAGGTTTTGAAAATGCGCCAGTAGAGCGCGGTGTCATGGCCGATGACTGGCTTGCCGAGGCGTTTTTCAAGCTCGACTTCGTAGTGAACCGGGCGACGGGCGATTCCGTCGGACGGGCGGCGGTAATTGCTCATCCCGTTGATCAGATAGGCATCGACATTGGGCGCTTTGTCAGCGGTATAGTCGAAGGACTTGTAAATTAGCTCTTCGTCAAAGCACCAAATGCAATCGTCAACCTCTTCCTGACTGTCGAACCACCCTTGGTCAAAAAAGTTTCCAGCCCAGACCACATCAAACCCGGCTTCTTTTAGAAAACCTACGGTGCCCTGATACCAGGTGTCTCTGTGGTAGCAGGCGTTGAGCGCTACCTTCTCGACATTCTGATCGCGCAATGCCTCGATCATGGCATAGCCTGCCATATGGAACGGGGTCTCGTACTTGTCGCTCAGCATTTCGCAATGGTGACGGATGCCTTCGACACCCAGCCCGCTGGCATGCACCCAGTTCGAGCCAACTTGTCCACAGACGTCAGCGCCGTTATTGGCCATACATTCCATGTACTCTTCCAGCAGGCCAAAGTTCTTTTTGCGCTGATCCAGGCGGTGGGCATAGTCTGGCACGTGCAGCATTCGACCATGCACGCCAACGCTGCGCGGGGCCATGCGCAGGAAATCGGACGGGGCCGCATCAAAATCATGCGGAGGGCAGGTAAACCCCACTTGGTGGGGAAAAAGTTTCACTTTGGGGTCGGCCCATTTCCGAGGCTTAGAATAGTCTGTCACGGCTTGCCCAATCAGATTTAGATCACGAGTTCTGCTGGTGAGGATGGCTGTGGACGCATGCGTTTTCCATTGCTTTTATGTGCTCATAACCATATCAAGAATGATATAGTGGATCGTAGATACAATATCCCTTCTTTAAGCTCGCTTGTTGCATTCGAAGCGGTTGCTCGTCTAAGGGGTTTTGCACGCGCTGCCGAAGAGCTTAATACATCGCAGCCGGCAATCAGCCGCCATATACGCAATCTAGAAATCCGGTATGGTGTCGCGTTCTTTAATCGCGATAAGAGCCCTGTAGCCCTTACCTCCAAGGGCAGCCAGTTCTACGCCGGTGTTGTTCAGGGCTTTAATGCTTTAGAAAATGCGATTGAAGATTTGAAACAGGTGGACAATCGGGTCACGCTGGTTTGTTCGCACTCTGTCTCGCACCTGTTATTAATGCCTCGATACGGAAATCTTCGCAACGCCTTAGGAAATGAGGCCGAACTGCGGATCATGACAGCCGAATACAATCTGATTGAAGCGGCCGTGGATACTGGTGGCGATATTGTCTTCGAGTATTCTGAAACAGAGCCCGATACGGAACATGTCCTGGTATGTAAGGAACAGATAAAACCGGTTGGTACGCCTGAAATGGTCAGGAGAGCGTTAGACGCTTTGTCGGGAAAGTGTGAAGCACCGCCTCTTCTGCGGCTACAGAAAGAAAACTTCGGCTGGGTGGATTGGATAGATTGGTGGAGGGCACACCCAGAATACGCTGATTGGCCGATTTCAGAAGAATTCGACAGTTATGTCTATCTTTTGGAAGCCGCGGCTTTGGGTCAAGGTTTGGGTTTGGGCTGGCGAAGCTTTGTTGATCCGTATCTGGCGCGTGGCGATTTGGTAGAGATGCCAGTCGATTGGCATTCGACATCCACAAAGGTCTATGCCCGGCTAACGCATTTTGGGCAAAAAAATCCCGCGGCGAGAAAATGTTTGTCTTTGCTGGCCAATCTTCAATGCGAGTGACCGCGAAACACGGCTTTTCTCCAGTGTAGACGATGTTTCCGACCCCGCTGACATTAGTATTCGTTTTCTTGGTGCTGCTCTATCTGGCCGAGAAGACGGACAATAACGAGAATCTCTCTTTCTGGATTGCGGTGATCCCGAAAAATGCTCACGCAACGGTAGTTCATGCCCGATGCAGCATCCGTGGCTAAGGGCTCATCGCGGACCTCGGAGGCAGCACAGCATGCTGTGATAGAATTTTCCGGTCGACGCCGGTTTGTCGTTGTGACCGATCAGGGATTGTCACTTTGTTTCGTTGGCTGACCGCAGGTGGGACAGTGATCAACCTGTGACATCGTTTCGGCATGCACGCGGTTGCGGATATGATCCGCAGCGCGGCGCGAGAGACCCAATTGCTTGCGAACTGCGTCAATTTCTTTCTCATCGGCCTCGCAGATATCGCCGTCTACCAACGCCTTTCGAAATTCACGTTCCAGGCTGGCCCGTCGGCGGTGCAACTGGTCGTTTAGACCGCTTGCTATGATCCCTGCTGGCAATGCAGCCATTCCAATGCCAATCACTGTGATCGCAGCGCCGAAGATCTTACCGGCAACTGTCACGGGCGTTACGTCGCCATAGCCGACGGTTGTCAATGTCGCCATCGCCCACCACATCGCCGCCGGGATTGAGCCAAAGGCTTCTGGTTGCGCCTCGTGCTCTGCTAGCCACGCGCCACTTGCAGCAAAGATCAGCATCACCATCAGGATGAAGAAACCCGCAAAAAAGGCGCCCGCTTCTTCCTCGAACACCGCAAGCAGCATGCCGAGCGCGGGCGAGTACCTTGTGAGTTTGAGCAAGCGCAACATGCGGAAGGTTCTTAGCAGCCGCAGGTCAACCGGAAAGAGTAGGTAAAGCAGCGCTGGGAGTATGGCCAATAGGTCGATTATTGCGATTGGAGAAACGGCCCAGGATGCGCGCGTTTTGTAGTTTGGGTTTTCTGTCGCAACCCACAGCCTCGCCGCGTACTCCACCACGAAAACGAACAATGAAAGGCTTTCGAACAGATTGAGTGCGACCCCCCAGCGGTCATAGATTGAATCGACCGTTTCAAGGATAACAGCGGCCACGTTCAGCGTGATCAGAGCGATTAGGGCGAGTTCAAGTACCCAAGGGCCGGTCGCAGCACGATCTGGGCGCTCGAGCCACCAGTACACTCTTTTTCTCAGGTAGTTTGCACCTGTCACAGCTTCAGTCATGGCGAAGCTTCGCTCTGGCGCGCATCAAGGGAATCGCGATTTGAGACAGCAAAGCCGTGCCCCAAATCAGATTGCCAACCAAGGAGGGGACATGCGGGACAATATAGAAACAGGCGATTGCCAAAACGATCCCAAACACCCGCACATCCCAACGCCCGAAATCTGAGGCCACACGGTGTTCAATGACGTTCTGAAGTACCCAAAGCATGGCGATGTAGCCTGCAAGGCCGAAACAGCCAATGGCAGCGTATTCTGTTGGGTACGGCTCCCAAAACCCGACCTTAACCTCGGCTGCAAGGGCCACGCCGACCATCACGCCACACAACATCAAGACCAGATGAGCAAGCCACCAGATCACCAAGGTCGAAACCTTTTTGTCTTTGGGTTTGGCGTTGCCAACGAAGTCGAAATAGATCCAACACATCACGAACATCGAAACGCCGCCAATTACAAAGTTGACAAGCACGTCGGGTGAAACTTTGTAGATGCCTTTCTCGGACAGTGTGACGACCAGTTTGAAAAACCCTTCACCCAAAACGATCAGCGTCAACAATGCAAACCGCTCTGCCATATGGCCAAGGCGCGGGACGAACCGTTCAAAGCGCAGAACAGTAACGCCGGGGATCATGTACATCGCCTGCGTGGCAACCATCGCGGCAGCAAATGCCCAATAGGCAAGCGGTTTAGGCAGAAACGCCGTAATGGCAAAGATCACTGCAAAGCCCGAGAAGTTGCGGATCTGTGCCGCCGACATCGAAACGCCCGAGGAATTGGTTCGCTGAGCACGGAAATATAGCGCGGCGATCATGGCTCTGTTCGCGGCAAACCCCAACGCGAAGAAAACCCAGCCCTTGGCGTCGATGGCGGGGATGGCGGCGGCCATGAACATCACCGTACAGATCATCACGGCCATGATCAGGCGATGCCAGAAATCGGTGCTGACGTAGATCGAGTTGAAAATACTGAGCTCACCCCACGCGTACCAGAGCGTTATGAAGACACCGGCGAACACAAGAAACCCATTCAGATCGAGGTGGTGTGACAGGTAGTTCCCAAGAAGGAAGATCGTTACAACATGGATCAGGTCATAGAACAACTCGGCCCAGTGGACGTGGTCGTGAGTGTGGTCGAGGTCTTGATGATGTTGCGGCTTCCGCCACATGGGGTGGTTATGCAGTGCCATAAATTAGGGACCCTTCAAAATTCCAAGGTTGTAGTGGTCGGCAAGCGACCACCCCGATTGAGTGTTTTTCTGTAGGATGAAGGTTGTCGTGGAGACCCTCGCCTTGCAACCCTGCAAGGTTTGTTCAGCGAGGGCGCACTGGAATTTCCAGTCCGATCGTGTGGTGATCATGCCGGAAATGCCCGGCATTCACCGCTTCAGCTTCCCTTCACATCGCTCGAAAACCGCGCTGCGTTTTCCTTAGCAAAGGCGCTGGCATCTGCGTTGGCATCCCAGAATTGGGGGTTGGCCTTTGGGATGGTCAACGCCCGCTGCACGGCCGGCCGGGCGTCAATACGGTCGAACCAGGCGTTCAGATGCGACAGGTCCGACACATCTACCCTTGCCCAGACATATGCACGCGCCCAGGGGAACAACATCATGTCAGCTATGGTGTATTCGTCTGCAGCAATCCATTCGCGCCCGTCCAGACGAGAGTTCATCACCTCCATCAAGCGGCGGCTTTCGTCCACGTATCTGCGGATTGAAAAGGGCTCTTCGTGGCCATTGGGTGCTGCAATGTGCTGGAAATACATTGCCTGTCCCATCATGGGGCCTACATGGCCGACTTGAAACAGAACCCATTGCATCACCTCGGACCGTTTTACTGGATCCGCAGGCAAGAACTTTCCGTATTTCTCGGCCAGATGCCACAGGATTGCACCGGATTCGAAGATGGCGCGCCCTTCCGAACGATCCTCGATTGTTGGGATCTTTCCGTTAGGGTTCAGCGCCAGATAATCCGGCGCCTTTTGTTCCTGCTTGGAAAAGTTGATGTGAGTCAGGTCGTAAGGGACGCCTGCCTCCTCTAGAAAGATAACCGGCTTGTACCCGTTCATCGTTCCCGCAGTGAAAAGATGGATATCAGGCTGGGACATGTTCAACCTCGGTAAATGTGGTTTTCAGGTGCGTGTCAAATCGAGCGAAATCGGCCTCGATTTCCGGGTTCTTCATAACATCAAATGCAGCAAAAGTCGGAAGGGGCTGCATGGCAAAGAACTTGGCGTTCAAGTGCATCGGTGCTAGTAGGTCGTCGACGCTGGCACCCGCAAAAAAGGCTCGGACGCACCATCGAACGCTTCTTTAGGGGCGTTGAAGGTAACCGACAGCATGTATTTCTTGCCATTTAGCGTGCCGCCGGTGCCGTAATTAACCTTGGGTGAGTTAGTCGTTCGACTGTCGCCTGCGCACATACGACCGTCCATGCCGGCCGAATAAACCTCATCCATGTATTTCTTGAAGATCCAGGGAACACCCATCCAGTTCACCGGGAACTGCATGATGACGGTATCGGCCCAGAGGTGCGCCTCAACCTCAGCATTCGAGTCATAGCCGTCGGCGACGGTGGTCGCGCGAACATCGTGACCCATTGCCGTCAGCATGCCGCGCGCCCGGTCGGTGAGGCTGGCGTTCAACTGTCCGGGGGCGAATTCGTAGGGCTGAGTACCGTTCACGATTAGGATTTTGCTCATGTCCTTATCCTATTTGTGCAATCTCTGAACCCTTGACTTTCAGCGGGTTCAAATAGCATTTGAGAGTGTAGGTATGAGAAATCAACTAGTATACTTTTGGTAACCTAGTTGTCTGAGCTAAAGGACGATGATGCGGGCGCGAGTTAATGAAGATGCCAAAGGGCGCCGACTTGTTTCAGAGGCGTGTCATGAGCCATGTGCAATCGAGCGCGGTATGCGGATCATTGGCGGAAAGTGGACAGGTTCGATCTTGTGGCATCTTAGGGATGGACCTGTGCGTTTCAACGATCTTTCGCGCATGATTGGCGGGGCCAGTAAGAAGATGATTGCCGAGCGGCTGCGCCAGCTAGAAGAGCAGGGGCTGGTGAACCGATACGTGATGGATACCGCTCCGGTTTCCGTGCAGTATTCTATCACTGACCTTGGCCGCACGGCACTTGGGTTTCTCGACGAATTGCGAAAGTGGAGCGAGGAGCTGCCTAACGGCTTAGCGTGATGACTATAGTCTTTGTTCAATGATCTGAAAGCTAGAGTTTTTCTGACCGCGCACCGAATGAGGGTGTCACCAATCTGCGGATGAAGTGACAAGGTTACTTGGAATAGTAATCCAAGGCTTTGCTTTCCCGAAGAAAGTAGTACGAACAAAGTTCTGCTGGCCGTTCAGTACCGTTTGAACCGACAAGTGACGTAACAGCTGTCCCGCAGGCAACGAGTTTTATTGAACTAGGTTCTGTCATCCACAGCGAACGGCTGCTTTGGGGGCCGCACCGCGGCTGCGGCTTTGCCAAGTAAGCGGCGGCAATGACCAGTAGATATGCATTGCGATTTCCGCTTTGTCCGCGAAGCAGACATTGAACAGAGTTGCGACGAATGACCGATCTGCGGACAATACTGTCACTCGCCTGTTGAGGGTGGATGACCACAGGCAGCCCTAAGCGGACATTCATAACTAGACTTTGCAGTTTCCACGACGCGTGGCTAGTCCGAACTAGGCCTGCCGAGGCAATTCTATTCCTTTGACCCAAATCACAGTGTTTCAACCAAATCCAAGAAACCACTGAATTATGAACGCGTTCGCAAGATCGACAAAGAAAGCTGACACCGGTGCTGTCAGACGAATTCGAACCAGTCTCAGTTTGCCGCGGAAACCGCAAACTTATCCGGAACAAAGTTGACGCCACTCGCTAAGAGCGGCGGCGCGGGTCAGCTTGAAGGTGTCTCGACTGGCTAGCGATCTTTCCCGGTTGAAGTGGTTGTAGACGGAGGAATGGACGGCAGCGAATTTCTGTAAACTTCGCATGCGCCTGAAACGTTGCATTACGCGTTCGCGTCGTCGAAACGGTAGGTGCGAATTCTCAACCCGGTTATTGAGCCACCTGCCCGTCCTTTGTTTTTCGAGTGCACCCAGTTCTCTGAGCGCGGCTCTGTATGAGGCGAAGCGATCCGTGACGACGGTTTCCGCTTTGCCGTGTCGCTTCATTAACTTCTTGAGGAATTTCAGTGCTGCCTGCTTGTTTCGGCGTTTGGTGACAACGGCTTCCAGTACCTCGCCTTCGTGATCAACGGCCCGCCAAAGATAATGCCGCTTGCCATTCACCTTCACGAAAACCTCATCCACGTGCCACTTCCATTTGGAGAACGCGCGCAGGTGCTGAACACGCTTTCTTCGGATTTCAGCAGCAAACATAGGGCCAAACCTGTTCCACCAATATCGGACAGTTTCGTGGCTCACGTCGATGCCTCGCTCGTGCAACAGATCTTCGACATTCCGAAGCGAGAGCGGGAAACGGATGTACAGCATCACAGCCAAGCGGATAACCTCGGGACTGGTTTTGAAGTACTTGAAAGAGGCAGGTCTGGTCATGGACAAAAGCTACGCAACACCCCTGCCCCGCTCAAGCAAAGTTCTTCTGACAAGGCCCTCTGTCCAAGAAAGAGATCAAGTGACAACATACTGCTTTCTACGCCTTGCCGAGGTTTCACAGTAGGGAAGCTGCTAGTCAGCGAATTTAGAGCCTTGTCCAGCAAGGCAGACGTTGTCGCCTTGTAACCTTGGTTCGGCTCTCCGTCCCAAGGCAAGAATCTGAAAAAGTCCGGGAGACCTCTGCATCGGGCCAAAAACAGACCTGTCGTTCCAATGCAATCTCCAACACACCGGCTGCGAAACGGCTACTGCCTGCTACTACTGATTTACTATTGAGTGGATAGGGCTATCCATATGCCGGCAAACATCAGCGCACCGCCAATATTCACCCATGTATGCCAAACAACATACCGATAGGGCATAGTTTTTTGTGCATAAAACACCGTTCCAACGACATAGGCGGTGGAGCCAGCCATGATGCACCATAGTGTCATGATGGGTATATTCGTGAGGTCAGGTAGGGCACTCAACCCAATTGCGCCCAGCCCAAGATAGGATGCGGTTGACCATCGGGACTTGACCGTTTCGTTCGTTATCTTGTTCCAGACGGCCACAGCTGTCAGCCCCCAACAAATCCACAGTAAGGCCATCGTCCATGTCGTACCTGCCAAGACGAAAAAAGGTGTGAAGGTACCCGAAATGCTTGGATAGATCGCGGCGTGATCAATGCGACGCAATAGTGTGCGCCCTTGGTGCCAGGTGGAAAAGTGATAGGCCAAGGATGCTAGATTGGATGACAGCGCACAAAGCACGTAAACCGAGACCGCAAGAACCAGTTTAGGTTCGAGGCCCAGGATTGACTTAAAGAGAAGTAACCCACCGGCAGTCAGGATCGCCAGCAGCCCGATCGCATGGACGGCAATATCGGCATGGCGGTGCGATTGGACAGGGCTTGGATACGTCGTTTCAGTCATTTTGGTTCCGGGCAAAGATAGGTCTGGCGCTACATCTAGAAACGCGGTGTGTCCATGGTTCCGACGCGTCAGATCTCGGCGCTACGTCAAATGACTGCATCGTCCACGAAGTAGTTTTCAGACGTCGGGCTGTGAAACCCTGGAATGAAACGTTTGCGACCTGCTGCACAAGCAAAGGACCGAAAGTTAACCAATGACCGATATTGGCTCTTTCACCCAGTCTAGGGAAGTCGCAGAGAAAGTCGGCATCGAGCCCACAGCAGTCAATTGTCTTTTGGCTAGCAATAAAACTAAAATAGAGCCTTTGCTTCGAAACGTTTTAACGTTGGACGAGCGACTTTCATTCGCCGCTCAGAATGCGTCTGTTCAGAAAAGAGACGACTTAACTCCGCTTCCATTGGCGTAGAAATTAACTCGACGCGATGAGGATCAAAATAGTAGCTTTCCGACCAAACACCTGAAGAAAGCAATAGTTCATGCTGGTCAAACATCAGGTGAAAATACTCAACCGGCTCGGCGCTACGGTTTCTATAGATCGTGTCCTCGTTGCAAAGGTGTTTTGCAGCAACAAGGGCTTCATCCAACCCGAACAATAGTTCGGCTTTCCAACCAGATAACAGCACTCTGTGTTCAGGTGAAACTCGTAGCTCCTGAGAATTACCTAGAGCCCCTTTAGCAACAACGATGGGGGCCAGTTTTCCAATTGCGGGAACCATGACTTTGCCGATCCAACGGATCTGCCGTAAGCCGTTGTCAAGCGTGAGAACATAATCACCAACTTTCAAATCCTCTACCGGTCTAGGTCCATCGCGAGTTTCAATTGTTGAACCTCGAACGAAACAAGGTATAGGCGGAGGAGAAACCGCAGTTCCAATATTGAAATTTTCGTTGTTAAACGGTGTTCCGCTATCGAGATCGCCGTCCCCGTTGGTGTCCAAATCCGGACGAGACCTTGCTATAATCGGGTCAACTGGGTTGCCGCCACTATCAATGAATGTTTCATCAATCGAGAAAGCTAGCGTGCCACTTATACTCGAACCAAATTCCGGATCGTCCAGCGAAACATCATCATTGGTTGTGAAAAACGAGTCGCCTTGTTCCTTGGCACTGCTGTTGGGGCCGCCGGTCTCCTTAATCTTCGACCCGTCGTTCACATCAAGGTCGTATTGAATTCCGTCTCGAAAGACGGAGACACGTGTAAAAATAATCTGACTAAAATCGAGTTCGCCATCCAATGGGGGGCCTTGTATATCGCCGCTTACAATATCGATTTCGATCAAGTCGGTAGCTTCGAAAGTAAAGGATGTTGACAGTTTAGTTGAACCAGAACCAACGTCATCAATCGCATCGACAAATGCTACCTGCGAACCAGTAAAGTACAGCGTCGTGACTTGATTGGCGCCCAGTGGTGTCGGAAGCGCACCGGAACCGCCAGTGTCATATGTGAAACCACCGCCTGGATTTTGGTTCCCTCCGCCATCGTCAGTGATCCAGTTGTCAGGGTCCCCAATGAGTTCCAGCAGATTCTCTCGAAGAACTTCCGGAGGTTCTGTATATGTGTTTCCATTCAAGGCAGTCGTCGGGTCAAAGACCATAAAGTCTTCATCCCCCGGGATCGTCACCGCTCCGTTTGTCGCGTCCAGACCTGTCCCATCTAAGATTGGACCTCCGTCTACACCAACGTCTTCATTTGAAATGACCGAGATGAACCCGTCGGGATCTGGAACGACCGTTGTACCATCATACGATCCCTGTACCGCCCAGAGTTGCTCATTGCTTTGAGCCAAAAGGCCTCCGCCGCGGAGATACTCAACCGATCCGACTGGATCTCCCGAGGGTGACGAGCCATCTACTATTTCCGCTTCAGGTCCACCTTGAAAGAAAGGCGTCATATCGATGGTGAGAACCTGACCAGCCGGAATGTCCTCTGTTACTGTCCATTCAATGACCTGTTCGCCAGGAACAAACTCAGTCCCGGTCCACTCTGTGTCAGTAAAATAGATGACTTCGCCGGCAGAAATTGTCGCTGTCGTTAGAAAAGCGACATTTTCGTTGTCGGCATCCCAACCGACAAATACGATATCACCAGCGTTTAGCGCCAATATTTTCCTCTCGGAGAAATAACTTATTTAGATACAATAGCATTTGAATTCGTCAGGTAAGACCGCCAACGAACCAAACTTCCAGAGTGTTGCGCAACGCATTCACAATTGCGAAAGTGAAAACTTGGTCGCTAAGAATTGTTTGGTAGGAAAAGGAGTACTTCGTCCGCATCTCGGAAGTCACCATGCTTGGAGTTGAAGGTCTGCTTTGGGATGCAAGCAGGCGAAGGCCGCCAAAGGGCGAAAGTCAGCTTTGTCCGCGAAGCAGACATTGAACAGAGTTGCGACGAATGACCGATCCGCGGACAAAGCGTCCGTATAGCCAAGACTGCTTTGTTGTTTTTTTCACACTTTCGGCAGGTATTGATCAAGCACAGCGTCTACCAGACCTTCTTGCAACCGGTACCCTTTCTGCTGGTCTACTCGCAGTATGTCTTCCAATACTACAAACTGTTCCATGCCTGTTGTCATGGCCAAACGAAGAGTCAGGTCATCGTAATCGCTCTGTTTCATAGAGCCACGAACGGGTGAAAGGGCCTCGCCAAATGCTGTCACCCTTCTGGCACCGCGCATTTTGACAGTACTGTCCTGAAGTGATGCCCTTAGAGACTCAGCCAAAAACTGACGGAAGTACGCCTCATGTTCGCGCGAGAAATCCAGATAGTAGCGCGCCACAGCATGCACACGGCTTCGTACATCCTCAAGACCTTCCAGCAGCACAGCAGTTGGAGTCACCTCTAAGTCGAGGGTCGCATCCAGGGCCAAAACGCCGGGGTCAGAGAAGTACCGATATACCGTCGCGCGGCCAATTCTCGCTCGCTCTGCGACTTTAGCAAGGGTCACGTTTTCTCCTTCGGACATGAGCTCACGTGCCGCCGTCAGCAATGCTTCTCTTGTTCTGTTCTTTTGATTGGTTCGAGGAGCCAAATCGCGCGTCCTTAATGATACACTTGTCTCATGAAGAGATTTATGTATCATATAGCTACATTCATCGAAGTAAAGGGAGCCAATGAAATGACAGAGTCTCGCCCACGCAAATATCACCTTCTCGGTAATCTTCTGACATTCCACGCGTTTCCCGCTGAAACCGGCAATCGCTGCACCATCGTCGAGATCAAGACCGCCCCAGGTGCAGGCGCGCCACCCAACCATCATGCTGGGGAAGATGAAAGCTTCTATGTGTTAGAAGGTGAGTTTGAATTTTTCCTGAACGGCGAAACAAAAAATGTAAGCATCGGTGATTTCGTGAAAGTCCCGGACGGCGCCGTGCATGCGTTTACCTGTGTTGGGCAAAGCCCAGGTCGCTTATTGTGCATCAATGCCCCAGGAGAAATGCACGATACATTCTTCACCGAAGCGGGTGAAGCAATGCCAGACGGTACCACAGACATTCCTGCTCCCGATGGGCCACCCGACATTCCGGCCATCATGGCGGTAGCCGAAAAGGCAGGTATGACAATTTTGGCGCCACAAAATGCGCCTGCCTGAACTTCATCTTCGAAACGGGAGCCCGCAAATTAACGTTTCTGTAACGAGTTAGAAAAATGTGGCAAACCAAACACACGGAACCGCACTGGCAACGTCCGCAATGGGCTCGGAGCGGACCTTCGCTGCAGTTGGCCCTAGCGGGGTGCTGTCAGACGAATTCGAACCAGTCTCAGTTTGCCGCGGAAACCGCGAACCTATCCGGAACAAAGTTGACGCCACTCGCTAAGAGCGGCGGCGCGGGTCAGCTTGAAGGTATCTCGACTGGCTAGCGATCTTTCCTGGTTGAAGTGGTTGTAGACAGAGGAATGGACGGAAGCGAATTTCTGTAAACTTCGCATGCGCCTGAAACGCAGCATCGCACGTTCGCGCCGTCGGAAAGGAAGGTGCGAATTCTCGACGCGGTTGTTGAGCCACCTGCCCGTCTGTTGTTTTTCGAGCGCGCCCATTTCTCTGAGCGCAGCCTTGTAGGAAGCAAATCGATCTGTGACGATCTCTTCAGCGCGACCGTGCCGCTTGATCAATTTTTTGGGGGATTTCAATGCTGCCTGCTTGTTTCGACGTTTGGTAACAACCGCTTCCAGTACCTCGCCTTCGTGATCAACGGCCCGCCAAAGATAATGCCGCTTGCCATTGACCTTCACGAAAACCTCGTCCACGTGCCACTTCCATTTGGAGAACGCGTGCAGTTGCTGAACACGCTTCCGTCGGATCTCAGCTGCAAACATTGGACCAAACCTGTTCCACCAATATCGGACAGTTTCGTGGCTCACGTCGATGCCTCGCTCGTGCAACAGATCTTCGACATTCCGAAGCGAGAGCGGGAAACGAATGTACAGCATCACCGCCAAGCGGATGATCTCGGGACTGGTTTTAAAGTATTTGAATGAGGCAGGTCTGATCATGGGAAAAAGCTACGCAACCACCCTGCCCCGCTCAAGCAAAGTTCTTCTGACAAGACCCGCGTGGTCACTGCGAGCGTTCAATTCTTTGAACCAGGCCAACTTCTTAGTCTATGACCTAGCTATATCAGATCCTACTTCCAAACGTAGTTCCGGGTTTACACTACAGCCGAATGCTAATTTCGCTAGGAATTGGCTTTGAACGGGCTCCCGGTGTTCCGACAGAACGACCGGGAGCCCGGGAAGGCTCAGCCGTGTCGCGCTTCGAGATCGCCGGAACGCAAGGGCGTTATGCGTGGGATCAGCATGGGAACCATCGCCTGGTACGCGCGATACGTATCGCCAAACTCGCGCACCAGAGATCTTTCTTCGAACCAGAGGCCAATCATCACGTAAACCGTCATCAGCCCGGCAAAGAGCGCGTGACCAACCGTCATGTGCGGCGTGCCGAGTAAAACCAGGATGACGCCAAGCTGCATCGGATGGCGCACGAAACGGTAAAGTCCGGGCGTTTTGAACTGCGGTTTGGGCATAGGTTGAGCGCTGTTTGCAGTCCAAATCTGACGCAAACCAAACAACTCGAAATGGTCGATCAGAAAGGTGGAAAGCAAAACCAGAAAAACACCCAGTGCGCAGATGCCATATGTCAGCCACGCTAGGGCACCATCGACGATCCAAATCGTTTCGGGCAGCGGGCGCCACTGCCACATGGCCAGGATCACAAACAGCGCCGATTGCAGCACATAGGTGCTGCGTTCTGCATCCGCAGGAATGATCCGCGTCCACCAGGATTTGAACGCCTGTCGCGCCATGAGGCTGTGAAAAAAGCCAAAGAGGAAGATCAGCCCGACATTGATGACGACGGCGACGGGCCAGGCGGATGCGGTCCCATCGTTGATCGCCTT
This sequence comes from Ruegeria sp. ABV3_008, assembly GCF_056161185.1. Taxonomy (NCBI): domain Bacteria; kingdom Pseudomonadati; phylum Pseudomonadota; class Alphaproteobacteria; order Rhodobacterales; family Roseobacteraceae; genus Ruegeria; species Ruegeria sp. ABV3_008. Next base: position 422,484 of record NZ_JBSWYP010000002.1, on the reverse strand, counting down.
CGGAACGGGCAGTTGCAGGAGAAAGCCGATCATGTACAGAAAAGCCACATTGAAAAGTACATAGGCAGCGGCGCCATATAGGATCAGGCCAGGGCGGTTCATTAGTCAGGCTCCAATTCATTTTTGTTTCAGATGATCCCTGTTTGCCCGAGCCTGGTGATGCGAAGCTTGGTCCTTTCATGGAGGTTTTCTGGTGATTTTCTGAAGACCTGACGATTATGTGCCATGGCCACTGCCAAAGCGCTTTGTTTGGACACGAAAACAGCGGTATATTGGCGCCGCGAATTGCGTTCACGCTTTACGAAAAAACTGAATTCGCGCAGAATTACCCTGTGAAATATGCATTTGATCAATACGTTCTGGACGCAAGCCGCCTTCAATTGACGCGGGAAGACGTTCCAATTGCTACCGAGCCGCAAGTGTTTGCGCTGCTTCGGCATCTCATTGAAAACCGTGACCGTGTCGTGTCGAAGGACGAGATTTTTTCGATTATCTGGAAAGGCAGGATCGTTTCGGATGCAGCCCTAAGCAGCCGGGTCAAAGCAGTCAGAGCGGCCATTGGCGATGACGGCGCGCGGCAGGCTTTGGTCCGAACAGTGCACGGGCACGGGTTCCAATTTGTTGGCACGGTCGAGGAAACGCCTGACAAGACCGGCTCTGCAGCGGTTTTGTCGCAACCATCCATTGCCATCATGGCAACTGCAATGTTGCATCCAACAGATGCTCAACGGACCTTTGGTGAAGGTTTAGAGGACGATATAAGCGCAGCCATTGGTCGGGTGGGAACAATTTATGTTGCGCGATGTTCTGGTCAGAATGACGCAAAGCAAGCGGCCGAGGAATTGGGTGTCCGGTACGTGCTTAGCCTCAAGCTGCGATTTGCGGGGAATGCATTTCGCCTAAATGCGTCTTTGTTGCATGCCGGACGGCAAGCAGAGGTTTGGGCAGATCGTTTTGAAGGGCAGCTTGACAACCCTTTTGAGGCGCAAGACCTGGTGGTTGCGGCCATTCTGGGCCGCCTCGTCCCGAATATCATGATGGTTGAAGTGCAACGCGCCTTGGCCGAGGCTGACTTGTCGGATGCCTATCATGAACTCCTGCGAGCGACGCCGCTTTGCATGCGGATGGACGCGGATGACAATCGGCAGGCCGTGGTTCATTTGCGACGTGCATTGGTATCAGATCCCGAACATGCCTTGTCACATGCCATGCTAGCGTGGTGTCTGGGACAACAGGCGATGTCCGACTGGGCCCCTGACGGACCGGCTGCGCTTGCAGAGGCGATGGAACATGGCAAAAGCGCACTTGACCTTGCACCCCGCGATGCACTGGTTCTGACTTTCGTAGCTACGGCCGAGGTGGCTGCAGGGCAACATACAGCAGCGCGCCACCACCTTGAATCTGCCCTTGCGCTGGACCCAAGTCTGGCTTGGGCCTGGGCAATGTTGGGGGCGGTGGAAACCTTTGCCGGGAACATGAATGAAGCAGTCGCAAACTACGAAAGAGCTTTGCGTCTTAGCCCACATGATCCGATGCGGTTTAGCTATTACTTTGGCATTGGCGCCGCCCGATACGGATTGGGCGAATATGAAGATGCATTATCTCTGCTTGAACAAGGTTACATTGAAGCGCCCGGCTCTACATGGGCACCGCGACTGATCTTAGCCTGTGCTGCCGAACTTAACCTGACCGACAGGATGCATACCATGGCCGCAAAAGTCCGTAGCGTGAGGCCGGATGCCACAGCCGAAAAGCTTGTGGCAGCAAGTGTCGTGAAAGATCAGGCATACCGTGATCGCATGCTCAGTTCATTTCGCAAAGCAGGTTTTTAAAACTCAGATCCCGCGCCTACGGCTCAAGCGACCTTTCTGTTTGGTTGGTACTGTTTCAGGCGCGCAATTCGCGTATCGCCAAACCCACGCAAGGAGACTGTCTCGGCCTCACTGAGTCTGAAATCGTCGATCAGTTCGTCGCGCATTGAGTCGCATACCGTGATCTCCATGGGGTCGGACTGAGCCTGCAAACGCGAGGCCATGTTCACCGCAGGGCCAAAGACATCATAGACGTATTTCTGAACACCGACCACCGAGCCTACGACAGAGCCGCTGGCAATGCCGATGCGAGCGCGCCATGTGTGCGGGTGCGTTTGATTGCGCCGCTCCAGAAAGCGCATCATTTTGGCGGCGACCCGCGCAGCTGAAAGCGCGTGATCTGGCGTGGAGTGCGGCAATCCAGTCACCGCCATATAGCAGTCTCCGATGGTTTTAATCCTCTCGCTGCCGTGATGCTCACCAATCTGATCGAATGCTGTGAAAATTGAATTCAGTTCGGAAACGGTTACATTCGGATCGCCAGCTGCGGCCATCTTGGTAAACCCGACAAAATCCAGCATGATGACGGTCACCGGCTCGAACAACCGTGGCGTGACACATCCGAATGTCATGAACTCCTCGTAAACCGATTTTGGCATCATGTTCAGAAGTAGTTTTTCAACCCGCCTGTTTTCCCGCTCCAACTCGCGGGTTCGCTTGTCAACCATGGCTGCATAGCTATCGATCATGGCTTCGGTCTCGCGCAAGCGTGAGATGTTGTGGCCTTCAATGATAATCAACCTGTTGCCTTCGTGTTCCGCTTCATGGGCACTGAGTTCAACGACCAAAGTCCGATGTTTGACTTTTGTTCGAACCTCCAGTGCTTCTCTATCTGGCAGGTCTTTTAAGGCGATAGACGTGTCCAAACTCAAAACTAGACCCTGTGCCGCGTCAGTGAACCATGTTTCGAACGTTTGGTTCAGCGAAACGATGACGCCGGTGTCGGCGTCGACGATACAGATTCCAACATTTATGGAGCCAAGTAGCCTTGCACTAATATCCTGGATTTGCATGGAATTACCTAACAATTAGCGAACGGCGCGCTTCAACGGCGCTCAGTGTTTTGGAAAGATCGTCTGGGGCAAAACCTGCTTCGGTCAACGTTTCGTCCAAAAGCGCTATGACTTCATCGAACTGCACATTTGTGACGGTCAAGTGATGATGCGCGCTCGCCAATCGCTGATCCGTGTACTTAGCAGGTCCCCCAAGAATCGACGCGAAGAATTTAGTCTGATGATCAATCAGTTTAGCCATGTCGACGTCGTCGAAGAATGGGCCAACGATATCGCTGTCCAGCACCCGATCATAGAAATTGATGATCACCGAATGCAACGCACGCATGCCGCCATATTTGTCAAAAAGCGGGAGTGATCTTTGGTGTTCGGACTGCCCTAGCATGTAATGTCTCCTGAGAATGACTTGCCCGGCGAATTCCCGCCGGGCTTATGGCTTTTCATGCTCTGTGAATGATGATCTCGGCGTACTCGGCCGGAACAATCATCGCCTGAGTATCGGTCGAGTGATTGCGCGCAACAGCGATCAGGTCTGCTGCGAGTTGCGGTGCGCGCTCGCCGACGACTTCAAAGGCTTTGTGCATTGGACCGTATATTTCGCGCCACCGTTCCACCCAATGTTGCGGCGAACGTTCACGGAAGGTGAAATGGCGTTTGGTGATTTCAATTTTTTGGGCTTGTGCCCCAAAAAGCTCCTGCAAACGCGCCCTGGTACCCCACTCCAACGGAGAACGAACGCCCGAAACCGGTGGCACATGGCGTCCGATCGTTCGAAAGACTTCGCCTATGAAACTTTCTGGAGTCCAGTTGGCGAGACCGATGGTGCCTCCGCTGCGGCAGACGCGCAGCATTTCATCAGCTGCCGCCTGTTGATTGGCCGTGAACATGACACCAAATGTAGATGTGACATGATCAAAAGACGCCCCCTCAAAAGGCAGGTCTTCTGCGTCGGCTTCCCGAAATGCAACGGTTAACTGCTCGGCTTTGGCACGGGCGGCACCCGCGCGCAACAGACTGGCAACATAGTCTGTTGAAACGACATTGCAGTGTCTACGCGCTGCGGCCAGGGTTGCGTTGCCATTTCCGGCTGCGACATCCAAAACGCGGGCGCCCGGTCGTAAATCCATCGCTTCTGCAAGGCTTTCACCGACAATTTGCAGGGTCGTGCCTACGGCGGCGTAATCACCCGACGACCAAGTAGCGTGTTGTTTTGACTTTACTGCGGCCAGATCAGGCGCGGTAGCAATTGAGGCGGCTGTGTTCATGGTCTGTCTCCACTGATTTCGCTTTCAATGGAAGAACTTTTGCCAAAAGTCGGGGTTTGAAGCTTGCAGAAGATCTGTAGAATTTCTGGAGTTTTCTGCAGGTTTGTCGATTTGTTGTTGTTTCGATTGAGATCGGTGGGCTCCTCGACGTACGTGGCGCCTTATCAAGTTGAGTTCGACGATTGCAGCTTACAAATGTCCGCTATACAGGTGCGGGTGCAACGTCCGGATAGAGTGTTCAGTCCCTGCAACGGGCCGTTCCTCCTTGAGCCAATGTCGGATTTCCGCAGATTCCGGCTGATGCTGCAGTAGAAAACGACGTCGCCTTTGGGCTCGGAGCAGACGTTCATTCAATCTAACCGAACATCTGCTCTGCGGACGAAGCCGCCGTCTGGACTTTTTACCAAATATGACAGCGCAGCGGCGAAACCGGCTGTCTTGCCGCAGGCTCGACCGCGCGACAAGCATCAGCGCAGCGGCACTGGCTCCGGGAAGGTCCACGATCCGTTCTGTATCTCCTCGCGCGGCGCGTACATGCGGACGAGATAGTTCCAGCCTGGCGTGACTGGGATGCAATTTGCCCGTCCATCGGCGCAGTCGCCAAAATGCACGGTGTGTGAGCCGTCGTCATTCGGTTCGGCGGTGAAGTCGTTGTAGCTGTTCACGCCGAGGTCGTTGGCCTCCAAATAGCCGTCGGCGTTGTACACCGTGATGGACCAGAATGCATCGACCGGCACATCTGCCACGGTCACGGCGTGCGGGATCGTGCCGTCATTGGCGTTGACGCTGGCGAACTCGTACATGGCCGCGCTACGAGGTTGTCCGCCCCAACCCGCCGCGGCGCCGATGAGGTGATCGACGGGCCGCGTTTCCTCCTCGCGACCAAAGGCGTAGGATGCGTCAAAGCCAAGAGCGGCAACTTCGCTGAGCGCGCTCCGGATGGTCTCCAGGTCTTCCAGATTCCAGTCCGGTGCTTCGAAAGGACCGGTACCGCCGCCGCTCACCTCGATCCCGTCCTGCGCGGTGTGCGCCTCGGCCACGTCCTCCGGGCTGCTCGCATCAGCAAAGGTGCGGAGAATGATCGCAGCAAAGCGGGTTCCGACGATCTCTTCGGTCAGGTCGTAGGTGCCGGGCTGGTCCTCCACGAACATGTAATGATCCTGGTTGACCACGTGCATCGACATGAAGCGGCCCCCGGCATCCGGCAAGGTGATGCTGACGGGCTGAGACAGGTCGAGGATGATGCCAGAATAGAGCGTGTCCTGATTTTGACGGATAACCGTCTGGTTTTCCGGCGTCACCGGGTCGCGGTCATGGTACAAGTCTCCGACATCGACCCCTTTAGATGCGATGAGCCCCCGGAAATAGGTGTCGGACTCGGCGCGCGCGAAATTCGTGACCGTGACGTCCTCGGCAATCGCCGGGAGAGGCGCCAGAAGTGCGAGGCAGATGAGAGCATGTTTCATCGCGTCGGTCTCCCTTTTCATGTCACTCGACCGGTGTTGGCTGGGGGAAAGACCACGATCCGTTAAGGATCTCGGCCCCGGGCTGATACATCCGAACGGTGTAGTTCCAGCCCTCCATGATCGGCAGGCAGTTCATGCGTCCGTCCTCGCAGTCGCCGAAATGCACCGTAACGCTCCCGTCCTCGTTTGGCGCTCCAGTCACATTGTTGATGGAGTAGGCTCCGGCATCGTTTGCCTCCATGTAGCCATCGCCATTGTAGAGTGTGATCGACCAAAACCCGTCGACCGGTACATCGGCCGGAACGGTCACCGCAAAGGGGCGTAAGGCTTCAGTGGGGTCGCTGTTGAATATCTCGTAGAACGCCGCGGATTCGGGGTTGCCTGCCCAGCCGATGGCGGTTCCCAAAAGATGCTTGACCGGATCAACCTCGTCCTGTGCACCGAACATACCACCCGACCCAAACTCCGGAGGGACACTTGCGGCCAAGGCAAGTAACTGGGCGCGCGTCTGGTCGAGCGAGACCTGGTCCCAGTTAGGGGCGTCGAAACTCCCAGCGTCGCTCTGATCGACCTTGATGGCATCCTGCATCGCGTTGGCCGCGATGACGTCCGCAGCATCCTCGGGGTCCATGAAGGTGCGAAAGATCGCGAACACATAACGAGTGCCGACACTGTCCTGATCAAAGGTGAACGTGCCTGCCTCGTGTTCGATGGCTACGACGTAATGATCCTGATCGAACACGAGCATTGACTGGAAACGCCCCTCGGGGTCCGGCTTGGTGATTGTCACGGGCTCCTTCAGATCGAACACCGCGAATGAGTAAAGCGTGTCGCGGTTCAGCCGAATGATGTCCTGTTCTTCAATCGGAGCCGGTTCGCGTACGTGAATGAACTGCCCCAGCCCGCCCTGTGCGACGTAGCGAGCGAAGTACTGGTCGGTTTCAGCGCGGATGAAGTTCAGGACATGCACCGGGACCGTGTCGCTTGCCAACGCGGGAGTGGCGACTAAAGCGAGAGACGCGAACAGCGCGGATGCTTTATCAAGAAATTGCATGGAGAACCTACTCTAGATGTTTACAGTATTGAATGAGGAATGACGATGATGCCGCTAGCTTAGCCGGGAAGGCAACGACGGCATTGATCTGAATCAGGCCGATTTATAGGTGTGGATTTCGCGCTTCGCTATAGCTTGACCGAATGCGATGTCTCTAACGCCATGACCATTCTGGAGGCTCACGCAATTGGTCTGCTTCGGGCTGATTGTGTTGAAAAACTTAACCCGCGAAATTCGCGCCAAAATTTTGGAACAACGTCCCTCCGATTTAGCCCTCAGGAAACTACGTTCGAAAAAGTAGGCTTTAGCGGGAGGATGTTCTCCAAATTTGATCGCCTCGGTCCTCACACCGAGTTTTTCAACACAATAAGCTCGATGCGGATGTTGGCCGAAAATTCGCGAATGCCCGCAGGGCAGAATTGTGGGAGTTTTTGAATGACTGCTCTAATGACGATAAGGCCACTGAGTGGCGAGCGATTTTGAATGGCATGAAAATTCGGAAAAGCGTGGTCTCTGGATCTTATTGATTCAGATCAACGCCGCAACCTTCATTCACATCAGAATGCTAGAATATTAACGGGACCTCCTCGTTCCGGAGGTTCCTGCTGTCGGCGTTTGACGGGAGAGGATCATGCAGAGGCTAAATACATGGAAAACCGCAATAATAAGTTTAGCATTTTCAGCGGCACCTATGGCAGCGCAGTCAAGCGACTGGAACTTCGAGGCCACCATTTATCTGTTCATGCCAGAGACAGAGACATCGCTGGATACTCCTCGAGGCAACATCGACGCCACTCTCAGTTTTTCGGACGCGCTCAGCAATCTGGACCTTGCCTTTATGGGTACAATTGCGGCCCGCAACGGTCGGTGGAGCTTGCTAGCCGACTACAACTATACCGACATTTCTTTCGGAGACGACACACCTGGTCCAGCGTTCTCTGGCTTGGACACATCGCTCAAGACGCAGTTTCTTAGCGGCTATGTCGGCTACCGGGTTTATGAAGATCCGATGGTACAGGTGGACGTTGCAGGTGGTTTCAGGTGGTTTAGCACAGAAACCCAGTTCACGCTTTCACCCGGAGCACTGCCAGGGCGTACAACCACTGTGGACGCGGACTGGACAGACCCCGTTGTTGGAGCCCGCGCTCGATTTGAATTCTCAGACAGGTGGACCGGCACGGCGTTTCTGGATTATGGCGGATTCAGCAGCAATAGTGAGACCTGGCAGGTATTGCTAACGGCGGATTACTCAATAAACGACAGATGGATGATTAGAGGCGGATACCGCTACATCGCGTTCGATCACGAGATCAACGGCAACGACTTTACCTTTAGTCAGTCTGGGCCAGTCATCGGTGCGACATACCGCTTTTGATTAGTTGTAGTTTAGTAGGAGCTAGTTAAATGATGGCGTCTTTTCAAAGTGGTTCAGGTTTCCTGAACATCGCTTCATTCTCCCTGGCCAGCTTTTCCTTGTCAGCATTCAATGCCTTTGCGGAAGAGCGTATTGACAGGTCAGTGCTACCAATAGTGCCCCCACCCGTGAAGAGTTTTGTGGAATTGGACGTGCGCAACACAGAGCCACCCCAACTCTTTGCGGTGACGCCTCCCGAAGGCGCTCCGAATGTGTTGATTGCTCTGGTCGACGACTTGGGCTTTGCCGGTACATCTACGTTCGGTGGGCCGGTAACAACACCGACTTTCGATAAACTCGCGGCAGAAGGCGTGCGCTTTGTAGATTTTCACACCACCGCTGTCTGTTCACCAACCCGTGCTGCCCTAAAAAGCGGGCGCAACCATCACGTGAACAACATGGGTGGGATTATTGAAACAGGCACGCCGTACCCAGGCAACACAGGACAAATACCGTCCAGCGTTGCGCCGCTTGCGGAGATACTGAGGTTGAATGGCTATAGTACCGCGGCTTTCGGAAAATGGCATGAGACCGCGGCGTGGGAAGCAAGTGTATCCGGGCCGTTCGACCGCTGGCCGACCCGTCAGGGCTTTGACAAGTTTTACGGCTTCTTAGGGGGTGAGACCAACCAATGGGCACCATTCATCTACGAAGGCACGCATCCGGTCGAGCTTCCTGAAGACCCCGACTATCACTTTCTGACAGACATGACCGATCAGGCCGTCAATTGGATCAAGTATCAAAAAGCGCTGACACCCGATAAGCCGTTTTTCGTTTACTTCGCGCCGGGTGCAACCCACGCACCACATCACGTTCCGCAGGAATGGAGTGCCCGGTGGTCGGATCGGTTCGACCAAGGGTGGGATCAGCTCCGCAAAGAGGTTTTAAAGCGGCAAATTGAAAAGGGCATCGCGCCGGAAGGCACTGTTTTGGCACCAAAGCCTGAAGCGATACCAGATTGGGACAAGTTAAGCGAAGACGAGAAACGGCTCTTTACGCGGCAAGTCGAGGTGTTTGCCGGCTACATCGAAATGACAGACCATGAGATCGGCCGCGTCATTGGAACGATCGACGAAATCGGGCAGCTAGACAACACGCTGGTCTTCCTTGTCTACGGCGACAATGGAACAAGCGCCGAGGGCGGTCAAAGCGGAATGTTCAGCGAAATGACATACTTTAACGGCGTTCAGGAGCAGGTCGACGACATGCTTGCCAAGGCCGATAAATGGGGTGGTCCGGAAACCTACCCGCATATGGCGGCAGGTTGGGCCGTAGCGTTCAATACGCCATACCAATGGACCAAACAGGTGGCGTCCGATTTTGGGGGTACCAAGGTCGGCATGGCCGTGCACTGGCCTGCCGGGATCACAGCGAAGGGAGAGCAACGTGGACAGTTTCACCACGTGATAGATGTGGCACCTACTGTGCTAGAAGCGGCTGGTCTGCCCGAACCACGCGAAGTAAACGGTGTACCGCAGCGCCCAATGGATGGTGTCAGCATGCTATACAGCTTCGATGACGCCGAAGCTGAGGGACGTCGAAAAACACAATATTTCGAGATGTTTGGTAATCGAGCTATCTATCACGACGGCTGGTGGGCGCGAACCATTCACAAAGCACCTTGGGAGCCGCAACCTCGTCGCCCGCTCTCCGATGACATTTGGGAGCTATATGACACCTCGACAGACTTCAGCCTTGCAAACGACCTGTCCGAGGATCAGCCAGAGCGGCTCGCAAATCTTCAAACCATTTTTATGCAGGAGGCCGCGCGTAACTTTGTCCTGCCAATCGATGACCGTACGATCGAACGCGTGAACCCCGCGCTCGCCGGTCGCCCCGACCTCATGGCCGGTCGAACGTCTATAACTCTTGGCGATGGCATGACCGGGATGACCGAAAATGTGTTCCTGAACATCAAGAACCGTTCAAAGACAATCACGGCGGAAGTCGAGGTACCTGAGGGAGGCGGCAACGGAGCAATCATTGTTCAGGGTGGGAGGTTTGGCGGGTGGGCTCTGTACGTTAAGGATGGTATCCCCGCCTACGATTATAACTTTCTTGGGTTAGACCGGTTCACGGTCGCTTCCAACGAACCTTTACCGGCTGGAAAGTCGACAATCCGCTTTGAATTTGCGTACGAAGGTTCCGGTATGGGCAAGGGCGGCATCGGTACGCTTTTTGTCAATGACGAAAAGGTTGGGGAAGGTCGGATTGAAAGAACTCAGCCGATTGTCTTTTCTGCGGATGAGACCGCAGATGTAGGTATAGACCTAGCAACCCCAGTGGTGGAAGAAATTGGCTCTGAAAGCGCCTCTCGCTTCACAGGTGTGATCCCGCGCGTAACCGTCGAGGTGAAGTGAAGCAGAGCACTGTTTCTGGATTGTTCACTTTGGGTTCAAGGCGGTTAAATGAAACTGCTTCGCGCGCGTCATCTGGCTAGGAAAGGTAAGTCTGCTTTGGGCTCGGAGCGGACCTTCGCTGCAGTTGGCCCTAGCGGCAGCTTTGCGCTTCATCGCAGACGTTCGAGGTCGAAGACTTGATATCCAACCCCAGGTCGCTGGAAAACGCCCTCGCTGGCGTCAGAACCGCATACGATCTTCCCTTCTTGGTCGTTCGGGTCGATAGTTGCCTTGGCGCCGGCCGGTGTAAGGATCTGTATCGAGATACGTCCCTTGGCTACGACGCATGTATTCGGCGAACTGGGTCAGGGCATCTACCTGATCATCTTTGACAGCATCCGGAAACGCCAGCAGTTCCCTACCGAACTCATCGAACCAGGGCTTGTCCGTAGGGATGACTAACTTACCAGATTTTATCCAGTCGGTCTGTGGGATGAAGCGGTCCAGTTTGTCGGTGACCACGTTGACGGGCATGTAAACACCTGCAGCGGTGCGTTTTAATTCATCCAAAAGGTGGATACCCATCGCCGAGGACTCGATCAGGACCCGGTCCGCGCGCCATTGTTTGCGCAATCGAAGAACAGCGTTGCGCACCTCAGTATAGTTCGTTCGAGCCCGAAAGACGTCGAGCAAATACCATCTCTCTTCATACGCATGCCAACCGAAGGTCAGACCCACAGTAAAGTCACAGCGCGGACCATCCTTCGCCGCTGTATCCCAGCTCTGGACCCGCCGGACAAACACGCTTTCGTCCGGTAAGGTTTCTAACAGATGCAAATCGGACATTGAGAGAAACTCGTTTTCACCGTCCGTGGGGTTCTGTTGATACTGTGCCTGGAAGGCAAAATTGCCTATGTCGGCCTTGATCCGATCAAGAACCTCAAGCGGTTCCCGCGCTGGGTTCAACAAGTCTCCTGGCCGGCGCTTCAGCACCCGATTATTGTAGAGCGGGATCTCTTCCGGGGGTGCTGTCAGACGAATTCGAACCAGTCTCAGTTTGCCGCGGAAACCGCGAACCTATCCGGAACAAAGTTGACGCCACTCGCTAAGAGCGGCGGCGCGGGTCAGCTTGAAGGAATCTCGACTTGCTAGCGATCTTTCCTGGTTGAAGTGGTTGTAGACAGAGGAATGGACGGAAGCGAATTTCTGTAAACTTCGCATGCGCCTGAAACGCAGCATCGCACGTTCGCGCCGTCGGAAAGGAAGGTGCGAATTCTCGACGCGGTTGTTGAGCCACCTGCCCGTCTGTTGTTTTTCGAGCGTGCCCATTTCTCTGAGCGCAGCCTTGTAGGAAGCAAAGCGATCTGTGACGATCTCTTCGGCGCAACCGTGCCGCTTCATCAATTTCCTGAGGAATTTCAGTGCAGCCTGCTTATTTCGGCGTTTAGTGACAATGGCTTCCAGCACCTCGCCTTCATGATCAACGGCCCGCCAAAGATAATGCCGCTTGCCGTTAACCTTCACGAAAACCTCGTCAAAGTGCCACTTCCATTTGGAGAAGGCGCGCAGTTGCTGAACACGCTTCCGTCGGATCTCAGCTGCAAACATTGGACCAAACCTGTTCCACCAATATCGGACAGTTTCGTGGCTCACGTCGATGCCTCGCTCGTGCAACAGATCTTCGACATTTCGAAGCGATAGCGGGAAACGGATGTATAGCATCACCGCAAGGCGGATGATCTCTGGGCTGGTTTTGAAGTATTTGAATGAGGCAGGTCTGATCATGGGAAAAAGCTACGCAACCGCCCTTCCCGCCTCAAGCAAAGTTCTTCTGACAAGACCCAATATTTGTCAGAAATCCAGACATAGTGCAGGGTTCAACGTATCTTGGTGGAACTCGCACTAAATATTATCGCCCCTAATTGCGTCGCAGACAGCGTCCGTCACTTCTTGTGTATTGGATCGGCCGCCGACATCAGGTGTCATGACTCCGTCCAAACACACTTTCTCCACCGCCCGCATGAGCCTTTGCGCTGCATCCGTTTCACCAAGATGTTCGAGCATCTGTGCCCCTGTCCAGAATGTTGCCACAGGATTGGCAATGCCTTTGCCAGTGATGTCGAATGCAGATCCATGGATCGGTTCGAACATGGAAGGGTACCGCCGCTCCGGATCGATGTTGGCCGTTGGGGCAACCCCCAAAGACCCGGCCAGTGCACCTGCAAGATCGGACAATATGTCGGCATGCAAGTTCGTAGCGACAATTGTGTCCAAGCCTTGAGGTGATTTCACCATCCGCACGGTCATCGCGTCCACAAGCATCTTGTCCCAAGTTACATCAGGAAAGTCTTTTGATACTTCCTCAGCGATCTCGTCCCACATGACCATACCATGGCGCTGAGCATTCGATTTGGTCACCACTGTGAGCAGCTTTCGGGGGCGTGACTGGGCCAGTTTGAACGCATAACGCATAATGCGGGTGACACCGACTCGTGTGAAAACCGCGACCTCTGTTCCAACCTCTTCCGGAAGGCCTCGATGCGCGCGCCCCCCCATCCCGGCATACTCGCCTTCGGAGTTTTCGCGCACGATCACCCAATCTAGATCCCCTGGCCCGACATTCGCCAAAGGGGCCTGGATGCCAGGTAAAATGCGGGTTGGGCGTACGTTTGCGTATTGATCAAAGCCTTGGCAAATCGGCAACCGCAGACCCCAGAGCGTCAAGTGATCGGGGACATCAGGCGCGCCAACTGCACCGAAAAAGATCGCGTCAAAGGCTTTGAGCGTCTCCGTCCCATCTTCGGGCATCAACGCGCCGTCGCGCTTGTAGCGTTCCGAACCCCAATCAAAATGGGCAAACTCAAGCTGGAAGTTGCCATCCCGCTTGGAAAGCGCTTCAAGGGCTTGGACACCCGCCGCAATGACTTCCGGTCCAATCCCATCAGCTGGAATAGCGGCGATTCTGTATGTCTTCATATCACTCCCCTTTAGACGCTTCGTCATTCGGAACGCTGTGAGAAGCGTTGAAGTTGAGTGTATCTTTGTTTGTTGGACCACAAGCAATCGCAGCTGTATCATATAAAAAATTGATATAATGAGACCCAGATGGAATTGCGCCAACTTCGATGTTTGATTGCCGTGGCCGAGACACAGCATTTCGGCCGTGCCGCCCAGAAACTTGGCATGCTCCCGGCCTCGTTCGGCAGGCATATCAAACTCCTGGAAGAGGGGCTCGGTGGACAACTTCTTGTCAGAACAACGCGACATGTAGCGTTGACGGATGCAGGGCGCGAGTTCGTCGCTCAGGCCCGCGACTTGGTGGAGCAAGCTGATCAGATGGAGCGCACTTTTCGTGAAGGCACTCACGGAAAATCGAGAATTCTCCGGATCGGCGCAATTGACAGTGCCGCTGCTGGGCTGATGCCGCAACTGCTCCCGAAAGTCCGTGAAACTTATCCCGAGATCGACGTTGAGCTCTTAGAGCAAAAAACAATTCGTCTTTTGCCGAGACTGCTATCGGGCCGCTTGGACATAGCGATCGTGCGTCCCCCGGACGCGCCGGACAGTCGGCTCGATTTTTTGCCTCTTTTTTCGGAAACAGCGGTTGTCGCCATGCCAGAGGGTCATCGCCTCGCAAAACGCAAGGCTGTGAGCGTGACGGACCTTGCCGATGAGCCATTGATTGTTCCGGATCGCGGCTCGCGGCCGCATAGCCACGATTTGACGATAAAGTTGTTGCTCGAGGCAGGATACACTGCCCGGATCGCCCAAATCGCCGAAGAAAAACAAACGATCGTCAGCCTAGTCAGCACAGGCGTCGGACTCGCAGTCGTTCCCAAATGGGCCTCGCGCCTGGCGGTTGGGGGCGTCAGTTTTGTTACTTTGAACGGGTCGACGGATATTGCAAAACAGAGCCTTGCGTTGTCAGCAGTTTGGCTCAAAGAAACGCGACATGAATCCCGTGACGCCTTCTTGCGAGTTCTTCAAGAGAATTTGCTGGAGCTTTCACGGACCGCGTGAGGCGCATTATATCAATAATTTGTATAACCGCAGATGCATCCTAGATGCTGGTGTCAAGCAAAACAGACGTATTAAAACTTCTGCACAATTCGAAACATGCGGCTTGAGTACCGTTGCAGCTGCATGAGTTCAGATCTCGGGAGGAAATACATGAATATTAGACATACGACGGCCGCTGCAGTTGTAGCGACGATCACGTTTGCGGCTGCAGGCAACGTTTCGGCGCAGGACCGCACAGGTTGGCCGGAAAGCTTCACCATCGGGACCGGCTCCCAGGGTGGCACATATTTCGGATACGGCTCCGGTTGGGGCGGCATCGTTTCTGAGGCGACCGGCGTTGCTGGCGGTGCGGAAGTCACCGGTGGACCCATGCAAAACATGTCGCTTGTTCATGCGGGCGATCTGGCATTCGGCATGACCACTATGGGGCCCGCCGCCGAGTCCATTGCTGGAAACAACCCAATCGCGCCGGGTCTTCAAATGACCAACGCGTGCGCCATGTTCCCGATGTACCAGACGCCGTTCTCGATCACCGCACTGTCGTCTTCAGGCATCGAAAGCGTCGCTGACATTCCAGCCGGAGCGAAAATCGGCTTTGGCCCGGCAGGATCGACATCAGACACCTACTTCCCGCGCATGATGGAAGAGCTGGGTGTGGATTTTGAACGTCGCAATGGTGGTTGGTCTGATTTGGGTGGACAGTTGCAGGACGGTCTGCTTGACGTGATCGCCTTTGCCGCTGGCGTTCCTGTCCCCGCCGTGTCGCAGCTCGAAGTGCAAACCGATGTAAACATCATCGAGTTCACCGAAGAGGAGCAGGCAAAGATCACCGCTGCTTTCCCGGTGGCACAGTTCGATATCGCAGCCGACACTTACACAACTCTCGATGCACCGGCGCGTTCCGTATCGATGTGGAACTTCGCAATCGCAAATTGCGATCTCCCCGAAAGCTTCGTTTTCGAGGTCGTGAATGCGGTCATGTCCGACAACGAACGGATGGTCGCCACGCACAAGGCGGCACGTTCGACGCTGCCTGAGTTCTGGGACCGCAACAGTGTGATGAAATGGCATCCCGGTGCCGCAAAGTGGTTCATGGAAAACGCGGGCGCTGACATCCCGGCGGATATGGTCCACGGCGGCTAAGTACTTTTGCCACTGAGGCAAGTCTAGACAAACGACTCCGCGCTCTTTTCAGAGCGCGGATACTTTGTGGGCATTCGGACACGCGGAGCACAGAACGATGACGCAGAAAGACGCGGTAAAAGATGACGACCACCTGATTGCAGATGGGGTGGACGAAGAGCCCATCGAAGGAAACCGTCGTCTGTTTGAAGGCCGTAGTCTTTTCATCGTCGCTGCGGTGGCCACGATTTATGCCGCGCTGCACATGATCGCCTTGAACGGCGTTTCGTTATCGAACCTCATTGCTTTGCCTGCGACTATTCAAGCAGAGCGCGCCGATGCCGCCGCAGATGCGGCATTTGACGATTTGCGTGCAACACTTGGGCCAGCCGGAGAGGCGTTCGAGGGGAATTCGGTGCGCCGCCTCAAGGCGCTCGCAGATGAGACTATGTCAACGGCTGAAAACGCGGACGACATAGCCATCAGCATCACCGCACTAGATACAGCACGGGACCAAGCCGCCGCTCTAACGCGTGAGGCGCGAGCCGTGCGCACAACGTGGTCCGAGAGACTATGGTTCTTGCCGCAATTCCCACTGGAGACATGGAATTTCCGCATCCTCCACATAGGCGGAGCCTTGGCGCTCGGGTTCTTGCTGTTCGCCTCTGGGCAATTTGGTGCAGGCTTTGTGGCACGTGGATCGGGCTTGCAAATGCTCTCTGCCGCCCTGCTCATCCCGGTTGCTTGGTCGGCATATGCTGTTGTTGGCTTCGCCAATTTCCTGAGCTCAGGCGACGCGGCCGAAGTTGGAGGACGCGTGATTTGGATGTCTCTGCCTGAAGGCAGCGAACGCCTTGGTGCGTTTCCCAGTTATGAAGGCATCTTCGAAGCTGAGATTTGGCAATTCGGTGTGCCGCTTCTCGTGGCAACCTTTGCAGCGATTGTTATTGGCTGGATCGATC
Source organism: Ruegeria sp. ABV3_008 (assembly GCF_056161185.1). Classification (NCBI taxonomy): domain Bacteria; kingdom Pseudomonadati; phylum Pseudomonadota; class Alphaproteobacteria; order Rhodobacterales; family Roseobacteraceae; genus Ruegeria; species Ruegeria sp. ABV3_008. The sequence goes on along the minus strand of NZ_JBSWYP010000002.1, from coordinate 405,958 downwards.
GAGTGGAGCGCGATCGTTTCGCCCTGTCCGACATTGTCTTGGCGCTTTGCGGTCTGATCGTCGCCGCATATCTGGTCGTGGTCTACTCCACTGCCGCTCGCAATTCGGTGGGCACGGCAGAAGTACCAATTGGTGTGGCCTTTGCCGCCACGGCGGGCGCTGCGCTTATCATGGAATTGACCCGCCGCGTGGCCGGTCTTGCGCTTGTGATCATTACGGGCGTTTTCCTGATCTACACCTTCACCGCCCACCTGTTGCCCGGCATCCTCGCAGTTGAAAACGCCTATAGCTGGCAGCGGTTCTTCGGCCATGTCTATTCCGATGCGGGTATTCTTGGGCCAACGACAGCGGTTTCCTCGACCTACATCATCCTGTTCATCATCTTTGCTGCATTCCTGCAGGCCTCCAAAGTGGGCGACTACTTCGTCAACTTTGCCTTTGCTGCAGCGGGGCGCGCGCGGGGCGGTCCCGCGAAAGTTGCCATTTTTGCCTCTGGTCTCATGGGCATGATCAACGGCACTTCGGCAGGCAATGTGGTGGCGACCGGGTCGCTCACGATCCCGCTAATGAAGAAGGTCGGCTACCACAAGAAGACCGCTGGCGCGGTCGAAGCGGCAGCCTCAACAGGGGGGCAGATCATGCCACCGATCATGGGTGCGGGTGCGTTCATTATGGCTGAGATCACGGGTATCCCATATCAGGAGATCGCGATCGCGGCGATCATCCCAGCGGTGCTTTATTTCGTCTCCGTCTACCTCATGGTTGATTTTGAGGCTGCGAAACTCGGTATGCGCGGCATGCGCGAGGATGAGCTGCCCAAGTTTAACAAGATGGTCCGTCAGGTCTATCTATTCATCCCGATCATCATCCTTATCTATGCGCTCTTCCTTGGCTACTCAGTCATCCGCGCCGGGACGCTCGCCACCGTTGCGGCAGTGGTCGTCAGTTGGCTGACCCCATACCGTATGGGGTTACGCTCGATACTTAAGGCGTTCGAACTCGCAGGCGTCATGTCGATCCAGATCATCGCGGTCTGCGCTTGCGCAGGAATAATTGTCGGCGTCATCAGCCTCACAGGGGTCGGCGCGCGTTTCTCTGCGGTCCTCCTTGATCTTGCCGCTGCGTCCCAGCTTCTGGCTTTGTTCTTTGCGATGTGCATTGCAATCCTGCTCGGTATGGGTATGCCCACGACCGCGGCCTATGCCGTCGCAGCAAGCGTGGTTGCACCTGGCCTTGTGCAACTTGGTATCCCCCAGCTCACGGCGCACTTCTTCGTGTTCTACTTCGCGGTTCTCTCCGCGATCACCCCTCCCGTTGCACTGGCCAGTTATGCGGCCGCAGGGATATCTGGTGCCAACCCAATAGAAACCTCAGTAGCCTCGTTCAAGATCGGCATCGCCGCTTTCATTGTGCCGTTCATGTTCTTCTACAACTCGGCGCTCCTGATGGATGGCACGACGCTCGAAATCCTACGCGCAGGTGTGACGGCCGTCATCGGTGTGTTCCTGCTGTCCAGCGGCGTGCAGGGGTGGTTCGTCGGGGCGCGCTCAGCCTGGTTCATCCGCGGCCTTCTGATCGTCGCCGCACTGTTCCTGATATCTGGGGGGCTCTTGACCGATCTGATTGGCGTCGGACTAGCTGTCGTGACGTGGTTTGTGCAGCGCCTGTTCCATCCGGACCCTGATGCGCCCATTCCGGTGAGAGGCGCCGACTAACGCGTCAGCAGTTTCCCTCCGGTCCGCTCAATTGGCGGTGTCGAGCTGAGCGTTTCCTGGGTCCACGGCATGAGAGAGCGTTTCCTGTGCTTCAGTCTCCGAGCATGGCCTACAAAAAAACACCAAAGTTAAAACGGACCAAAGCAGTTAGAACAACAGGTGAAGTCGTGCAGGTCAATTGACATCTTAGCATCGGGAAGACCGACGAAACGCAAGCATAGCGCTGAATCTCGGCAAGCTTCAACTAAGTTGAGGCCGTATTTCTTAACTCGATCAACGCCCGCTTTGGGCTCGGAGCAGACGTTCATTCAATCTAACCGGACATCTGCTCTGCGGACAAAACCGACTTTCGCCGCGCCTCCTCCAAGGTCTGCTTTAGGTGACTGCAGGGCATTTACTATCGCAAGTCCTGATAGACCGTCGCCCGACTTACACCAAGCGCTTTCGCAACGGCTTGCACCGCGTTTCTTTGGTTAAACACACCATTGCGTTCAAGTTCCCGCACAAGCTTTCGGCGATCTTTAGCTTGCAAGTCTTTCAGCTGGATACCGCGATCCATGGTCCAATTTGCGACGAATAAATGCAGGTTTTCCAGCCAATCGTTTGCAAGTGGGTGGGGCTCGTCTTCTGGAACCGCCACGAGGCCCGACAAAAAAACACGCGCAGCTTCGAACTGCGAAACGTCCACGTTGATGCAAATGAGGTGTGTTGGCAGACCCTTTGCGTCACGCTCTACGACGCTTATTGCCTTGACCGCCCGTCCATCTGGTTCAGTCTTTCGATACGGGCCTTGAATGTCCTCTGTCCATGTTTCAACCTTCATATCTTCGAGATAGGACAGCTCGCCAATCTCCCGCGTTGAATGCTTGCCAAATACTTTTGCAACCTTCCCTGTGTCAAGATTGTGGATGATCACTTCGCAAAATGGAGCGAACAGCCGTGCGACAGCATCAAAGAGAGCGTGGTGGGAACTCATGGTGTTAAGCCTCAACCTCTGACGCAACGATTGCAACCACATCGCCCCGATGGACCAACCCCTGGCCAGCTGTGCAGACAAACCAGCCGTTTTGCGTCGAATGAATGGCAACCGGCGGTATGTTTACACGATCAATTGTGTGAGCCAATCCAAGCACTTCCCCGACGTCGACCCGTTGGCCGAGTTTGGCAATCGGCTCAAAGATCACGGTGGCCTCGCTCAGGACATGCGCTTCGTTAGACGAAAAAGACACCAAACAGGTTGTTGCTCCGCTGGGTTCTGGCCCGGCAAAATGCCCGAGCCGTGCCAAACAATTTCTCAGACCATTCTTAGCAGTATGAGCAGTCAAAGGCGTCACGACACCTGCCCCTCCCAGCTCGGTTGCGATCATCACTTTACCAGCGCGTTCTACGACCGCATCAATCATTACATCCGCATGATCTTCACGCAGCAGAACCGTGAAGGGCGCTCCAAAGGCTTTTGCAGCGTTAAGCGCTTTGTCCATCGCGGCGCCCTCGACCTCGTGCAACAGCACTGAAGGAGCAAAATTTAGCGAACGACCGCCAGAATGCAGGTCGATCACATGGTCGGCTAATGGGATCAGGTCGTGCGTGATCATATGCGCAATGCGCTCTGTCAGACTGCCATGTGCGTTGCCCGGAAATACCCGATTTAGGTTCAGACCGTCGTCTGGAGACAGGCGTACACCCTGAAGAACCGCCGGAAGGTTCACCGCCGGTAAAAGGATCAGATGGCCGACAAGCTCTTCAGGCTTTACCGACTGAACAAGATGTTGAATTGCAATTGGGCCTTCGTATTCATCACCGTGCATCCCACCCAATACCAGTGTTGTCGGACCATTCGCACCGTTGATGCTGTAGATCGGCAAACGCAAAGACTGCCAAGCGCTGACGTTGGTGGAGTTGTGCAGGGCGATATAGCCGGAATTTAGGCCTGGCGCATCGAAATCGATCATGCCCCTATCACCGGAGCAATGACGTCTTTATCGAAGTTCGCTCCACAGAGAATGACGGCGCTGACCAAACCCGTGTATTTATCCGGTTGAGCCCGCCAAGGTGCCAAGGCAAGTCCAGCGGAACCCTCGACCAACATCTTTTCTTTCCATGCAATAGCGCGAATGCCGTCAGCGATCATCTCCTCAGAGCAATCCACTAATTCGTCGACGACTTCGCAAGCCAATTGCAGCGTCAATGACCCGTCATCAATACCACCTGCGCAGCCGTCAGCGAGCGTCGGCAGGTGGTCGACTGTCACGTTCTTCCCGGCCCGTATGCTGGCGGCTAGCTCGGCGGAATTGCTGGCACTGACGCCTACGACTCGAGTGTTGGGCGAAAAGGCTTTAAGCACAGACCCGATGCCCGAAATCAACCCACCGCCGCCTATGGATACGAATACAACATCCAACTTCGGAAGCTGTTCCAACAGTTCCAACGCAATGGTTCCTTGGCCGGAAATAACGTGCTCATCGTTATAGGGCGAGACATATACCCTGCTTTGTTCCGTCGCTAGTTTCTGCGCATGCAGCTCGGCCAAACCTGAGTCATCTGAGTGCAGAATAGTCTCAACACCAAGCGCTTGAATCTTCCCGAGCTTTTCTTGTGCTACCGTTGTCGGCAAAACGACGGTAAGCCTGTGGCCTGTCATCTGAGCTGCCGTTGAGAGCGCTAAGCCATGATTGCCTGACGACGCCGTGATAATTGGTGTATCGGTCTGAAGGCTGGTCAGTTTGGCCAATGCACCGCGATACTTAAAAGACCCGGTGCGTTGGAAATTCTCAGCTTTGAAGAACAAGGCGGTGTCATTCGAGAGTGACTGCCGCGACGCAATGCAAGGTGTCTTTTTAAGATAGGGTTTAATTCGGCGATGCGCGGCGACACAAAGTGCGGCTTGATGCAAAACGGCCGTTGAGTGGGTCATGGTGTTTCCTTTCTAACCGTTTGCCGCGGCTATGACGGCTTGCGTAATTGCAATGTCCTGCGCCGCAATACCTGTGAGATCAGCGATAGTAATGCTGTCAGCCTTATGGGCGCGGCCGGGGTGCGCATCTGACAAGACATCGCCCAACTCAACCACCTCAAGCGTTGGATCTGCGGCGGCGGCATGTTGAAACTCACCATGGGACAGTGACTGCTGCGCCATATCGCAGACCAGCAGGTTGGCCCGATGAACTAGCTCTACAGGCAGTTCTTGCTTGCCGGGACTATCAGCGCCGATGGCCGTAATATGGGTGCCGGGCTGAACCCAGTCGCTCTCGATTAGGGGAGACGCCGATGGCGTCGTCGTTATGATCACCCGAGCCATCTTGACCGCCGCTTCCAGCGCCACGGCCTCAGTCGCAGGGATGCCTTCATCACAGAGTTTGCTCACTAATCCCTTAGTTTTAGAACTGTCCCGCCCCCAAAAATAGAAACTGTAGGATTGATTGCCATCCAGCTTGGCCAAGCATTTAGCTTGCATTTCAGCCTGAATACCGGTGCCAACAATCAAAACCTCCCTAGCGTCATCTGGCGAAAGAAGTTGAGTGGCAATCGCTCCGCCAATCCCCGTTCTGAGATCAGTGAGCCAACCTTCATCCCGCAAAACTGCTACGGGAGCACCCGTCTTTGCTGAGAAAGCCAGCATCATGCCATTGGACGAGGGCAATCCAACGAGAGGGTTGTCATAGAACCCCGTAGCAATCTTGATTACGTAGTTATCCGCGCCGTTGATATGACCGCATTTCACATGACAATCGCCATTGTGATTTGGGAACGCCAGATGAACGACATTGCCTGTTTGAACTTCGTCCCGACTCGTTTTGACATAAGCTTCTTTAATCCGGGCAACAGCCTCTTCGAACACAAGGTTTTGCCTGATTTGACTGATGTTAAGGTTGAGCATTCCGGACTCTCCAAAGCTGCATTTGGACATAATGTAAAATTCTGGACGTTTTTTACAACAGTCAAATTACTATCCGAAGCTGTCTTTTTTACTCTGCAATAATCGGTCTTTTTTGGGTTCTTTCTAGTGCTTCGCTGCGACAGAACTTGGCGTCCGCTACTGCGGTCGATATTGTTCAGCTCAGGTTCGGCGTGAGCTTAAAAAGAGCAGACGTTCGCTCCGTTGCGCATAAGCGTCTGCTCTGGGCTCAACGCAGTCACCTGACGGATTTGATCAGATGACCGATTAGGGGCTTGAAGCAGACATTCGCTGCACTCGGTGCGGACGACTGCTATGCGGACAAACCTGCCAAACGTCGCTCTAGGACGAATGGCAGGCTTGGATTGGAATGTTGGCTTGGATATCGAGCGATCCTAAGCTTCGACCATCAAGACAATCGTGTCAGGTTGCACCCCATCGTGCTTCATCGCGGCCTGGCCGATTGGACTGCCATTGATCTCAAGAAATCTGTCAAGATCAGGGATATTGGCGGACAGGCCGACTTTGTTCGGTTCTGATGGATGGACGAATGTCACCATATCAAAAGCAACCTCTTTGAATATTTCGTCCCGTTTGGGTGACGAAAGCCAATGTTCGACATTATCCACATTGTGCATTGCGATGACTCTGGGCATGGGCATTTCCTTTTCTAGACTTCAGCTTGTGAACGTACTTGTGCGGGCACCAAGGCGTCGGCGTGAATTTCTTTCACATTGATGTTGCGTTTCGACCGGTCTTGCCTCGAATATGGAAGAGTTTTCACCTCAATCCAGCGAATAGTTTTCAGACCACATGAACAAAATTCAGATTAGAAATCTCGACCTGAACCTCCTTTTGGTTTTTCGGGTCCTGATGGAAGAAGGCAGCGTGAACCGGGCTGCCGAACAGCTTGGCCGAACGCCGTCCGCAGTAAGTCACGCGCTTGGTCGTCTGCGCGAGCAGTTGAATGATCCACTATTGGTGCGCGCCGGCGGCATCATGAAACCGAGCCCGCGGGCCAAGGCCTTGTATCGCGAAATCCGTCCAATCCTGTCGCAGATTGAACGCGTTGTGCAAGCGCCAGCGGTCTTCGCACCCTCGACCAGCGCCCGCGCCTTTCACGTGGCGGGACCTGCGCTGAATTGCATCGCGTCTGGCGTTGTCTCGCGCATGCAGGCGGAGGCCCGTGATACGGCATTGGTCTGGCATCCCTACTCCAAGGAGACCATGGGGCAGATCATACGGGGTGAGGTGGATATCGCGTTTGGGAACGCAAACTTTCCTCTGCCCGAAGGTTTGAAGGCGAAAAACTTGAAGCCGATGAAACGCTACGTTCTGGCGCGGCGCGGCCATCCCGCAACAAATGACTGGAGCCTCGAAAGCTGGCTGCGCTGGCCCCACGTCGTCGTGCGAATTCCCGCTGCGATACATGGCACGGTTGAGGAACACTTTGCCAATCTGGGACTGAAACGGCGCATTGGGCTTCACGCTGGCAGTTGGTCAGCGATCGCTCCGGCGGTGAGCAGCACAAACATGTTAGGAAACTTCGTTGCCCTTATCATGCTAGAGGGGGGCAGTGGCAACGACCTGCAGGTCTTTGAACCGCCGGAGCCCATGCCCGATCTTCTGTTTCGTGTCATCTGGAACGCCGAGTTGGACGCTGACCCAGCACTTGTTTGGCTGCGTGAGATCGTCCTCAGAACGTTTGATGAGCTGATGATCGAGGCCGACAACCGTTTGTTAAAGAACGATATCGTCCAACCGCGAATCATCGGGTGATCATATTTGAATTCCCGAAATCTGAGGCAATCTCCGCAATTGCCATTCATCGCCCGTGAAGCATTGGACCATGCGGGCTAAAAGCAGTCGTTCGGTGCGCAGTACATCAGTGACCGGAGTGCGGACTTAGTGGACAAACAAATCCTACAAAAACCAGAGTTCCCTCAGGATTTCTTCCATTGGCTTGGATTGCTCGGCCGAATGGATGCAACTTGTCCTTTTCAAGAAAGTCAATGTATTTACGTCCAAGGCAATTAATTGCTTTGGAAACGTTTTTAACTTGCTCTTCTTGTCTGACTACCGTGCAATATACGAGCTAGATCGCCAAGTATTCCTCGCGAAGGTTGCCGTCCTCAAGCACCTCTTTAGCTGTACCATCAAATACTATGGTCCCGGTATCTAGTATGATCGCACGGTCTGCCAATTCCAAAGCGCGTACAGCGTTTTGCTCAACAATGATCGTGGTCATACCCTGTTGTTTGACGTGAACAAGGGTCTTTTCGATTTCATCTACAATAACAGGAGCCAATCCCTCATACGGTTCATCCAAGAGCAAAACCTTGATGTCCCTCGCCAAGGCTCTGGCGATTGACAGCATTTGCTGTTCGCCTCCTGACAGCGTAATTCCCTCTTGTTTTCTACGCTCTCCCAAACGTGGGAATAGCTCGTAAAGCCGTTCCAGTGACCATCCGATTGGCGGGGCAATTTGAGCAAGCTGTAGGTTTTCTTCAACAGTAAGCCCAGGAATAATGCGCCTATCTTCAGGTACAAGACCTAGGCCTGTCGCCGCGGCTTCGTAGCTTGTCATGTTGTGCAGTGGCTTGTGGTCCAGCCAGATTTCGCCATGTCTTACTTCAGGCTCTCCAACTCTTGCTATCGAACGAAGTGTCGATGTTTTACCCGCACCATTGCGCCCAAGAAGAGCAAGAATTTCACCTTCATGCACATTGAAGCTGACGCCTTGCACAATGTAGCTTTCTCCATAGTAGGAGTGCATATCCCAAACGGAGAGAAACGCAGGGGCGGTGCTGGCTAAATTGGCATTTTTCGAAAAGTCAGGTTTCTCGTTCATAGCTTTTCCTTACGCAGCCTCGCCTAGATATGCCTCGCGAACCTTCGGGTTTCCACGGATGTTTTCGGGAGTATCTTCAACCAAGGGTGTACCCTGAGCCAGCACTGTGATGCGTTCGGCAAGGCTGAAGACCACATGCATGTCATGCTCGATGATTGCGATTGTGATGTCGCGCTCATCCTTAATTTGCTTTAGTAGGTCGATTGTGTTGTTTGTATCCGCCCTCGCCATCCCAGCAGTGGGTTCATCCAGCAGCAATAGCCTTGGGTTTTGGCTGAGGCACATGCCTATCTCAAGCCGCCGCTTGTCGCCGCGCGATAACGAGGCAGCATGCATTTCGCGTTTGTCCGCCATATTCATCTCTTCCAGCATGGCTTCGGCTTGTTCGACGATCTCGTGTTCGTTTGCGATGGTCTCGTATGCATGCATCCGAAATGCACCGTCCCGCATGGCGAAAATCGGGATTAACATGTTTTCCATCACCGTCAGTTCACCAAAAATCTCCGGTGTCTGGAACACGCGGCTAATACCCATTTGGTTGATCTGGAAAGGTTCAAGGCCTAACACCGAGGCGTTGTCGAACAATACGTAACCTGTGTCTGGCATAAGTTTGCCCACCAGACAATTAAGCAAAGTCGACTTCCCAGCACCATTTGGTCCGATGATCGCGTGAACCGAGTTTTCCTCTACACTTAGGTTTACGTCCGTCAATGCCTTGAGGCCGCCGAAGCGCTTGCTGACGTCTTTGACTTTTAGAATTGCCATGGCTTGCCCCTTATTCCGCCGGTTCCGTTTTGCCTGACTTTGCATCGTCGGGTTTTGAATTCTTGCGCTTCATCCGGTTAAGTAAACGCTGACCACCTTCGACAAGACCACCCGGCAGGTAGATTACGACCAGCATGAAAAGGATGCCGAGCGTCAGATGCCAACCTTTTCCAATGAACGGATGGATCACGAACACGACCGCGTCCTCCAAACCGTCAGGCAGGAATGCAAACCAACTGTGCAACACATTGTCGTTGATCTTAGAGAAAATATTCTCGAAGTATTTGATAAAGCCCGCTCCGAGCACTGGGCCGATCAAAGTGCCTGTGCCACCGAGGATCGTCATCAATACGACCTCACCCGAAGCAGTCCACTGCATACGCTCTGCGCCTGCCAGCGGGTCCATTGCGGCCATTAGACCACCAGCTAGACCGGCATACATGCCAGAAATAACAAACGCCGCCAGCGTGTAGGGCTTTGAGTTTAGGCCGGTATAGTTCATCCGTTGCTGGTTTGATTTGACAGCCCTAAGCATCATGCCAAAGGGCGAGCGGAAGATGCGGATGGACAGGTAGAATACCACCATCATGATTATCGCACACAGATAGTATCCCGCGTTAAAATCAAAACTCCAAGCACCCACGTCCATAGTATAGGTTGCGCGCATAGGCAGCCCGAATAGGTGTGGTAGGTCCGGAGAGTTGGCACCTTGCAAGATTTGTGGATCGTCTGCGTAGACCTGCAGACCAGTTTCACCGTTGGTTAGGTTGAACTTGGGGTTCGACAGGACAGAGTAGGCCAATGCGAAACTCATCTGCGCAAAAGCCAGAGTCAGGATCGAAAAGTAGATTCCCGACCGACGCAGACTGACATAACCAATCAGCAGTGAGAACACTCCAGCGACCACAACACTGAGCGCGATAGCCGGAATGATATTGTAGCTCAGCAACTTGAACATCCATACGGCTGAATACGATCCGACACCCAAAAAGGCTGCATGACCGAATGACAGGTAGCCTGTAAGGCCGAACAGAATGTTGAACCCGATGGCAAAGATGCCAAAGATCACGAAGCGCTGCATCAAGTCCGGATAACCAGCGTTGAATTGCGCCATGGCGCTGCCTTCTGGGAACGGGTTCAGGATGAACGGGGCCAGCAGAGTGAGAAGGCCGACGATGATCAGAAGGCTGGTGTCTTTTTTGTTCAATCCAAACATCGATTATTCCTCCATCACGCCTTTGCGTCCCATCAACCCACGCGGGCGTGTCAGAAGCACAATGATGGCAACAAGGTAGATGATGATTTGGTTAATCCCGGGGATAGTTGTGGTGGCCCAGGTTGTTGAAGCAAAACTCTCCAGGATGCCCAAAAGAAAGCCAGCCAGCACGGCTCCGGGCAGTGAGCCCATGCCGCCGACAACAACCACAACGAAGCTTAGGACCAGAAAGTCCATACCCATGTGATAATTTGGCGGATTTAACGGCCCGTACATTACACCGGCCAAACCGGCCACCGCTGCGGCGATACCGAACATAATCGTAAAGCGCCGGTCGATATTGATACCCAGCAAACCTACGGTCTCGCGGTCCGCCATTCCGGCGCGCACGACCATACCGAACGTAGTAAATTGCAGGAATGAGAAAACAGCACCGATAATCGCAACGGCAAATCCGAAGTACACAAGACGCCAAATTGGATAGATTATGGCGTTAGGGTCAAAGCCAACCATTATGCCAAGATCAATGGAACCGCTCAACGCGTCAGGCGGTGGAGTTTGGATTGGATTGGCGCCGAAGAAATACTTCACGATTTCCTGCAACACGATCGCCAGACCAAACGTTACAAGGATCTGGTCAGCGTGAGGACGCTTGTAGAAGTGCTTGATCAAACCGCGTTCCATCACGTAGCCCACTGCTAACATGATCGGGATCGCGAACAGGACAGCCAGTGGAACAGACCAATCGATGATCGTCGCACCGGTCTCTGGGCCGAACCAAGCCTCGACGTAGGGTGTTTCAACCTTCAGCGGGTTACCTAGGAAGTCGGTCTGACTCTCGTCGATGGTCACAAAGCTCAGGTTCATGAGCTTTTGCAGAGTAACGGCACAGAAAGCACCGATCATGAACAGTGCACCGTGGGCGAAGTTCACAACGCCCAACGTACCAAAAATGAGCGTCAGCCCCAGCGCAATCAACGCATAGGCCGACCCTTTGTCCAGACCGTTCAAAATTTGCAATAGGATGGCGTCCATTGGCCCCACCTCAGGGTTGGTCAGTGTGAATAGAGTGGTGCAACAGGATCAGCACTGTTGCAGATGTCTGGCCACCGCTGTGGCGACCAGACTTAGACACGCGGACTTACGCGCCTGGATTACACTCACCCAGTGAGCCACCCGAGAACATCGGATGCTCGGGGTCGTATTCGACCTGCGCACGTGGCGTGATCTCGACGATTTCCAGAGTGTCATAGGCGTTGGTCGGGTTTTCGTTGCCACGAACAACCAACACGTCTTTGAAGCACTGGTGGTCTGCGCCGCGATACCAGGTGGGGCCGTTGCCCAGACCGTCGAACTCGAAGTCTTCCAGAGCTTCAACAACACCGCATGGGTTGAATGTACCAGCACGCTCACAGGCATCCGCGTAAAGCAGAACTTGTGCATAGCAGGTCTGTGCAGAGTTGGACGGCGGTTTGCCGTACTTCTCACCAAAGGACTTCACAAAGGCCTTGGTGCCCTCATCTTGCAGCTGCCAGTTCCAGTTCATGGAACCCAGCACGCCCTTGATGTTCTCGCCCGCACCAGCGGCCATCAGTTCCGAATATAGCGGAACGACGATCTTGAAGTCCTTTCCGTTGGCAACTTTATCGAGCAAGCCGAACTGGATCGCATTGGTGAGCGAGTTCACCATGTTGCCGCCGTAGTGGTTCAGAACCAGAACATCAGCACCCGAGTTCAATACGGGGGTGATGTAGGACGAGAAGTCCGTTGAGGCGAGCGGTGTTTTGACAGTGTTGACAGTTTCCCATCCCAAGGCTTCGGTCGAAGCAACAATCGACTCTTCCTGGGTCCAACCCCAGTTGTAGTCAGCCGTCAGGTGATAGGCGCGACGCTCTTTGCCCATCTCGGCGGCCAGCACAGGCGCGAGCGCCGCTCCCGACATGTAGGCGTTGAAGAAATGGCGGAAACCATTGGCCTTCTTGTCTTTGCCAGTCGTGTCGTTGGCGTGTGTCAGGCCTGCCATGAAGATCACGCCTGCTTCTTGACAGAGTCCCTGCACAGCAACGGCCACGCCCGATGACGAGCCGCCGTTGATCATGATGGCACCGTCTTTTTCGATCATTGACTTCGCAGATGCACGTGCAGCGTCTGATTTGGTCTGCGTGTCGCCTGTGACGAATTCGACCTTCTTGCCAAGGATACCGTTACCTTTCAGCGCCTTCGAGGTGAAGGTATTCAAGCAACCGCCATCTCCCTCACCATTGAGATGTTCGACGGCCAACTGTTGCGCCAGTAGCTCGTCATTACCCTCTTCAGCATACGGCCCGGTCTGGGGAACGTTGAAACCCAGGGTTACGGACCCTCCAGTAGGTTCGTTGGTGTAAGCAGCAGCCGACGAAGCCGTAAAGATCGTAGGCAGGGCCAGACCGGTACCTGCGACGGCACCAGACTTCAACACGCCGCGGCGTGTGACAGATTTATTGGTCATTAATTCCTCCCATTTCCCTTTCTTTCGTCGTTTGGCTCCTCTTCCAGCAGACGAAAGCGCACTTATGTGCAAATCAATAATGGAAAGCCGAAGGAAAATTTCACAACAAATTACTGGAATTGAAATAAAATTTTGTAAATTTATTTTCCCCTATTCTTAATTTTAGTAAAAAATTGAAGTTCAGGTATATTAACTCGCCACATTTCTATAGGTTAGATGCAAAGTCTTTTTCCGCTCCTTCTGATATCAATAGTGGCATGAACTCTGGTTGGCAGGAGCCGAGGGCAATTCGCAAGTTCGGGGCAGTCCTGGTTGTTCCAATTTGACACAATGCGCATTGATGCACTCATCTGAACCTGTTTTTCCCAGATGTCCGCTTTGGGCTCCTTGCGGTCCTACACTGCGCTACTCACTAACTTCCGCTTTGCGGATGCGAACATTCACTGGGAGCACTCTCGGGGTAGATAGAGGTGACGAACTTTGAAACAACGCTCGAAGCGTTTTGCCCAACTCCGAGATTCTACCGTCGCCTGACCCTCTCTCGATTACGCTCCCGACGTTCGATGTTGATCCGGTGGTCGCGGCCCAATGCCCGGTAGAAGCCCGGTCCCTTGGACCAGTTCAGAAAGTGGGCAAAGCTGTCGACCTGATCGTCGTTTCGCCCGCGTGGAAAGGACTGCAGTTCCCGTTTGAACGCTGTCAGCCAGGGCGCGTTTGCAGGCAAATACACCTTGCCCTCTTCGACAGGACCGCAAGCGGACTGGAACCGGGTTTCCTTGTCCTTGTCAGGTCTAATGCGTTCATAGCGCCGACGGTCATCACGAAACAATTCGTCCAGAAGCGGTTTGCCGGAGGCAGCGTCTTCGATCAGAACACGATCCGGATCCCAACGGCGAACAAGCTGCAGTGCCTTGGCTTTCAGGTCTGGGTAGTCCACCTGCCCACGCCAGACGTCGATAAGATACCACGCGTTTTCTCGGAACCCCCAGGTTGTACAGACCGAGAAGTCGGACCGGGGATCCGCAGACATGCCCGTATCCCAGCTTTGAACGACCAGTTGGAACCAGCGACGATCTTCGATGGTCTCGTAGGTGCCAAACCACTCCCAGCGCAAGGGTGATCCGTCTGGCGCAATTGGGTTTTGCTGATACTGGCAATTGAACACGGCTGCGCCCATTTCACGACGCTTGGTATCCAGCGTTTGCTGATCCAAACGGGACGGGCACAGGAGATCACCCGGTTTGCGGCGCATGACCCTTCCACGCCCAAGAGGAACCACCTCATGGCCTTCCGCGATGGCAGGCAGATTCAGATGCCGGTAGGTCCCGCGTTCGAGCAGATAACCCGGCGGATCCATCTCGTGCAACCGTTGCGCAACCATAACCACACGCCCTTCGGCCGGATTGTCGAAGCGCGACAACAAGGTCCCCTCAATGAACTCCTGCGCCTTGACCAGCTCGGCTTCGGAGCCGGCATCTCCGGCTTTCAGCAGGTCATCGATGATGATGTAGTCCGCGCCATGACCGGTGACAGAACTTCCAATGGAGACAGCCTTACGGCTGCCTCCCTTTGTGGTGCGGATTTCTTCTGAGGTGTTGCCCTTTTTAGCCAAGACCGTTTCAGGGAACATTTCCCGGTACCAGCGCGCAGACATGATCCGACGACAATCTTCGGAATGCTTGCGCGCCAGATCCAGCCCGTAACTGGCAACAATGATCTTGGCGCTGGGGTTATGACCGAGAAGATAAGCGACATAGGCAACGGCCACAGTGACCGATTTCAGGCACCGGGGCGGAATGTTGATGATCAACCGCTTGTTCTCGCCGATGCGCACGTTGTCTAACTCATGGCACATAGCACGCACATGCCAGGCCGGATCAAAGCCGCGGTCAGCCCCCTGGTGCAGCGTGCCAAACACACGCCACACGAAGGGAAAGAAATTGTCCCGGCAAACCTCGCGAGCGGCTTGCACGACGATTTTTGGATCAGGAGTCGTCATCTTCCGCCTCCTCGTTTTCCAGATCACCGTCACCGTCCAGTTGGCTGGAAAAGAAATCCCGGAGGATGTCGTAGTCGACAGCGTCCGGCTCAACCGCACGGACGCTTTCTTGCGCGTCCAATTCACTTGCGTTGAACAGATCTGTGTCCAGCTTAAGCAGCGCCATCAACAATTTCGTGTCGCCCTTCAACGCGCCTGCCGTGAACCGCTTGGCAATTGCCTCAGCCTTGGAAATCCGGATTTCGTGGCTGCCTTCGCGAACCGTAATCTTGGTTTCCAATTCGCGTTTCAAGCTGGCATTCACCCCCTTGGCACCTTTCGGCCGCCCTTTCGGATTGCCAGAGCGGCCTTTCTTGAACCGGGTCGCTTTGGGCGGTTTGCCGTAGCCGACCTCATACTCTTGCGTATCGTCAGACATGACCCACCTCCTGTTCTGAAGTGGTATCGTTGGCCGCAGAACGCGCATCGAACGTCTGGCCTGTTACCGCGTGCATGGCGTTCTCACCGGTCATCTCCTGCCAACGGCGGATGGCGACATCGACATAAGCCGGATCGAGCTCAATGAGCCGCGCCCGCCGCCCAGTTTTCTCTGCCGCCAGCAAGGTCGCGCCGGACCCGCCAAAGGCATCCAGCACGACGTCGCCGCGGTGGCTCACATCCATGATGGCATCTGCAACCAGAGCTGTCGGCTTCACCGTGGGATGATCTGAGAGGTCAGCCTCGCGCCCTGCTCCAAAGCTGTTCACACCGGCATAGTCCCAGACATTGGTCCGGTTGCGCCCGTGTTTGCCCAGCTCGACGTTGTTGATGTGCGGCGCACCAGGCTTCTTGAAAATGCAAATCAACTCATGCTTGGAGCGATAAAGGCTGCCCATGCCTCCGTTCGTCTTATTCCAGACGCAGAGATTGATGAGGTCCAATCCAGCTGCCTTGCCCACTGCAATCAGTTCTTCGATATGACGCCAGTCCATGCAGATCATTGCAATACGCCCGTCTGGCAGACGGCCAAACAACTGGGTGATCACGCCTGAAAGAAAGCCGCGGAACTCGCTATCCGACATTTCCCCCGACGCCATGGCAAACTCGCGGTGTTCGGCGCTATTGCCGGACCGCACATGCCCATTGACCGGCACGTTATAAGGAGGATCGGTGAAGACCATCTGCGGGCGCTCGCCTTCCAGCAAGGTGTCGTAGCTCTGGGCTTGAAGGGCATCCCCGCAGAAGATGCGATGATCTCCGAGAACCCAGAGGTCGCCCGGCTCCGTGATTACGGGTGCCGCAGGGTCCGGGGCCTCTACACTTTCCGCTTCCGTCTCCGTGGCCTCGCCCGCACTATCGATGATGATGTCGATCTCCGGTGTTTCGAACCCCGTGATTTCCAGATCAAAATCCAGCTCGCCATCAAGGCTGAGATCCATCAGCTCGGCAAACTCAATCTGCAGAGCAGCTTCGTTCCAGTCGGACAATTCCGCCAGCTTGTTGTCCGCAATGCGCAGAGCGCGCACTTCCCCGTCTGACAAGTGATCCGCGACAACAGTCGGTACGGAATTCAACCCCAGGGCCTTGGCGGCTTCATAGCGGCCATGACCCGCGATGATTGTGCCCGAACCATCCAACAGGATCGGAGTGACAAAGCCAAACTGAGCCACCGATGCCTTCAGTTTGTCGATATTCTTGGCCGCGTGCACGCGGTTGTTGTTGGCGTAGGGCTTGATCTGGCTGATCTTCAATTGGATGACTTTTTCGGCCATCCAGATCGGCGTATTGGACGCCTGGACGTCGCTGTGTGTGTTTTTAGCAGGCATAACCGCCTCCTTTTGCGTGACGCCGCGCGGACGTCGAGATGGAGGGATCGCGTTGGAAAATCGGAGAGAGCACAAATAGCAACTCCCCGGACCAATCGATCCGAGACGTTGCTCCTTTGAATGCTCTCTGCGGAAACCTGTGTTTCCAATGAGTGCTGCCTGCGGGAGCAGTTTCCCGCCCCGATAGTCCGGGCGATTAGGTCGAATGTAGGTGCCATCAATACGAGACGCAACCCCCCAAACTAAAAGTAACCAATTAAGATTGTTGACGAATAATCGGGGGTACGGCAGCGTCGCACTTCAAAACACACGCCTCCAGTAATCGTTTCAGAAAGAGCTGGACTGTTGCCGTAAACCACGCATCACTGAACCTACGCCCGAGCCATTCGGGCGCTCCTCGGTACCGGGGTTCGGCATCTCGCTGACCCAAGATCAGAGGAGACAGTTCATGTCCAAACGGAAGCAAACCAAAATTGACAAGGTTCAAGCTTTGTTGCGCCGCCCGAGCGGCGCCAGCCTTGAGGCGCTCTGCAAAGCAACGGGGTGGCAGCCTCATTCGGTCCGAGCGGCTCTCAGCGGCCTGCGGAAAAAAGGCGTCACTATTGAAAGGCGGGCATCCGACAAACCAGATGGTTCGTCCACCTATCACCTGACGGTCGGAACAGGAGAAGAGGCATGACGAAGACTGGCGATGTTGCCGATCTCGCCGCAATGGGTCGATCGGATCTGGTCACGCTTTGGGAGCAATTGTTTGATCAACCAGCCCCCGCCATGCTCAGCCAACCCTTCCTGCGCCGCTTTATCGCCTTTGAGATGCAGTCCCGCCGTCATGGCAGGCTACCCCGGCAAGTCAAAGCCACGCTGGAAAAGGGCTCTGGGAAGAAACCCCGGCCTACATGCCCTGCCCTAAAACCCGGCGGGCGCCTGCTACGCGAGTGGAATAGTGTGACCAATGTAGTCGACGTTACAGAAGACGGCTTCACTTGGAACGGTCGGTCCTATCGCTCACTCTCGGCCATCGCCCGAGAGATTACCGGCGCGCATTGGTCAGGGCCGCGTTTCTTTGGGCTCACCGGAAAGATCGCCAAATGAGCCCGCGCCGTAAAATCCGATGCGCCATCTATACGCGCAAGTCGTCCGAGGATGGGTTGGACCAGAACTTCAATTCACTAGATGCGCAATATGAGGCCTGCGCGGCCTATGTCGCCAGCCAGCGACATGAAGGCTGGACCCTGTTGTCCGGGCGCTACGATGACGGTGGCCTGTCGGGCGGCACCCTAGAGCGACCCGCCCTTCAGCGCCTTCTTGAAGAGATCGATGCCGGGCGTATTGACATGGTGGTGGTCTACAAGATTGACCGGCTGACCCGGTCGCTTGCCGACTTCTCTAAGCTGGTCGACCGGCTGGAACAGGCAAACTGTTCTTTTGTGTCCGTCACGCAGGCCTTCAATACCTCATCTTCCATGGGCCGGTTAACGCTGAATGTGCTGTTGTCCTTTGCTCAGTTTGAACGGGAAGTCACCGCCGAACGTATTCGCGACAAGATTGCAGCGTCGAAGAAGAAGGGGCTTTGGATGGGTGGCAACCTGCCTCTGGGCTATGATCGCCACCCCGATCCGAAGGCAAGAACGCTGGTGGTGAATGAAGAAGAGGCCAGAACGGTCCGGCATCTCTTTGGGCTTTATGACGAGCTGGGTTGCCTGCGCAAAGTAGAAGAACGGGCAACGGCAGAAGGGCTGCGGTCAAAACGGGTTGTTCGGACAGATGGCAGTGTGAAGGGGGATTGTCCGCTGTCACGGGGTCAAATCTATTACCTGCTGCGCAATCCGGTCTATCTCGGAAAAATCCGCCACAAGGATAAGATCTGGGACGGACAACATCCGGCGATCATCGATCAGGACATCTGGGGCCGGGTGCAGGAAAAAATGCGACAGGCCTCCAACCGCTCGCGGGCACGCGGCGACTCCGATGCGCGCCAACATTCCACTGACCCCGGCGCCTGGCTCACCGGTCTGCTGTATGACGAAACTGGTGATCGGTTGACGCCGACCCACACCACGCGCAAAGGCCGACGGTTGCGCTACTATATCTCCAATCGACTGATCTCAGGTGGCAAGGATATCTCTGGCTTGCGACTGCCCGGCCCGGCACTGGAACACGCCGTCATGGATATCATCGTCAGACATTTGCAAGACGCCGCCGCGGCGCACCAAGTACTGGCGCAACCGGAGGCCGGATCAGCCGAGCCAGTTCAGACTTCAGTTGCGGATTTAGTAACCCGGCTTCTAGGCCAAGGCTGTCAGATCGGCGCTGCTCTTCTGGCCAAAGGCAAACTTGCACGAGGACAGATCGACCTCGAATTTAACCCCAAAACTCTGGCAAGCGCACTTGGCATCGCCGCCGATCATCTGCACCCGGATCTCACCCACGTCACCGCATCTTTCGATCTGCGCCGCCGCGGCGTCGAGGCTAAGGTCGTTGCCGGGGACGTGGCACCCCAACCTGATCCCCACCTCCGGTCCATGCTGATCCGCGCCCATGGCTGGGCCCGAGATCTGAAAGCCGGGGTTCAACTGATGGAGATTGCACGCCGCGAAAGCGTCCCCGGCGCCTTTATCCGCACCCGTGCTCAGCTCGCCTTTCTCTCCCCGAAGATTCAGGCTGCGATTCTCGACGGCACCCAGCCGCCCGAACTCACACTCAAGCGTTTGGTCAGCGTGACCCACCCACTTGATTGGACCGAACAGGAACACCTGTTCGGCTTTTGATAGCTCCAGATCCTGCGTCCCTGATAAAGGGCTCACCCTCCCTGATCCGGCGGAACAATTCCCTGTTCGCACGAGGAAACTCCCTGTTCCACCTTTTAGGGAATTTGCATCATAAACCTCTGAAAAACATACAGTTCTGATAGAAGAAATGACGGAAATCAGTCCCGGTTTGCGAAAATTCCCTGTAAATTGCGGTTTATCAGGGAAACCCAGTCCAAAGCGACCCCGCCAAAATGCGCCACTGAGACTTGGACCTGAATTGCACTCTGAGTGTACGATCTGCTCAGTCTCTGTTTGAAAGCGTATGCGCCAACTCGCGGGAATTGCGGCACAATTCCGGATCAAAAAATACCACTGAAGTGAGACGGGTATGGGTGGCGGGGAGACAGGGATTCGAACCCTGGGGACGCTCTCACGCCCAACGGTTTTCAAGACCGCCGCATTCGACCACTCTGCCACCTCCCCGTCGAAGGCAGGGTCTAAGGCCAACTGAAATCAGAGGCAAGTCAAAATCGGGAAATCTTGCCGAAGCCCAAGCAGCAGACTTTCCATAGAACCATACCCACGTTATGATCCGCATGAAAGACCGCAGCAGGCTGGCGCAAAGAACCGGCTGGCTGACGGTGGGGCTCGGGGAACGAGGCCCCTTCAGGCAAGGGATGACAAAATGAAGCGAGCGACTGAGATCCGCCCAGGGCCAAAACGGCTGGCGTGCTTGGCTGTAGCGTTGGTGGTGTTGTCGAGTTGCGCGGAAACGCTGGCAACCGCAGAAAAACCCGACGAAAATACCAGCAAGAACGAACTTTTCCCTCAATCCTCCGGCGACACACAGCGCGATGTCGAAGCACCGGACGTATTCCAATTGACCGAGGCCGGATTGTGGGACGGTCGCCCATCGCTGGGCGGGATCTGGGTGGCCCACCCTGATGTGACTCAGCCCGAGCGGGTGATCATCAAGAATGCCTCGAACAACAAATCCGTAACCGGCGCCTTGTTCCGGCGCGAACGCAACCTGCCCGGTCCCGCCTTGCAAGTGTCATCTGCAGCGGCGGAGCAATTGGGTATCCTTGCGGGCGCGCCAACCAAGATCAACGTGGTGGCCTTGCGGCGAGAAACCGTTGAGGCGCCGCCCGAGCCCGAGGTCGCTGAGGCCGAGACCGCGCCCGAAGCAAGCACCGAGACCGCCGCCGCCAGTGACGTGGCCGAGGTCAATGCATCCGAGGCCACCTCTGAGACGGAAAAACCGGCTAAGCGCAAATGGTGGCAGAAAAAAGCCCCTGCCGCAGCGGCGACTGCAGGCGTTGTGGGTGCAGCCGCTGTTGCCTCAGACGCAGCCGAAGATGGGGCCGAGGCCGCCATAACTAGTGACGTGGCCGAAGTTGATGCGCCCGAAGCTACCTCCGAGACGGAAAAACCGGCCAAGCGCAAATGGTGGCAGAAAAAAGATCCCACCGCCGCGGCGACCGCAGGCGCTGTAGGCGCAGCCGCTGTTGCCTCGGACGCAGCCGTGGATGGCGCCGAGGCCGCCGTCGAGGCCACCGCAGAGATATCGGCGGCCAGCACGGCTCCGGCTTTGACCGATGCGCCGGTTGTTGCCCCAGCCGAGAAACCTGCCAAGCGCAAGTGGTGGCAGAAAAAAGATCCCAACGCGATAACCGAAACCACGCTTGACCCGATCGAAGGGGCCGCAGCAGCTATCGACGCCGCAGAGCCGACGCCTGTCGCCGCGACGGCCGTGACGACATCCTCGCTTTCGAAACCATTTGTTCAGGTCGGCACGTTTGGTGTTCAGTCCAATGCCAACAGCGCCGCCGCCAAGATCCGCAGAAATGGCATGTCGGCCGAGGTGCGAGAGTTGAAGACCGAAGACAACACCGTCTGGCGCGTGCTGGTCGGACCCGCCGCCACCCGCGCCGAGCGCAAGGCCATCCAGAACGACGTGAAAGATCTGGGCTTTGGCGACGCGTTCACCGTGGCCAACTGAGAACAGGAGGCACCTTATGCTATCCGCATTGCGAACATCCGTTTTCACCCTCGGGATGGCTGTTCTAGCCCTGCCCGCCCACGCGTTCGACACCTCGGCGCGCGCGGCATATGTAATGGACCAAACCACAGGTACCGTGCTTCTTTCCAAAGACGCTGATCAGCCGCTTCCGCCCGCATCCATGTCCAAGCTCATGACGCTTTATGTCGCGTTCGAAGCCCTACGTGATGGGCGTTTGACGCTGCAGGAGACATTGCCTGTCTCGGAGCATGCCATGAGCTATGGCGGCTCAACCATGTTCCTGAACACGCAGGACCGTGTGTCTGTCGAGGATCTGATACGGGGCATTATCGTACTGTCTGGCAATGACGCTTGCGTGGTGATCGCCGAGGCGCTTAGCCCCGATGGGACCGAGGCCGGATTTGCCCGCTATATGACCCAGCGCGCGCAACAGATGGGGATGAACAACTCAAACTTTGCCAACTCCAACGGCTGGCCTGCTGCCGGGCATATGATGTCCGTGCATGATCTCGCCGTCCTCGCAGATCAGCTGATCACGGATTTCCCAGAATATTACCCGCTGTTCGCTGAAGAAGAATTCGAGTTTGACGGGCGCGCGCCTTCGAACAAGCGCAACCGCAACCCGCTGCTACGGCTGAACATTGGGGCCGACGGCCTGAAAACCGGCCACACGCAAGAGGCCGGCTACGGCCTTGTCGGATCGGCTAAACAAGGCGATCGCCGGGTGATCTTCGTTCTCACTGGCCTAGAGAGTACCGCTCAGCGGGCAGAGGAGGCTGAGTCCGTGGTTAACTGGTCGTTTCGAAATTTTGTCGAGAGGACAGTTGCCACCGAAGAAGCGCCGATAGCCGAAGCCAAGCTGTGGATGGGTGAGAAAAAGACCGTGGGTCTGGTGCCCGACGGCGACCTGAATGTTTTGTTCCCCGTTCTGGGCACCCAGAATATCGAGGCCGAGGTTGTCTATGACGGCCCCGTCAACGCACCTGTTGCCAAGGGCCAGCAACTGGCCGAATTGGTGATCAAGCCCGAAGGTTTGCCCGAAATCCGCCGCCCTCTATTCGCGGCCGAGGATGTCCCGCTCGGCGGCTTCGTGGTGCGCATGATGACCGTCGGCGGGATTGTCCTCAAAGACGTTTTCAATAACCCGCTGGAGTCGATGTGACGCAACGCGGGTTATTCCTGACCTTTGAAGGCATAGACGGATCAGGCAAGTCAACTCAGGCCCGGATGCTGGCCGAGTCCCTCCGCAATGCGGGCCATCAGGTCGTTCTTACGCGTGAACCCGGCGGGTCGCCGGGGGCAGAAGAAATCCGCCGCCTGGTGCTGGAAGGCGACCCTGACCGATGGTCGGCGGAAACCGAGCTGTTGCTGTTCACCGCCGCCCGTCGCGATCATCTGGAACGAACAATCGAACCGGCCCTGGCTGCGGGTAAGGTGGTGATCTGCGATCGCTTTGCCGACAGCACAAGGATGTATCAGGGCCTGTCCCGTGGGAACCTGCGGGCGGTGGTCGATCAGCTCCATGACCTTATGATCGGGCGCGAGCCGGACATGACCCTGCTGATCGACATGGACCCGGACACTGGCCTGTCTCGTGCCAAAGGGCGACAGGGCACCGAGGAGCGGTTCGAAGATTTCGGCCCTGCCCTGCAAAAACAGATGCGCGCCGGGTTTCTAGCGCTGGCTGATGAGTTTTCCGACCGGTTTCGCGTCATCGATGGCAATCGCGACATGGACAGTGTCGCACAGGATGTGAGAGATATCGTCGAGGCAGCCTTGCGATAGACGATGAGCGACGACATCCCAACCCCAGATCAGGCGCCCGGAGCGCCGCATCCGCGTGAGACCGCGCGGCTGTTCGGGCAGGACACGGCCGAGCAAGCATTTCTAAGCGCCTACAACTCGGACCGGCTGCACCATGGCTGGCTTCTGACCGGCCCGCGTGGCGTCGGCAAGGCCACGCTGGCATGGCGGATCGCGCGGTTTCTGCTCGCCATCCCTCCGGCGGATGACGGAGGGTTGTTTGGCGCGCCTCCGCCCCCGCAAACGCTGGAGATCGACCCGGACCATCCGGTTTCGCATCGTATATCTGCTGGCGCAGAACCGGGGCTGGCGGCGATCACTCGGTCGTTGAATGATCAGGGGCGTCTCCGGAATGAAATCTTGGTAGATGACGTCCGCAAGCTGGGCAAGTTCTTCGGTCTGTCCTCGGCAGATGGCGGGCGACGCGTGGTCATTGTAGACGCGGCTGATGAGATGAATGTCAGTGCTGCGAATGCCCTTCTGAAAATGCTGGAGGAGCCACCGGCGCGCACCACGTTGCTGCTGATCTCGCACCAACCCTCTCGCCTGTTGCCCACCATCCGGTCTCGGTGCCGAACCTTGCGTCTCTCACCTCTGGGTCCTGAGGATATGCAGGCCGCTTTGGCGCAAACCGGGGCTGAGGTTCCCAGCCAGACCGATCACCTTGCCGCTCTGGCCTCTGGGTCGGTGGGCGATGCGGTCCGTCTCATCAATCTGGGCGGGCTTGAAATCTATGCCGAGTTGATCGCCATTCTGGGCACCTTGCCCCGAATGGACCGTCAGCGCGCCCTTAAGCTGGCCGAAGCCGCCGCCCAGCGCGGCGCGGCCGAACGTTTCGAGCTGTTGCTGACCCTGATCGACGTGGCACTATCTCGTCTGGCAATGACCGGCGCAACAGGCGCAGCCCCCTTACCGGAAGCCGCCCCCAACGAGGCGGAAACTCTGACCCGGCTTTCGGCCTCACCTCATCAGGCCCGCAACTGGGCCGAGGTGGCGGCAACGATCACCGCCCGAGCACGTCATGGTCAGGCGGTGAACCTTGACCCTGCCGCGTTGGTCCTAGATACGATGTTCAAGATACAAGAAACCTCCGGTCAGAGCAGATGAGCAACACCCCCCAGATCACCGATAGCCATTGCCATCTGGACTTCCCCGATTTCGAAGGGCAGCTGGACCAGATCATCGCCAACGCGGCCGAGGCCGGTGTGACCCGTATGGTCACCATCTGCACCCGCCTGCGCAACGAACCCGGCGTGCGCGCCATTGTCGAGGCCCACGCACCGATCTTCTATGCCGCCGGCACCCACCCTATGAGCGCCGCGGAAGAACCGATGGCGACGGTCGATGAACTGGTCGCACTGGCGCAGCACCCCAAGTTCGTGGGCATCGGCGAGACCGGGTTGGACTATCACTACACCGCCGACAGCGCCGAGGTACAAAAGCAATCGCTGCGCATTCATATCGAGGCGGCCCAGCGCACCGGCCTACCTCTGATCATTCACGCCCGCGCAGCCGATGACGACATGGCGCGCATTCTGGCCGAGGAATACCGCAACGCGCCCTATTCCTGCGTGATGCACTGTTTCTCATCCTCGGCAGAGCTGGCAAAAGCTGCCCTTGACCTAGGGTTCTACCTGTCGATGTCCGGGATCGCTGCATTCCCCAAAAGTCAGGAGCTGCGCGATATCTTCGCAATCGCTCCGGTAGATCGCATTCTGGTCGAAACCGACGCCCCCTATCTTGCGCCGCCCCCGTACCGGGGCAAACGCAATGAACCCGCCTATACCGCTCACACTGCCCGCAAAGGGGCCGAGGTATTCGGCATGGACTACGCAGATTTCGCCGCCCAGACACAGGTAAACTTTGACCGCCTGTTCTCAAAAGCGGCACAGTATAAGGCCGCCGCATGACAAAGCTGCGCTGCACCATTCTGGGTTGCGGGTCCTCGGGCGGCGTGCCGCGCCTTGGTGGCCATTGGGGCGATTGCGACCCTCAGAATCCAAGAAATATCCGCCGCCGCTGCTCGATGCTGGTCGAAAGAGACGGGCCAGAGGGCACGACCTCGGTCCTGATCGACACCTCGCCAGATATGCGCAGCCAGCTTCTGGATACCGGAACCGGGCGGCTCGACGGGGTGGTGTATACTCATTCTCACGCCGATCATGTGCACGGCCTTGATGATCTGAGAATGATCGTCTTCAACATGAAGACCCGTGTGCCGGTCTGGGCGGATGGCGACACCCAGAATGCCCTGCTCGGACGGTTCGGATATGCGTTCATCCAGCCCGAGGGCTCTCCGTACCCACCGATTCTGGAGCTGAAATCTATTGACGGCCCTTTCGAGATCGACGGTCCCGGAGGTCCGATCCCCCTGCGCCCGTTCCGCGTGAACCATGGGTCAATCGACTCGCTGGGGTTTCGGATGGGCAAGCTAGCCTATCTGCCCGATGTCGCCGAAATCTATGACGATGCCTGGGTTGAGATGGAAGGGCTGGATTGTCTGGTCATCGACGCCCTGCGCCGCGCGCCGCACCCTACCCATGCGCATCTGGAAAAAACGCTAGGGTGGATTGAGAAACTTCAGCCCAAACGCGCCGTTCTGACCAATATGCATATCGACCTGGACTATGCGACGGTCGAGGCAGAAACCGCCAACCATATCACCCCCGCCTATGACGGGATGGTGATCCAGCAAGCGCTGTAAGGCCCTGGCTATCGTGGCACACATATCGCCAAAGCCGGGGGCGATATGCTTCAAAGCCTGATTGACGTTATCCTACCGGTCTTTCTGGTGATTGGAGCAGGCTATGCGGCGACACGATCAGGCTATTTCAAAGAGGCGCATGTCGACGGGTTGATGCGCTTCACGCAGGGCTTTGCCATTCCCTGCCTTCTGTTTCTGGCTATCGCCCATCTGGATCTGAGCGCCAGTTTCGACCCTCGGCTTCTGGCCAGTTTCTATTCCGCAGCCGCCCTTTGTTTTACTGCGGGGTTGTTCGGGGCACGGCTGATCTTTGGTCGAGATTGGGAAGACTGCGTCGCCATCGGCTTTTGCTGCCTGTTTTCGAACTCAGTCCTTCTTGGCCTGCCCATTACAGAACGCGCCTATGGCCCCGAAAGCCTGACGGGCAACTACGCAATCATCGCCTTCCACTCGCCCTTCTGTTACGGAGTCGGGATCACGGTGATGGAGATCGTGCGCAATCGCGGCCATGGCGGCACAAAAATGGTGCGCTCGGTTCTGTCTGCGATGTTCAAGAACGCCCTGATCCTAGGCATAGCGTTGGGCTTTGTCATCAATCTGTCCGGGTTGGTCATTCCGCAAGTGGTGGATGAGGCGCTGGAACTGGTAACTCGCGCCGCACTACCCGGTGCCTTGTTCGCGCTGGGCGGCGTGCTTGTGAAATACAAACCCGAAGGGGATCTGCGCACGATCGCCTATGTTTGCGGGATTTCTCTGATGTTGCACCCAAGCCTCGTGTGGCTGTTCGGAACATCCACAGGGCTGCCGCAGGACCTGTTCCGCTCCGGAGTGCTGAACGCAGCGATGGCCCCAGGTTTCAACGCCTATATTTTCGCCAACATGTACGGGCGCGCCAAACGGGTCGCGGCCTCGTCGGTGCTGATCGGAACCGCCGCTTCAATCCTGACCGTCTGGCTTTGGCTGACAGTTTTGGGCTAACACGCGCCTTGACATAGAGAACCGGCGACACACTTACCGCTCAGGAACAGGAGCCCGGAATGCCGCACGCCATCATCGTTGCCCATGGTCAGCCCTCAGATCCGGAACCAGCTGAGGCATCGCTGGCCACGTTCGCCGCTGAGGTGAACGCCCTCGCGGCCAAAGTGTCGGTCCATTCTGCAACGCTGGCAAATCCCGGCGCACTTGAAGAGGTGATGGACAGCCTGCCCCACGACACGGTGATTTACCCGCTGTTCATGGCGAAAGGCTGGTTTGTGACCAGCGCCTTGCCCAAACGCATCGGGGATCGCAACTTGCAAATTCTGGACCCGTTGGGCACCGATCCCTTGCTTCCCGATCTTGTCAACGAAGCGCTGAAATCAGCCTTGAAGGAAAACGGCTGGAGCACGGCTGCTTCCGATCTGATCATCGCCGCGCACGGCTCAGGCCGCAGTAGAAACCCCTCGGCCGTTGCAAAAGATTTTGCCGAGCAGCTGTCGCATAGAATGACATTCCGCTCGATCCGCGTCGGATTTGTCGAGGAACCTCCGTCAATTTCCGATGCAGCCAATGGGACGTCAGAGCAATCACTCTGCTTGCCCTTCTTCGCCTGTCGCGGAGGTCACGTGCTGGAAGACGTCCCGGAAGAGCTGGACAAGGCGCATTTCCGAGGCACCGTTCTGCCTGTGATCGGCGAATTGCCCCCGATACAGCGCCAAATCGCCGACACTCTGCAAGCGGCGTTTTCCACGGCCTGACCTCAGGATTGCGCCTTGAGCAATGTGGAATAGAGCCGGTGGCAGGATCTCCCCTCTCGCTTTGCCTGATACAGCGCGAGGTCGGACGCCTGCAAAACATCTTCCGCCCTTGGATTGTCAAAATGCGTGGACAAGGCCGTGCCGATACTTGCGGAGATACGGCAATCCTTATCCTGAAAACGCATCGGTTGGTTCAGTCTTTCGATCAACCGGTCTGCGATAGTTGAAAGCAGGTCGGTTTTGGACAGGCCCTGGAAGATGATGACAAACTCGTCCCCACCGATTCGCGCTACCGTGTCGTCGTCTCGGGTTTCTTCGATCATGATCCGGGCGGCCTGCTGCAAGACGAAATCCCCTGCCGCATGTCCCAGACGATCATTCACGGATTTAAAGTAGTCCAGATCAATATGCATCACCGCAAATGGCGCGTTCGACGCGGTCATCTGCCCTAGAAGGCTGTCCATCGCGCGCCGGTTTTTCACCCCGGTCAGGGTATCGGTATAGGCCTGCTCCTCTGCCACGAGCATTGCGCCCTGCAGCCTGAGGTTCAGCGACCGAGACGCATCCATCGCGGCCGATTTCGCCTCAACCAGATAGAGCAGTTCGATCGCCAGATCAGTACCGGAAAAATCGCCGCTGGTCAGGGCATAGTCGCGCACCGCGTCGAGGATCGAGATACCGAAGGACAGATTGATAACCGCCCCTTCCCTGCCCGGCAGCGGTGCGACCAGCCCCTTAAGGGCCGTGCGCGGCTCATCATGAAATCTGAGGTGTAGATTCGCCCCGGCCACCGCCATCAGCGCCGACATCGTTGTCACCGTGCGGGGACGAACCAATTCGAAAAAATCTAAAAAAAATTGCCCTTCCATAACGCAGTTCGGGCGCAGCTTCTGCAATGTCGGACCGACGCGGAGGATGCGACCATCCTGGTCAACCAGCAGAAACATTGGACACAGGGTTTTCAGTAGCACTATCAGATCATCCATCCGCGTCATGCGTCCCGCGCCCCCAAATCGAATTGCCGCCCCTCGGCAAACGAGCTTTCGACAAGCAGGATCGAGATCACCTCGGTTTCGCCCTGTTGACCTTCATGCGACAACATCACCAAAGCTCCGTAATCATCTGCCATCGCACGCAAAACACCGACCATTGCGCTGGCATATCCGGGCAGCCCAGACCCGCAGATGAGCCGGAATTCAATCTGCGAAAGCTCTTGCAATTCGAGAACTGGAAGAGACAGGTCGGACACAGCCAGCCGCACCCGATCCGCTAGATCATCAAGAGAATGGAGAAATTCGACATATGTCACACCGCCAAACCGCAAAAGGCGACGCAGTGCTTCGGTATTGGGATGCGAGACCAGATAGGTTCCCACGTCTTCCAGAATCTCGGGTCGCGGCCGGGCGAGCTCCGTACTCAGCGCATCCAGCAGAGAGGCCGTGATCGCGTCATCGTAGGTCAACATGGCCTCAAACTCGGAAAACCCCAATCCGGCCGAATCTGTTACGCGCTGCCAACACGGCCGCCCGTTGGTTGCGCATACAAACGACTGTATCGCCCGATTGATCAGACCATGCATCAGATGCCTCAGATTGGTTGCACCCGTACTGTGGCCTGACAACCCTTAACAAATAGCCAAGAACCGCTGCTGATCAGCGGAAAGACCTCTTAGTATCATAGCGATATCAAAAATCCG
This sequence comes from Ruegeria sp. ABV3_008, assembly GCF_056161185.1. NCBI lineage: Bacteria > Pseudomonadati > Pseudomonadota > Alphaproteobacteria > Rhodobacterales > Roseobacteraceae > Ruegeria > Ruegeria sp. ABV3_008. The sequence goes on along the minus strand of NZ_JBSWYP010000002.1, from coordinate 376,512 downwards.
TCGGTGCCCCGCCTTCGGCTTTGCGGCGGGTGACGAATTCGGCCAGCTCCTCGCGAATACCCTCGTCCAGAGCGGGGGCCTCGAAGCTTCCGATGATCTCTTTGAACATGTGATGCGCGCGTTCTGCAGTCCAGATACCGCCCGCGATCTCCCATCCTTCGTAGTTCTTCCAATCGCTCAGAAACGGTTGGTAGAAGGCGGTCGTGTAGCGGTCCTGAGTGTGCTGAATGCCAAAGAAATGTCCGTCATTCCCAACCGCACGGATCGCGTCCAAAGCGATCTCATCCGGGCCGGTCGCGGTGAGATCAGGATTCATATACCTCTGAATTTGCTGAAGGATTTCGCAATCCATGATGAACTTTTCAGGGCTTGCAATCAGCCCGCCCTCAAGCCATCCCGCCGCGTGATAGACCATATTGGTTCCCGACTGCACCGACGCCCAGAGCGAGTTTGACGTCTCCCAAACCGACTGCCCATCCGGCACATTCGCCGCACAGACGCCCGACGATCGCATCGGCAGACCATAGAAGCGCGCCATCTGGCCCGTCATCTGAGTGGCCCGCATATACTCGGGCGTCCCAAAAGCCGGGGCCCCGGATTTCATATCCACGTTCGAGGTAAAGGTTCCAATCACGCAGGGAATCCCCGGACGCACATATTGGAAAAGAGCGATAGCACAGAGCGCCTCAGCCAGAGATTGCGCCACCGCGCCAGCGATGGTGACAGGGGCCATCGCTCCTGCCAAGGTAAATGGCGTGACAACAATCGCCTGACCGCGCCGCGCCAGACGCAGGCAGCCATCAATCATCGGGTGGTCGTGCTTCAGCGGTGAGGTCGAGTTGATGTTGGTGTACATCCGTGGTGTGGCTTCGAACTCTTCATGGCTCAACCCGCCCGCGATACGGACCATCTCCATCACATCCTCGACCCGCTCTTTACCCAGCGAGTAGGCGTGCATCGCCTTATCCGTCAGGGTCAGCTTGTCATAGAGCACATCCAGATGGCGGATGCTGGCGTGAATATCGACCGGTTCGACCGGGTAGCCACCGGCAAAATGGATGCAGTTAAAATACTGAGTCAATTTCAGCAGATTGCGGCACATCTCACGGTTGCCGGGCACCTTGGTTCCGATTTCCATATCCCAGTAGTTCGGAGGCGAGGAGACGTTGCCAAACAGGATATTCCGTCCGCCGATCTCGATCGTCCGGTCGGGATTGCGCGGCGTGATCGTGAAACGGCTGGGGGCTTTTGCCACCATCTCCATCACGAAATCACGGTCCATCCGTACGTTGTCACCGTCTATCTTACAGCCTGCCTCACGCAAGATGCCGATCGCTTCTTCGTTATAGAACTCGACCCCGATCTCTTCGAGAATTCGCATGGCACCGCCGTGGATTGCCTCGATCCCGTCCTGATCCAGAGGCTCGGTTGGCGCATCGATATTGACTGGAGGGTTCCACGGCATCTGATCAATGGCCGCACTGCCTCTGCGCTCAGCAGCGCCCGCGCGCCCTCCGCTACGACGTCTGCGCGATTTGGTTCCGGCCATGTTCGCCTCCCTGCCAGTTGCCTGCTCTCAAGCAAGCCCGGGAAAGCGGGAACAGGCCGTTCCATCTGCGACAGATTTTGTCGCTTACAAGCTTTGAACCGCCGGAAACGGGTTTTGCGGATCTAGTTATCCGCCAGCCAAGCCGGGATATGACCGATGTCGGGCAAGACCACATCCGCCATCGGCGCAAGAACGTCGGCTTTGGCGAGGCCGGTGAGGACTCCGATCGTGGTCATCCCTGCCGCCCGCCCGGCCTGCAAGTCGTGCAGGCTGTCGCCGACCATGGCGATGCGTTCCGGCTGCACCCCGATATGTGCGGCGAATGCCAGCAATTGGCCGGGGCCGGGTTTGAACCCATGACCACTGTCATAACCGGCGATGAAGTCGAAATGGTCTTTGACACCAACCGATTCGAGATGCCGAAGCGCCGGGTGCTCGCTGTCATTTGTGGCGACCCCCAGCTTGAGGCCGGCCTGTTTCAACGTGTCCAGAAACGGCCCCAGCGGCACTGCCTGAGCTTGCGGCGCGGCTGCGGCCTCGGCATTCATCAACTCGATCAGGGCGTCGCGCGGCGTGCCATCGACATGCGGCAACAAGGCTTCGGCGATTTCCTCAACGGTCCCCGCAATCACGACGCTGTCAGGAGAATAGGTCTCACTCTCAAGGTCGAAGCCGATGACCCGTCCCAGTTCGGCTGCGCGGGCCGCGTCATTCTCGGCCAAACGCAACAACATGGTCCGTCCGAACGTGCCCCAAGTGTTGGCGAAGTCAAACAGCGTGCCGTCCTTGTCGAACACGATCGCATCTATTGGCATGAAAAGCTCCTGCAGAGTCAGGTCCAGTGAACGTCGGAACCACCCGACAACACCGCTTGCGCCTGAGCGGGTTGGTCATACGGCACCGCCGCCGCGTCACAAAATGCCATGATCCACGAATCGTCAAGCATCAGGAAATCCAGAACCGAGGCCATAAACTCGGGTTCACCTGCCCTGTCGCGCAGATCATTTGCCGCGGCACCGGTCGAGCCCAGAAAAATGGGCAAAAGCTCCTCATTCCCGACCAGCCATCCGAGGGCATTCAGGGCAAGAGTTTGGGCGGAATCTTCGGAAATCGACATAAACTGGCCTCAACCCCCTGTCTTGGAAAGGGTTTGTTAACCAGACTCATAAACACTTTGTTCACGCATGCAATCAATGGTGAGCAACTATGTCCGTGCAGGGAACGATCCTTGTTTTAGATGGGGTATCTACAAACCGCATCATGCTGAAGGTTCAGCTGACAGCGGCGTGGTACCACGTGGTACAAGGTGAGAAATTGGAAGGTCTCGCCACGCTCTTGCGGCGTGTGCGGCCTGATCTGGTGCTGACCGCGCAAACGCTACCCGACGGCACAGCGGCGGATGTCAAAAGCCTGATTGCGAAGAACCCAGCCTTGGGCGACGTGCCCGTTGTGGCGCTGACCGCCCAGAATGACAAACAGGCGAGGCTGCGGGCCTTGGCGAAAGGTTTGGATGATGTTCTGACCCACCCGTTCAAAGATACCCTGCTGCTGGCCCGTATCCGTAGCCTGTTGCGCGCGCGCGCCGACACACAGGACCTGCAATTGCGCGAGGACCCTCAGTCTCTGGGTCTGGCCGAGCCGGATACGCCGCTCATTACGGCCCCCAAACGGGCCCGCGTTGCGGTTCTGGCGCAAACGCCACGCAACGGCGCACTTTGGCAAAAGGCCCTTTCCGGAAAGTCTCGCTATACCCTGACCTCGCACCACCAATCGGATCTTCAGGCCTTGCTCTCTGGCCCGGTCCCGGATGCAATCGTGGTCGAGCTGGACGCAGACCGATCCGCGCTGAACATCCTGGCCGACCTCAGATCGCGCGGCGCCACACGCCATACGGTTCTAATCGGCGTGCTGAGTGACAACAACGCCACCCGCGCGTCCGAGGCGTTGGACCGAGGGGCAGATGCCGTTTGTCTCGGCGGGTTCTGCGCAGATGAGATCGTCTTGCGGCTGGACAATCAGATTGCCCGCAAAAGCCGGATGGACCGGATGCGGGATTCGCTGAAGAAAGGGATCGCCGAGTCGTGGATCGACCCTCTGACCGGGTTGCAGAACCGCCGCTATGCCATGCGCGCCATCCAGCAGATCGCACAGCAATCTGCGCAGACCCGGCGGGGTTTTGCCCTGATGCTGGCCGATCTGGATCATTTCAAGGCGATCAATGACGAATACGGTCACGCCAGTGGCGATTGCGTGCTGACTCAAGCGGCGGCGCGGATGCAACAGGTCGTCGGTAAGGCCGGATTCGTCGCGCGGATCGGCGGAGAGGAATTCATGATCGCCGTTCCCAACATCACACGCGCCAAGGCGCTGACGATGGCAAGCACCCTGTGCGAGGCCATCTGCGCAGTACCTTTCCGCCTGCCCGATCAGCGCAAACCGATTTCCGTAACCATAAGTGTGGGTCTGAAAATGTCTGCTCCGGCCTACCTTTCACAAAACGAGGCCGAACCTGTCGAGCAGTTGATCAAATCCGCAGACAAAGCGCTCTACGCGGCCAAACAGGCCGGACGCAACCAAGTGCAGATCAGGCAAAACGCTGCCTGATCGCCTCAGTGCTCTTTCTTGTGACCACGCGGGCCGCGTTTTACGACTTCTTCCAGACGGGTCGCATAGGTCTGGCGTTCTTCGTCGCTCATCTGCGTGACCAGAACCAACCATTTTTCTTGCAGCGCGGCCTGCAAGTCCGCGGTCGCCTGCGCCTGCTGCTGCAGCAATAGCGTGACAGTTTCCGGATCAAAGGGAACGGCCCGCAACGCCTCAGTCACGACCATGAAGTCCTGCGATCGCCCCTTGGCCCCTTTGCCGTGCAGACCTGACAGCTCTCCCCTCAAGGATTTGCGGTCCTCTTTCGGCAAAGCACGGTACAATGCGGGCCCAAAACCCGGCGGTGCCTTGGCGTGATCGCTATTCTTCAGCCGCAATACGCTGCCGACCGCCACCCCTATGATCAACAGGTTAATCGCCAGGGAGAGGGTCAGTAAGATCGGCATCCAACGGCGTTTCGGTTTTGGATCAGTATTCATTCCGTACTCTCCAGAAAACTGGTGTCAAATCCAAGGTCGGCCGCCAGAAAACTGCCATCCGTTGCGCCGAACAGGCCGACCGTGTCCGGCAGAACGGCAGGGGCAAAAAACCCAATGAAAATCCCGGTGACGCTGGCGGCAGCCAGACCGCTAAAGCCCTGCCATCCACCGATATTGTCCAGAAGGCGTAACCACAGAGACCGTTCAGGGCGCGCGTGATTCGCCAACCGCCCCAGCCGAGTGGTCTCAGCGTCAGTCTGGATACGCACGGCAAGATCATCCGGCAGACCGGGTCGGTCCTTGCGCGCTTTAGCAAACAGGTTTTCCAGTTCCATGTCGTCATCAGCCATCGTCATAACCCAGTTCTTCCCGCCGTCCGGCCAATATGGCCGACAAAGCCCGCTTTCCACGCGCGGTCAAGCTCTCGACCGCTTCTACCGATAGGCCCATGACCCCAGCAATCTCGGGGTTGGACAGTTCCTCAATATGCCTCAACACGACGGCTTGTCGCTGTCGGTCGGGCAATTGCATGAGCGCAACCTGCAACGCGTCATGGCGCGCCGCATCCTGCATTTTCTCAACTACGCTGGCCGCGTTGTCGTGCGGCTCAGCCTCTTCGGGCAACTGCTCGGGTGTCTTTTTGCGTTTGCGGTCCAGACACAGGTTCAGCGTCACCCGATAGAGCCAGGTTGACACTTTGGCCGTGCCCGGCACCCATTTGGGGGCCATCTGCCACAGCCTCATCATGGCATCCTGAGTCACATCCTCGGCCTCTGCCCGGTTGCCCAGCATGCGCAGAGAGACCGAGTAGCAACGCGGGCCCAGCCGGTCCGTCAGGATCCGTGCGGCCCCGGCATCGCCATCGGCAAACATCCTCAGCAACGCGTCGTCACCAAGGTCGTCCGCGGCGCCCCCCGCACCGCGAACGTCTTGAGGGTGGGAGGTCAGATCCTCCATCCTGCATCAGCTATCGTCAGCGTCCGATTTCTGGCGCTTCTTGTGATGCTTGCCCATCCTGTCTTTTGCATCGGCAAATTCCTGTTCCGATATACCGCCGCTGCTATCAGCGTCGATCCGATCAAACATCTTGTCAGCCCGGCGCGGTTTGGGCAACTCATCGGTGCTGAGGACACCATCGCCATTCGCGTCATGTTTCTCGAACATCTTGGTCACGCGATCATTGGCCTTCTGCTGGGCCGCAGCCTGCATCTCCTCGACGCTCAACTGTCCATCGCCGTTAGTATCAGCCTTTGTGAAGCGCTGTGCGCGATGAGCCTGCATCTCTTCTTTCGTGATCTGACCATCCGCATTGGCGTCCAGTTCCTGAAACGAGACAGGCTCACGATCCTTTGGGCCTGCTGCCAGGGCCGACGTACCTGTGATCGCCACTGCCGACAGAACGATGGCCGGGATGAATTTCGAGTTCTTCATATCGGTTTCCCCATATTGGCGCGACCTGATTGCCGCTGCTCATATCCATTCAAACGCGGCACCAGCGGGTTTCCGTCGAAAAAAGTTTAGCGAAGGATCAGCAGGTCACGAACGCTTGCCCTACCCAAGCGATGCAAAGCGACGCACCCCCCTTTTCTATTGCGGCAAACAGGCCCATTATCCGCCAAAGATAGATGCGCGAGTTACATTATCATGGATCAAACGATCACCCCCGCAGTGGAAGAAGAGCGCGAAACATGGCCAGCTTTGGTCAAAGGCTTTCGTTGCAGATGCCCGAAATGTGGCGAAGGCAAGCTGTTGCACAGCTACCTGAAGGTCAACGACAGCTGCGCAAATTGCGGGCAAGAGCTGTTTCACCACCGCGCAGATGACGGCCCCGCCTATCTGACGATTCTGTTGGTCGGGCACCTGCTGGCCCCTGCTCTGCACGTCTCATACGTACATTGGCGACCGGATCCGTGGACCATGGCCATCGGGTTTTCCGTCGGCTGCATAGCGCTGTCGCTGTTCCTGCTGCCTCGCCTGAAGGGGGCTGTCGTGGCTTATCAATGGGCGCGGCGCATGCATGGGTTCGAGAAAGCCGCGTGACCGCATCAGGCACCAGCATGAGCGTTGACAAAACCGCCATCCGCAACGCCGCCACCGTCATCGTTCTGCGGGACCGTTTTACCGCACCTTCGATCCTAATGGGGCAACGCGGGGCCAAAGCGGCGTTCATGCCAAACAAATTCGTGTTTCCAGGCGGCGCGGTCGACCCCGAGGATGCGAGCATCCCACTGGCCTCCCCGCTGCCTCAACTATGCTATGATCGCTTGGCCGAGCAGGCCGAGGCTGACCTGCAGCAGGCGCTTGCAGTCGCAGCGATTCGAGAGTTGTGGGAGGAAACCGGGATGGTCCTTGGCCAACCCGGTGAATGGGACGGCGATGCCCCGTCGGATTGGGTCAGCTTTGCGGCTTTGGGCTTCAAACCCTCGGCCGACGCGCTGCAATTCGTATTCCGCGCGGTTACCCCTCCTGGTCGGCCCAGACGGTTTGATGCGCGGTTCTTTCTGGTCGATGCACAGGCAATTCACGGCGATCTGGACGATTTCAGCCGCGCCTCGGATGAGTTGTCGCACCTGCAATGGGTAAAACTGGACGAGGTCCGCAACTTCGACCTGCCCTTCATCACCGAGGTCGTGCTGGCCGAGATCACGGCTAGGGTCACCGACCCAACACCGCCATCTTCTGTCCCGTTCTTTCTAAACAATGATGAGGCCAGCCTGTTCCAAAGGCTCAGGGGGTACCCCATGCCCGAGGTTGACTGACCCCAACCTTATTTCATGCGGCTGATCACAACCGTGACTTCGGGCTTTTTACCGATCTCTGCCTTAGCCGTCTGACGCACGATCCGACGCATGGCTTCTTCCAGCTTGTCATCGTCGCGCAGGGTTTTGGCCTCAGCCCGCATCAGGAACTGGTTCAGGTCTTCCTCAAGCACCTCAACAAGCGCCGCGCGAGAGGTTCCGATCTCCGGCAGGCCCATCGTATCGCACCATGGCTCACCCAGAGGCTCGTCCTCTTCATCCAGAATGACGGTCACAGTCACGTGGCCGTTCAGCGCCATGCGGATACGGTCGCGCACAACCCCGTCCAACGCTCCGACCTTGACCGTGCCATCCAGATAGGTCCGCCCGGTTTCGACATAGTCGACAACTTTGGGCGCATTGCCGGTCAGGTCCAGCATGGTGCCGTTAACGGCCAGAACACCCGTGCGTCCGCCGGCCTCGGCCAGTTTGGCATGTTCACGCAGGTGGCGATGTTCGCCGTGCATCGGGATCACCATCTGCGGATCGATCAACCCATGCACTTTCTCAAGATCAGGCCGGTTGGCATGGCCCGATACATGATAAAGGCCCGAGCTGTCATCCACCACATCCACGCCCTTTTCGCTGAGCTGGTTAATGATGAAAATCACACCACGCTCATTGCCGGGAATGGTTTTCGAAGAAAACAGGAACAGGTCGCCCTCTTTCAACTCGATGCCACGATATTTGCCACGAGCCAACTGCGCGCTAGCGGCGCGGCGTTCGCCCTGGCTGCCGGTCACGATCAGCATCAGGTTCTGGCGCGGAAGCTCCACAGCCTCTTCGGCGCTGATCACTTTGGGGAAATCCGACAGGATGCCGGTTTCCGTTGCGGCCTCGATCATCCGGCGCATGGCCCGGCCCAAAAGCACGACCGAGCGCCCGGCCCTTTGGCCAGCTTCGGCCAGGGTCTTCACCCGAGCGACGTTCGAGGCGAATGTGGTCGCCACAACCATACCTTCAGCGCTTTCAACCAGCTTTGTAATCTCGGGTCCGACCTCGGACTCTGAGCGTCCGGGGTGGCTTGAGAACACATTGGTGCTGTCACAGACCAAGGCTTTGACGCCGGGTTTTGCGACCTCGGCCCAGAGATCGGGATCAAACGGTTCGCCCACCACCGGGTTTGTGTCCAGTTTGAAGTCCCCCGAATGCACGATCCGCCCTTCGGGCGTGTCGATCACCAGCGCGGCGCTTTCGGGGATCGAGTGCGATACTGGCAGAAAGCCAACGGTGAAGGGCCCGGCTGAGACCTGCTCAGGCCAAGCTGAGGCAGTGCGCACAGCATCTTCCGGGTGGCCATGTTCGTCCATCTTCCGACGGGCAATATTGGCGGTGAAGGCGCGCGCATAGATCGGTGCACCTAGCGCCTCGTAGCAATGCGCCACGGCGCCCACGTGGTCTTCGTGCGCGTGGGTGACAAAAACCGCCTCTAGCCGGTCGGCGCGTTCCTGTAGCCATGAAATATCGGCATGGATGAGGTCCACCCCCGGCGTCGTGTCCATATCAGGGAAGGTCACACCCAGATCGACGAGGATCAGACGTTCCTTGCCCGGCGCGCCGTATCCATATACATAGGCATTCATGCCGATTTCACCGGCCCCGCCCAATGGCAGGTAGATCAGTCTTTCGCTGCTCATGTTGAGCCATTTTCCTTGTTATAGCGATGGATCACGGTCAGCCCGTGCATCGTCAGATCATCTTCGATTGCGTCGAACCCCACGTCGGCCTGATCGAACAAGGGTGCGAGCCCTCCGGTTCCAACGACTTTCATCGGCATTCCGTATTCGGTCTTGATGCGGGCGATCAGCCCCTCGATCAGACCGGAATAGCCCCAATACACGCCCGATTGGATACAGCCAACCGTATTCGTACCAATCACCTTTTCCGGGCGGGTAATGTCGATATGTGGCAGGGCGGCGGCCCCTTGGTGCAGGGCCTCAAGGCTCAGGTTTACGCCCGGCGCGATGACGCCTCCGACATAGGCCCCATCAGAGGCGACGACGTCAAAGTTGGTCGCGGTTCCGAAATCGACAACCACAACGTCTCCGCCATGACGGTCAAAGGCCCCCACTGCATTGGCGAGGCGATCAGGCCCCGGCACCGTGCCTTCGTCAATGCGTGGGGCGACAGGCAAAAGGCAATCCGGTTTACCCACAACTAGCGGACGGCAACCAAAGAACCGATCCGCAAAGATGCGCAGGTTGAAAACCACGCGCGGTACGGTTGAAGCGATGATCACGTCCGTAATGTCAGCCTCGATCCCGTAGTGTTTCACCAGCGTGGAATACCAGGTGAAATAGGCATCCGCCGTGCGCGAGTGATGGGTCGAGGTGCGCAGGGTACACAGAAATGTCTCGCCGTCCCAGATCGAGAAAACGGTATTGGTATTGCCGCAGTCGATGGCCAGAAGCATCTGAGCCCCCTTCAGAAAAACACGTCCGCCGCAGGAATGCTCACACGGCCTTTGGCGGTGTTTAGGACAAGGTTGCCCCCCGCGTCCACCGTTTCGAAGGTACCAACCGTTTCCGACGTAGCGGTACGGGCGGTAATGACCTCACCCAACCGCGCTGCGCGGGCCAACCATGCGGTGCGGATCGGTTCAAAACCGTAAGTGACGAACTGGGTTTCATACCCGGCATAGGCAACGGCGAGTTCGGTCAGAAAATCCTCGGGCGTGACATTCGCGCCTGTTTCCGACAGCAAGGAGACCGGACGAACGGCACCCGGCTCAACGGCATCCGCCCCGGGCGCTTCGGTCAGATTGACACCGATCCCAATCGACAGATGAGACACTCCGCGCCCCTGCCCTGTGCTCTCCAGAAGAATACCCGCAAGCTTGCCGCCGTTCAGCAACACATCATTGGGCCATTTCAAAGACAAACCTGAGGCTCTGCCCGTCACGGCCACACAGGCATCGAACAAGGCCAAAGCCGCTACGAAGCTGCGCAGAGCCGCACTCTCCGGATCACCTTGAGGGCGCATCAGAAGGGTCGAGGCCAAATTGCCCTTGGGATTGGCCCAAGCCCGCCCTCGCCTGCCGCGCGCTGCTGTCTGATGATGCGCCATGATCCACACGGGGCCTTGCGCCGTGGGTGCAAGACGCGCGGCTTCGTTCAGCGTGCTGTCCACCTCTTGCAAGATGTTCAAGCCGTACCCGCCGGGCCAGCTACTCATGTCAGCAAGGCCCGCTTGCGCGGTTGCGCAGCTGCATTGTGTTGGCGGCTTTCATCAGTTGACAAGCGTGGCTGCGGCAGCTGCTGCTGCACCTTCGACACCAAACTGGTAGAACACGCCGATCAACATCAAAGCCGCCGATCCCATCAAGGCCACCCACAATACAGGGTTTGAGCGCGTTTCGATGGGTTCTTCGTTTTCGGCACCGAAATACATGTAGAAGACGATCCGCAGGTAGTAGAACGCACCGATGACCGAGGCGATGGCCGACACGATCACCAACCCGGTTAAACCGGCGCTGACACCCGCCTGCCAAACGCCGAACTTGGCAAAGAACCCGAGCATGGGCGGCACACCCGCCAGGCTGAACATCAGGATCAGAACGGCCAGAGCCTTGCCCGGATCGCGCTTGGAATACTGGCGCAAAGCGTCGATGTCGGTAACGGGTTTGCCGTCCCGCTCCATCATCAGGATGAAGGCGAAGGTGCCGATATTCATTGTCACGTAGATCGCCAGATACATCAGCATGGCTTTCACGCCCAGCTCGGTTCCCGCAGCCAGACCGATCAGCGCGTAGCCCATATGGGCAATCGAGGAAAACGCCATCAGACGTTTGATGTCACGCTGGCCAATGGCGGCAACCGCGCCGAGCAGCATGGACAGAACCGACAGCAACACGATCACCTGCTGCCAATCCTTAACGATGCCTCCAAACGCATCGTGCAGAAGCCGTGCAAACAAGGCCATTGCAGCCACTTTCGGAGCGGTCGCAAAGAAGGCTGTGATCGGGGTTGGAGATCCTTCGTACACATCCGGGGTCCACATGTGGAAGGGCACGGCCGAAACCTTGAAGGCCAGACCCGAGATCAGGAAGATCAGACCAAAGAGCAGACCGATTGAGACGTCACCGGCCTGAACGGTGGCGATGATGCCCGAGAACAGCGTGGTGCCGGTAAACCCGTAAACCAACGACGCGCCATAGAGCAGCAGGCCCGAGCTAAGCGCACCCAGAACAAAATACTTCAGACCCGCTTCTGTGGATTTCGCACTGTCCCGACGCAGCGCCGCCACGACATAGAGCGACAAGGATTGAAGCTCCAACCCCATATAAAGCGACATCAGATCGCCCGCACTGACCATCATCATCATCCCGACTGCAGCCAATGCGACCAGCACAGGGTATTCAAACCGCAGCAGGTTGCGGCGGGCCATGTAGTCCTGGCTCATGACCAGAACGGCAGCAGCGGAAAGCAGAATGGCAACCTTGGAAAACCGCGCAAAGCCGTCATCCACGAACATGCCATTGAAAGCTACGTTGGTCCCGTCACCATTGCTTGAGATCCAAATCGCCAGAAGCGCCATCAGACCTGCCGTGGACCAGACCAACGCCGGGGCCAGCTCGTCCTTCTTCGTGTAAACGGCCCCGATCAGAGCAGCCATCGCATATACAGCCAGAACGATCTCTGGCAGGATTATCGTCAGATCAGCTTGGATCATGTCTCCAAAGCTCCCTTAATGCGAAGCGGCCGTCTGGGTCGCAGCCTCAGCCGCGGCCAGAGCCGTGTCATAGTTCGAAATCAGCGCAGCCGTCGAGTTGCCGATCACATCGGTCACCAGCGACGGATAGACGCCCAGCAGGATGGTCATCACGATGAGCGGCGCAAAGATCAGCCGCTCACGCGAACTCATGTCGGTCATCGCCTTGAGGCTTTCCTTGATCAGATCGCCGAACACGACCCGACGGTAGAGCCAAAGCGCGTACCCGGCCGAGAAGATCACTCCGGTCGCGGCCACGGCCGTTACCCAGGTGTTGACCTGGAACGCGCCCATCAAGGTGAGGAATTCACCGATGAACCCTGAGGTGCCCGGCAAGCCGACATTGGCCATGGTGAACAGCATGAAGACAAGCGCATAGGCGGGCATCCGAATGACCAGACCTCCGTACGCGTCGATATCACGGGTGTGCATCCGGTCGTAGATTACGCCGACGCACAGGAACAAAGCCGCCGAGATGAACCCGTGGCTGAGCATCTGGAAAATCGCGCCATCAATGCCCTGCTGGTTCGCCGCGAAAATCCCCATAGTCACAAAGCCCATATGCGCGACCGAGGAGTATGCGATCAGCTTCTTCATATCCTCCTGCACCAGCGCCACGAGCGAGGTGTAGACAACAGCGATGGCTGACATCCACAGCACCAGATCGGTCATCACCGCCGAGCCAACCGGGAACATCGGCAGGCTGAAGCGTAGGAAACCATAGCCGCCCATTTTCAACAGGATCGCCGCCAGCACGACCGAACCCGCCGTCGGGGCCTGCACGTGCGCGTCCGGCAACCAGGTATGCACCGGCCACATCGGCATTTTCACCGCGAAGGATGCAAAGAATGCCAGGAACATTAGCGTCTGCATCCCGCCGACGACGTAGATGCCCAACACGCTAAAGCTTTCGGACGAGAACTGATGGGTCATCAGCGCCTCGATATCCGTAGTGCCAGCATCCGCGTACATCGCAACCATCGCCACCAACATCAGCACCGAGCCGAGGAAGGTGTAGAGGAAGAACTTAAAGCTCGCGTAGATGCGATCCTTGCCGCCCCAGATGCCGATGATCAGGAACATCGGGATCAGGCCTGCCTCGAAGAACAGGTAGAACAGCACCAAATCCAGCGCCATGAACACGCCCAGCATCAGCGTTTCCAGCAGTAGGAAGGCGATCATGTATTCCTTGACCCGTTCGGTCACGTTCCAGCTGGCCAGAATGGTCAGGGGCATGATGAAGGTAGTCAACAACACGAACAGCACGCTGATGCCATCCACGCCCATCTTGTACTTCAGACCCATCAACCACTCGCCCTCTTCCACCATCTGGAAGCCAGTGTTCGAAGGATCAAAGCCCGTGTAGATGCCAATCGACACAAGGAAGGTCACAGTAGTTGCAAGCAGAGCCACCCATTTGGCATTCCGCTGCGCCGCCGCATCATTTCCATGCAGGAACAGCGCCAAGATGCCCGCAGCAATGGCCGGGATGAAGGTCACGATCGAGAGGATATTGTCCATTACTGTGCCCCTCCGCCGATCGACATCCAGGTCACAAGGGCCGCTATTCCGAGCACCATCCAGAAAGCGTAGGTAAAGATGTACCCGGTCTGCGCCTTGCCTGCGAGGCGGGTGAAGAAGGGAACAACGCCCATTGCTACTCCGTTCAGGAAGCCATCAATTGTGTTGCCATCGCCCCGCTTCCACAGAAGGCGGCCAAGGGCCAGAGTGGGTTTGACAAAGATCGCGTCATAAATCTCGTCAAAGTACCATTTGTTCAGCAGGAACAGGTAAAGCGGACGCTGGTTTGCAGCCAGACGCGCGGGCAGCGACGTGTTCACGATGTAGAACCAGTAGGCCACGACAAACCCAAGCAGCATCGCCACGAAAGGCGAGACCTTAACCCATTTCGGGACGGCATGGGCGTCATCCAGCACGGTATTGTCCGGTGCGATATACAAAGCGCCCTCACCCGGTTCGCCCGCGAAGACGTAGTGATGATCTCCGTGGGCGTCTTTCTTGCCATTTGTCTCATCCGCATGGTCATCCCCGTGCGCCTCATCCGAGTGGGCATCGGCATGATCGTCACCGTGATGCTCTTCGGCGGTACCATCGGCGACATGCTCGGCATGGGTCGCATCGTCATGACCTTCACCATGCGCCGAGGCCTCGGCCACCGGGATCCCGTAGAACTTCCCGACCTTGTCCGTGTGACCGAAGAAGTTGCTGTACCAGATCATCCCTGCAAAAACCGCGCCCAGTGACAAAACACCCAGAGGGATCAGCATCACCTTCGGGCTTTCATGGGCGTGATCATGCGTATGCTTGTCACCGCGCGGTGTGCCGTAGAAGGTCAGGAAAATCAGACGCCAGCTGTAGAACGAGGTGAACACAGCCGCGATCACCAGCATCCAGAAGGCATAGCCCGTGCCGCCCGCAAAGGTGCTTTCAATGATCGCATCCTTTGACAGGAACCCGGCAAAGCCGAAGGTGGTCAGCGGGATACCGACACCCGTGATGGCCAGCGTTCCGATCATCATTGCCCAGAACGTATAGGGGATCTTATTCCTCAGCCCGCCATATTCGGTCATTTCCTGCTCGTGATGCATCGCATGGATCACCGAACCAGCCCCGAGGAACAAAAGCGCCTTGAAGAAAGCGTGCGTCAGCAGGTGGAACATCGCCGCCGAATACATGCCAACGCCCGCGGCCACGAACATGTAGCCCAGCTGCGAACAGGTTGAATAGGCGATGACGCGCTTGATGTCGGTCTGAACCAATCCCACGGTCGCCGCAAAAAACGCGGTAGAGGCCCCAAGGAAGGTGATGAACCCGGTCGCCCCAGGCGCGAACTCCATCAGCGGCGACATGCGGCAGACAAGGAACACACCCGCCGTCACCATTGTCGCGGCATGGATCAGGGCCGACACAGGGGTCGGGCCTTCCATCGCGTCCGGCAACCATGTGTGCAGGATCAACTGCGCCGATTTACCCATCGCGCCGATGAACAGAAGGACACAGATCACCTCAACCGCGTTCCACTCACCCCAAAGGAAGCTGAGTTGCATTTCCGACAGGTCAGAGGCCGAGGCAAAGATATCCGAGAAGTTGATACTGTCAGTCAGCAGGAAGATCGCGAATATTCCCAGCGCGAAGCCGAAATCGCCAACCCGGTTTACGATAAACGCTTTCATGGCCGCCGCATTGGCGCTGGATTTGCGATAATAGAACCCGATCAACCAGTAGGACGCGACGCCCACGCCTTCCCAGCCGAAGAACATCTGTACCAGATTGTCGGCTGTCACTAGCATCAGCATCGCGAAGGTAAAGAAGGAGAGATAGGCGAAAAAGCGCGGCTTATAGCTTTCACCCTCGCGCCATTGCGGGTCGTGATCCATGTAGCCGAAGGAATATAGGTGCACGAGCGCCGAGACGGTTGTCACCACGATCAGCATGATCGCGGTCAGTCGGTCCAGTCGAATAGCCCAGCTGGTTGAAAGCGAGCCGCTCTCGATCCAGCGAAGGATCTCGATCTGTTGGGTCTGACCATCGAAAGCCAGGAACACGATCCACGACAGCAGACAGGCCAGAAACAACAGGCCCGTCGCGGTCCACATGGCGGCTTTCTCACCGATGAACCGCCAGCCGAACCCGCAGATCAGAGCGCCCACGAGCGGGGCAAAGAGGATGGTGGTTTCCATAGTTCTCTCAGCCCTTCATCATATTGACGTCTTCAACCGCGATGGTGCCACGGTTGCGGAAGAAGCAGACCAGAATGGCCAGACCAATCGCCGCCTCCGCCGCCGCAACAGTCAGCACGAACAGGGTGAACACCTGCCCGACCAGATCGCCGAGGAAGCTGGAAAACGCCACGAGGTTGATATTCACCGCCAAAAGCATCAATTCGATGCTCATGAGCAGGATGATGACATTCTTGCGGTTCAGGAAGAGACCAAAGATGCCGATGACAAACAGCGTCGCCGCGACCGTAAGATAGTGTTCAAGTCCGATCATCTTCTCAAAGTCCCTGCCCCGGTTTCACGTCCTTCAACTCCATCGCCTTGGCCGGGTCGCGCATCATCTGGCCGACGATGTCCTGACGCTTGATGTCCTGACGGTGGCGCAAAGTCAGCACGATGGCGCCGATCATCGCCACCAGCAGGATCAAGCCCGCCAGTTGAAACAGAAGGAAGTATTGATCGTAAAGGATGACACCCAGCGCTTCGGTGTTGTGGCGGTCGCTCGGAACCGGTTGCGCCAGATTGGCCTCAACGCCTTGCGCGCTGTCCCACGCTCCGAACGCCATGATGAACTGCATCAGGATCACCAGACCAATCAACAGAGCCAGCGGCATGTACCGCGCCATCTCGGCCTTCAACTCGGCAAAGTCCACGTCCAGCATCATCACCACGAACAGGAACAGCACCGCGACCGCACCCACGTAGACGATGATCAACAGCATCGCCACGAATTCGGCCCCCAGTAGCACGAACAGCCCAGCCGAGGACAGGAAGGACAGGATCAGCCACAGCACTGAGTGCACCGGCTGGCGGCTGATCACCGTGAACAGCCCGCCGGTGATGGTGCTGATGGCAAACAGGTAGAAGGCAAAGACGGTCATTGATCCTCATCCTCGTTTTCGCCCATGACCTCTTGCGCCAGATCCAGCGCGCGTGTCATGGCCGGGATGCCAGCAAAGACCGACATCTGACCGATCGTTTCCACGATCTCTTGTTTCTTTGCGCCCGCCTCAAGCGCATGGCGCACGGTCTGCCGTACGGCCGAATCCGCCTGAGCGCCCTGACAGGTCAGCCCAGCCAACGTCAGCAGTAGACGCGTCTTGGCATCCAGCCCGTCCTTGTTGACGGTGTTGCCGAACATCATCTCCATGACCTCTTTAGGCATGGTCGGCCATAGGTTCTCGAACCCTTTGGGCGAGAAATTCTCCATCGCCGGATTCATCGCCTTGGCCATGTCCTGCGCCTGCTTCATCATTAGCTCAAATGGGTTTGTCGGCGTGTCACTCATCTGTACGGCGCGTCCATTTCCAGATTGCGGGCGATTTCGGCTTCCCAGCGTTCACCGTTGTCGAGCAGCTTTTCCTTGTCGTAGAACAGCTCTTCGCGGGTTTCCGTGGCGAATTCGAAGTTCGGGCCTTCGACGATGGCATCGACCGGGCAGGCTTCTTGGCAGAAACCGCAATAGATGCACTTGGTCATGTCGATGTCGTAGCGCGTGGTGCGACGGCTGCCGTCTTCGCGCGGTTCGGCGTCGATGGTGATGGCTTGCGCCGGGCAAATCGCCTCGCAGAGCTTACAGGCGATGCAGCGTTCCTCGCCGTTAGGATATCGGCGCAAGGCGTGCTCGCCGCGGAACCGAGGCGACAGAGGGCCCTTTTCATGCGGATAATTCACGGTGGCCTTGGGCGCGAAGAAGTATTTTAGCCCCAGCTTCATGCCGACCCAGAAGTCTTGCAGCAGGAAGTACTTGGCAGCGCGGGTGTAGTCGATTTGAGTCATATCAGCCTCCTACGCTCCAACGCGCAAACGCGCCCCAGAACCAGTCGAATTTTGCCGCGAAGGCCACGAAAACCACCCAGGCCAGCGAGAACGGCAGAAACACTTTCCAACCCAGACGCATCAACTGGTCATAGCGGTAACGGGGCGTGATCGCCTTGACCATCGCAAAGAGGAAGAAGAAGAACGCCATCTTGGCAACCATCCACAGCACTCCATCCGGCAGGCCCGGGATCGGTGATAGCCAGCCGCCGAAAAACAGCAGCGTGGTCAGCGCGCACATTAGGAAGATGGCGATGTACTCGCCCGCCATGAACAGCAGGAAGGGTGTGGCCGAGTATTCGACCTGATAGCCGGCGACCAATTCCGACTCCGCCTCGGGCAGGTCGAACGGTGGGCGGTTTGTTTCGGCAAGTGCCGAGATGAAGAACAGGAAGACCATCGGGAAATGCGGCAGCCAGTACCAACTAAAGAAGCCAAACGAGCCATCCTGTGCGCGGACGATGTCGCCAAAGTTCATCGAACCCGTCGAGATGATCACGCCGATGATAATCAGACCGATTGACACTTCATAAGAGATCATCTGCGCCGCAGAGCGCAAAGAGCCGAGGAACGGGTACTTTGAGTTCGACGCCCAACCGCCCATAATCACACCGTAAACCTCCAACGAGGATACGGCGAAGACATAGAGGATCGCCACGTTCAGATCTGACAAAACCCAGCCGTCGTTGAATGGGATCACGGCCCAGGCGATCATTGCCAGGACGAACGACGTTAGCGGAGCCAAGATGAATACGGTGCGGTCCGCGCCCGCCGGGATAACGACCTCTTTGACCACATATTTCAGCGCGTCGGCCACCGTTTGCAACAGACCGTAAGCGCCCACCACGTTCGGACCACGGCGCATCTGAACAGCGGCCCAGATCTTGCGGTCACCATAGACAAGGAACAACAGCGAGATCATCACAAAGGCCACAACGGCCAGCACCTGCGCCAGGACGATCAGGGCGATGCCGCCCGGTGTGTTAAAGAAATCAGCCATTGGTCCTCACACCGTGGGTCGTCGGGGTTATCTCTGCGGGACGGATCATTCAGCGGCCATCCTGTCTGTGTTTTTCGCCTGCGCCGACAGCTCGGCCATCAGTTGTGAGGCGCGTGCGATCGGGTTGGTCAGGTAGAAATCCTTGACCGCATTGCGGAAACTCGCCTTGCCCAGTGAACCAGCCTCAAGCGGCTGCACCTCGTTCTCGATCACCTCGCCGATACGCGCCAGATGCGGTACCGCCTCGATCAATGCGGTCCGCAGTTGCGCCAAGGAATTGAAGGGTAGTGTCGCCCCCAACTCGGCGGAGAGCGCACGCAAGATGGCCCAGTTTTCCTTGGCCTCACCCGGCGCAAAGCCAGCCCGCATGGCCAGCTGAGGGCGGCCTTCGGTGTTCACGAACAACCCGTTTTCCTCGGTATAGGCGGCGGCTGGCAGGATCACATCAGCGCGGTGCGCGCCACGGTCGCCATGGCTGCCTTGATAGATGACGAATGCGCCGTCTCCGATCTCGACCTCATCCGCGCCGAGGTTATAGATCACATCAGCCGCGCTGATCGCGTCCATACCGCCCGCGTTGGTGGCATCCACATCCATCGCGCCCACGCGCGCGGCGGCGGCATGCAAGATGATCAGCCCACTTTCGGTATTGTTTGCAATGGTTTGCGCGGCGGCTAGAACAGCGGCGCCATCTGCCTCTTGCAGCGCGCCCTGACCAACAATGACCAAAGAGCGTTTTGCTTTGATCTCTTCGTCGCCGCCCATGCCGACAACCTTTTGCAACGCAGTGCGGTCATCGCCCATGTGGTGATATTCATAGGTCAGATCGGCCACTGGGCCGACCAGAGCCACCTCGGCCCCATGCGCCCAAGCCTTGCGGATACGCGCGTTCAGAACCGGAGCCTCATCGCGGGGATTGGTGCCGATCAGCAGAATACGCTCGGCCATGTCGATATCTTCGATCGCAGCGGTCCCGGCATAGGCTCCACGGTTGCCCGCAGGCAGCTTGGCCCCGTCCGTGCGGCATTCGACAACGCCGCCCTGCCCTTCGATCATCTGTTTCAGCGCAAAGATCGCCTCAACCGGGGCAAGATCGCCAACGAGACCTGCCGGTTTTTCGGCCCCTTTCAGCGCTTCAGCGGCTTTGGTCAGCGCCTCAGGCCACGAGGCTGGACGCAGCTTGCCGTTTTCGCGCACATACGGACGGTCCAGACGCTGACGGCGCAACCCGTCCCAGACAAACCGGGTCTTGTCGCTGATCCATTCCTCGTTCACGCCGTCATGGTTGCGCGGCAGGAACCGCATCACTTCGCGCCCTTTGGTATCCACGCGGATGTTCGAGCCCAAAGCATCCATTACGTCAATGCTCTCGGTCTTGGTCAGCTCCCACGGACGCGCGGTGAAGGCATAGGGTTTCGAGGTCAGCGCCCCTACGGGGCACAGATCAATGATGTTACCCTGCAGGTTCGAGTGCAGCGTCTGGTTCAGGTACGAGGTGATCTCAGCATCCTCGCCTCGCCCCGTCTGACCCATCTGGGCGATCCCCGCGACCTCGGTCGTGAAGCGCACGCAGCGGGTGCAGCTGATGCAACGGGTCATCGCGGTGCCAACCAACGGTCCCAGATCAAGATCATCCACCGCGCGCTTGGCTTCCTTAAAGCGCGAGCCCGAAACACCATAGGCCATCGCCTGATCCTGCAGGTCGCATTCGCCGCCCTGATCGCAGATCGGGCAATCCAACGGGTGGTTGATCAGCAGGAACTCCATCACGCCTTCGCGGGCCTTCTTGACCATGGGTGAGTTCGTCTTGACCTGAGGCGGTTGCCCCTCCGGCCCCGGACGCAGATCACGCACCTGCATCGCGCAGGAGGCCGCAGGTTTCGGAGGGCCGCCCACGACCTCAACCAGACACATCCGGCAGTTCCCCGCAATCGACAGACGTTCGTGATAGCAGAAGCGTGGCACCTCGACCCCGGCCTCTTCACAGGCCTGGATCAGGGTCATGGCACCATCGACTTCGATTTCCTGCCCGTCGATATTGATCTTGCGGAGGTCAGACATCGTCAGTTCGCCCTCAAATAAACGCCGATGGCGCTGTTTCTGTCGATTTCCTTCCGTCCCAACGTGCAGAAGGAATTCGGGTTTTCGTAGGTCACGCCGTTGGAGGCCAGATAGGCCTCGCCCTTGGCGCGCATCCGGTCTTTTTCAGCGTCGGATTCGACATAGGCCCGGATCTCTTGGTCCGAGTAGCCGAGGCTGTTCGCCTCGGACCGCAGCCCCCACATCACGTTGATCGCTTTCAGCTTCCGCCCGCTGATCGAGGGGCAATAGTCCGAAATCTCCTTCGCGACAGCGATGTAGTACAGTTCATTGTCAATCTGTTTCACCTCACGCAGAGGCGGCTTGGCCTCGGCGACCGCAGGGATCATCAGCGCAAAACCGATGGCAAGTGTTTTCGCATAAGACATGACAGGTCCTTTCATCTTGGATCGACCAAGATGGGTGTCGCCCTGTCTGCTATGCAATAACAGACCGCTGGCACTGCCGTGATATGCGGAAAACAGCCTCATGGTCTTTGGCAGGTTCCCGCAAAAGTCAGTTTGTCGTCGCTGATGCGCAGGTTCTGCGGTTCGGTATCCGGGCCAACCTTCCAAACGATACGCGACGAGCCGAAGTTCTGGATGCAGAATTTGGTGCCTTCGAACCGGCCAGCCTCACGCGCGCCGTCAAGCGAGGCTGACACGTTATTCACGACAACTGTGAATTCGGTCGGGGTGTTGCGCTTGTCGACCGACTTGGCTTTGGCGCGGAAAAACTGCCCGTCAAACAGCACACGGTCCTTGGACGAGGAGACGGTACAGGCCGAGACCAGCACAAGCCCTGCAAGGCCAGCCAAGGTTGAGAGTTTTATTGTCTTCACTTTTTTTATTCCTGTCAGATGGCTGGCATCTGGGCGGCTGCGCGCGCGATCAGAATGGTGTGTCATCCCGCTCACTCCGCTGCGACCTGAGCGCAACGATTGTCGCGCCACTTGCTTGCTTGTTTCAAATCCGCCCATCCAAAGGCGTGTTCACTTGGACCTTCCTGGCGCAGACGCTCTAGCCGCGCCATGGCTTCATCCAGATCCGGCTGGTGCCCTGCGGGCACCCACCACATGACGAAATGCTGATCCCCCAGCAGTTCAAACCACTCCTGACGGCGGTCATAAAACTGTTTGTGTATGGTGCCCCAGACAAATGTCTCAAGGCTCGCGACATCTTCCCAGACCGTCAGGTTGGCAACATATTGAGGATCGTCCCCAATCGCGTTTTCCGTGTTCCCGGTTCCCGGCTCGCCCGAGCCTTCCATCATCCAAACAAAGCCCGGCATCCGCTTGCCCAAGCCATTGACCTTGTCGAGATTGGCCATGAACTCAGCCACCCGCGGGTCATCCGTCGGGGCCAGCAGGCGGCCAATATTCAGTTCGGCCAGATGATATCCGTCGGGCTGCCTGATCATTCCGCTGCCATCGCCCCTATGCGGCCTGATTTCTGCGCCTTAATGCGGTCCTCGATCTCTTCGCGGAAATTGCGGATCAGGCCCTGGATCGGCCAGGCCGCGGCATCGCCCAAGGCGCAGATCGTGTGGCCTTCGACCTGTTTGGTCACGTCAAACAGCATGTCGATCTCTTCCAGCTCGGCCTCACCGCGCACAAGGCGGTCCATCACCCGCATCATCCAGCCCGTGCCTTCGCGGCATGGCGTACACTGGCCGCAGCTTTCATGCTTGTAGAATTTCGACAGCCGCCAGATCGCTTTTATGATGTCGGTGGACTTATCCATCACGATCACCGCCGCCGTGCCAAGACCCGAGCCCAGTTCACCGCGCAGATAGTCGAAATCCATGATCGCATCGCGCATGTTTTCACCGCGCACGCACGGAACGGACGATCCACCTGGAATGACCGCGAGCAGGTTGTCCCAGCCGCCGCGAATGCCACCGCAATGGGTTTCGATCAGTTGCTCGAACGGGATCGACATCGCCTCTTCGACGACGCACGGGTTGTTCACATGGCCCGAGATCGCAAACAGTTTGGTGCCCGCGTTATTCTGACGTCCAAAGCCCGCGAACCAATCCGCGCCCCGGCGCAGGATGGTCGGTACAACGGCGATGGACTCCACGTTATTCACCGTGGTCGGGCAGCCATAGAGGCCCGCGCCAGCCGGGAATGGTGGCTTCATGCGCGGCATACCCTTTTTGCCCTCAAGGCTTTCGATCAGCGCCGTTTCTTCACCGCAGATGTAAGCGCCCGCGCCGTGATGCAGGAAGATGTCGAAATCCCATCCCGAGCCGGCCGCATTCTTACCCAATAGCCCGGCGTCATAAGCCTCATCAATCGCGGCCTGCAACGCCTCGCGCTCGCGGATATATTCGCCGCGCAGGTAGATGTAGCAGGTATGCGCATTCATTGCGAAAGAGGCGATCAAGCAGCCTTCGATCAGCGTATGCGGATCGTGGCGCATTATCTCACGGTCTTTGCAGGTGCCCGGTTCGGATTCGTCCGCATTTACGACCAGATAAGACGGGCGCCCGTCGCTCTCTTTTGGCATGAACGACCATTTCAGGCCAGTTGGGAAGCCCGCGCCACCGCGCCCACGCAGGCCCGAGTCTTTCATCGTCTGGATGATCCAATCCCGGCCCTTTTCGATCAGACCAGCGGTGCCATCCCAATGCCCTCGGGCCTGCGCGCCGCGCAGAGTACGCTCGTGCATCCCGTAGATGTTGGTAAAGATCCGGTCCTGATCCTTCAGCATCGCGTGTTACCCTCAGCTGTCCTGACGCATGCGCCAGAGTTGAAATATGTTGACGCCCGCATAGATGAAACCGGCCAAAGCGGCGAAATCAAATAGCAGCGCATAGCGCCCCGGCATTCCAATAGCAGGGCCGATGAACAAGGTCATGCCAAGCCAAACCACCATCGTCACGGCGATGACGATGCCTATATGTCGGCCCTTGCGGGCTATGGCTTGCTCTTTGTCCTTGTCCATCTCGTCCTTGAGCCCTTGCTGGGGCGTTTAGTCTTCGTAAGTGCCGTCTTCCTTGGCACGTTTGGCGAATTCGGTCTCATCCCCAACGGCCAGCTTGGCCGCTTGCTCAATCCAGCCATCGCGTTCGATCCGGCCTTTGAACTTCAGACGCGCATCCACCCATGCCACATGCTCGGGCGTCCAAGCCGCGATCTGATCATAGTGGAAAAAGCCCAAGTCGTTCAGCGTCTCTTCCAGTTTCGGCCCCACGCCTTTGAGCATCTTGAGGTCATCCGGCAGTCCCCCACGCGCCTCAGTCAGCGTTCGGGGTTTATCTTCCTCGACTTCTTTCGCTTTGGCCTCTGCTGCCTGTTTGATGGCAGGTTTCGGTGGCTCAGGCGCTTTCGGCGGTTTCGCCGCCGCCGATGCCCCAGCCTGTTTGCCGTCTTTACCCAGCCAAGGTGTGAGGATCGGAACCTCGGTCCCGTCGATCCGCTTGACCGTATCGCCAAGCTCTGCCGCTAAGGCCACGCTGGCATTATGTACCGGTTTTCCAGCCTCATATTCGGTCAGGCTGCTGAGGCCTTTCAAAGGCTCTGCCGCATATCGCCCGTTCTGAGGGCCAGGCGTGGGAACGTTACCCGCTACCAGATCGTCAATGATCTTGCCAAAACTCTCAGCGGTCAGGTCTTCGTAGTAATCCTTGCCAATCTGCGCCATCGGGGCATTCGTACAGGACCCGAGGCATTCCACCTCTTCCCAGCTCAACTTGCCATCGGCGGATAGCGCATGCGGCTTGGCGGCGATCTTTTCCTTGCAGACCGCAATCAGATCCTCGGCCCCGCAAATCATGCAAGAGGTTGTGCCACAGACCTGAATATGCGCCACCGAGCCGACCGGCTGCAGCTGGAACATGAAGTAGAACGAGGCGACCTCAAGCACGCGGATATAGGCCATGCCCAGCATGTCCGCGACGGATTCAATTGCCGGGCGGGACAGCCAGCCCTCCTGCTCTTGCGCGCGCCAAAGCAGAGGGATTACCGCGCTGGCTTGGCGACCCTCGGGGTATTTTGTGATCTGCGCTTCAGCCCATTGCTGGTTGGCAACGGTGAAGGCAAAGCTTTCGGGTTGTTCGGGGTGAAGACGGCGGAGCATTAGCGGTCAATCTCTCCAAATACGACGTCCATGGTGCCGATGATGGCGGCGACGTCAGCCAGTTGGTGGCCTTTGGCGACGTGATCCATAGCTTGCAGATGCAGGAAACCCGGTGCGCGGAGTTTGGCGCGGTAGGGTTTGTTGGTGCCGTCGGCAACGAGATAGACGCCGAATTCGCCCTTGGGGGCTTCTACTGCGGCGTAGACTTCGCCTGCGGGGACGTGGAAGCCTTCGGTGTAAAGCTTGAAGTGGTGGATCAGGCTTTCCATAGAGGTCTTCATGTCCGAGCGTTTCGGCGGGGTGATCTTGCCGCGCGCCAAAACGTCGCCCGGGCATTCGCGAATCTTGGCGATGGCCTGACGGATGATCAGCAGCGACTGGCGCATCTCTTCCATGCGGCAGAGATAACGGTCGTAGCAGTCGCCATTCTTGCCGACGGGGATCTGGAACTCGAACTCGTCGTAGCACTCATAGGGCTGCGCACGGCGCAGGTCCCATGCAAGGCCCGAGCCACGGACCATCACGCCCGAGAAGCCGTATTTCTGAATGTCATCCTCGGTCACGACGCCAATATCGGCGTTGCGTTGCTTGAAGATGCGGTTTTCGGTCAACAACCCGTCAATGTCGTCGAGAACGGCGGGGAATTCGTGGCTCCATGCCTCAATATCGTCCAGCAGTTCGGGCGGGAGGTCCTGATGGACGCCGCCGGGGCGGAAATAGGCGGCGTGCAGGCGGGCACCACAGGCGCGCTCATAGAACACCATCAGCTTTTCGCGTTCTTCAAAACCCCACAGCGGTGGGGTCAGAGCGCCCACATCCATCGCCTGTGTGGTCACATTCAGCAGATGGTTCAGAATACGCCCAATCTCAGAATACAGAACCCGGATCAACGAGCCACGGCGCGGTACTTCAACCCCGGTCAATTTCTCAATCGCCAGACACCAGGCATGTTCCTGGTTCATCGGCGCCACGTAATCCAGACGGTCGAAATACGGCAGGTTCTGCAGATACGTCCGGCTTTCCATCAGCTTTTCGGTGCCACGGTGCAGCAAGCCGATATGCGGATCGCAGCGCTCGACGATCTCTCCGTCCAGCTCAAGCACCAAACGCAAAACTCCATGTGCTGCAGGGTGTTGCGGACCGAAGTTGATGTTGAAGTTGCGGATCTTCTGTTCGCCGCTCAGCGCGTCAGTGCTGCCGTCATCATATCTTGAGCCGTCCATCACCGCCCCCGCTTTTTCTTCGCGTCCGCGCGCACCCGGACCTTCTCGGCCTCAGCTGCCTTGGCTGCGGCGCCGGCAAGCAGCACCCCAAGAGCGCCCATAATGATCAGTTCCCCCAGCATCTCAGCGACGCTCCATCTCTTGCAGCTTCATGGCCATGATCCACAAAAGGATCAGCGTTCCAATCGGGATGACGCAGGCAAACGCCCAGAACTTCTCGATCCCGAAATGCGGCAGCAATTTCAGCATCGGGATGATCGTGGCGATCGTGAAAGCGATCCAGATCAGGAACTCCATGGCTTACGACTCCTGTTTTTCATCCCCCGGAAGAATGTAATTGGCACCTTCCCATGGGGACATGAAATCAAACTGACGGTATTCCTGCACGAGGCTGACGGGCTCATAAACCACGCGTTTCTGCGCCTCGTCATAGCGAACCTCGGTGTAGCCGGTGGTCGGGAAATCCTTGCGCAGCGGATAGCCGCGGAACCCGTAGTCGGTCAGTATACGCCGCAGGTCCGGATGGCCCGAGAACAAGATGCCGAACATGTCGAAAACCTCACGCTCGAACCAGTTGGCCGAGGGATGCGTATCGACGATCGAGGGCACCATGTCCTCTTCACGGATCGAAACCCGCAGACGAATGCGTTGGTTCTGGTACATCGACAAGAAGTGATAAACCACGTCGAACCGCTTGGCCCGTTCGGGGTAATCCACGCCTGTGATATCGACCAGCGTTGAGAACTGGCAGGAGCGGTCGCTCTTGAGGAATTCGATGAATTCGACAAGGTTCGACGGCGCCACATCCACGTTCAGCTCGCCATGCGTGACATCCCACGACAACACGCAGTCGGACCGTTTCAGCTCCAGATGCGTACCGAGTTCTTTGAGTGCTTCGCTCATCCGCCCTCTCCCTTAGCGAACGATCGTGCCGGTGCGGCGGATTTTGCGTTGCAGCTGCATAAGACCATAAAGCAGCGCCTCAGCCGTCGGAGGGCAACCGGGGACATAAATGTCCACCGGAAC
Organism: Ruegeria sp. ABV3_008; assembly: GCF_056161185.1. Taxonomy (NCBI): domain Bacteria; kingdom Pseudomonadati; phylum Pseudomonadota; class Alphaproteobacteria; order Rhodobacterales; family Roseobacteraceae; genus Ruegeria; species Ruegeria sp. ABV3_008. The sequence continues at coordinate 349,404 of NZ_JBSWYP010000002.1, read as the reverse complement.
GATACGGTCACAGCCGCGCACGACGGAATAGGAATAGTGGTAGTAGCCGCCACCATTGGCGCAGGACCCCATCGAGATCACATAGCGCGGCTCGGGCATCTGATCGTAGACCTTGCGCAGCGCAGGAGCCATTTTGTTGGTCAACGTTCCAGCAACGATCATCACGTCGGACTGACGTGGGGATGCACGCGGCGCGATGCCAAACCGTTCCGCGTCATAGCGCGGCATTGAGGTGTGCATCATCTCGACCGCGCAACAAGCCAGACCAAAGGTCATCCAATGCAAAGACCCGGTCCGTGCCCAATTTATGATGTCTTCGGTCGAGGTCAGCAGGAAGCCTTTGTCCTGCAGCTCGGCATTGAGGGCTTGGGTGGCGACTTCTTTATCGACGCCGGCGGTATTTGTGCCCGTCATCACTCCCATTCCAAGGCCCCCTTCTTCCATTCATAGGCAAAGCCGATGGTCAAAACGCCAAGGAAAACCATCATCGACCAGAATCCCACATCGCTGATGTCCTTAAAGCCCACGGCCCAGGGGAACAGGAACGCAATCTCGAGGTCGAAAATGATGAAAAGGATCGAAACCAGATAGAAGCGCACATCGAACTTCATCCGAGCGTCATCAAACGCGTTGAAGCCGCATTCATAGGCGCTGACTTTTTCGGGATCGGGGTTGCGAACTGCCAGAACGACAGCTGCCAGAATCAGGACAATTCCCAGGCCGATGGCTACGGCCAGAAACACCAGAATAGGGAGATACTCCCGCAGCAGGTCTTCCACGTCTAGCTCCTTTCCTGCGCGTCCCCTTTCGGAGGGCGCCGTCAATTGGCGTGTTGACTCGACTTTCTCTAGCCCCACGCGGTCAGAGGGTCAACCGAACACAAGCGCGCACCACGTCATTCATCCCCTTGACAGACCTTCGGGAATCACCCCGATTTCGCCTCAGCAGACAATAGACGCCCAAAGTTAATCTTTGTTGTTCCACTTGGGGTTACGTTTTTCAAAGAATGCTTCGATGCCTTCGCGTGCTTCCGGCGTTTCCCATCGGGCGACCAACGCTTGGATGGTATGGTCGATCACACTGTCGTCAAGACGCGGGCCGAGGTTTTGAACCAAGGCCTTAGCCGACGCCACAGCCCCTGGCGCGCAAGACAGATAGGGGGTGATTTCATCCTCGACAGCGCGCATCAGTTGATCGGCTGGCACCGCTTTTGCCAACAGGCCAAGATCCACCGCTTCCGCTGCGTCAAACAGACGCGCGGACATGAACACGCGCCGCGCGCGGGCCTCCCCCATCCGCGCGATCACGTAAGGCCCAATCGTCGCTGGGATCAGGCCCAGCCGGGTCTCGGTTAGGCCCATTTTAAGGGTGTCAACGCCAACCGCAACGTCGCAGACCGAGGTCAGCCCGACGCCGCCGCCAAACGCGTTGCCCTGCAAGGCACCAATCAGAGGTTTGGGCATCTCGTTCAGTGCCTTCAGCATTTCCGCCAGCTTGCGCGCCTCGGTAAATCGGGTCTCGGCATCCGCAGCCATCTGATCACGCATCCACCCCAGATCGCCCCCGGCACAGAAGCTCTTGCCAGACCCGGTCAACACAACAACGCGCACCGCCTCGTCGCGCCCGAGCTGCGCCGCGGCCTGAGTCAATTCGTTGATCATCAGCGCCGACATGGCATTGTGCTTTTCGGCGCGCGACAGAGTCAGTGTCGCAACACCCCGGTCATCTGTGACGACCGCAATCGTTTCAAACATGTCAGCCTCTCATTGCCTGCGCCATCTGCCCGGCTTCGTCCAAAACTGCTGCGTCCAGACCGGTCTCATATCCCAGCCGCTCCAGATGGGCGGCAACTGCTTCGGTCGCGACATTGCCAGCCGCGCCGGGTGCATAGGGGCATCCCCCCAAACCACCGACCGCAGCGTCAAACACCCGCACGCCCAGCGCCAGCGAGGCATCGATATTGTCCATCGCGCGCCCATTGGTGTTGTGGAAATGGCCCGCAAGTCGGGTAACGGGCACCCTGTCGCGCACCGCCAGCAGCATATGCGCGATCTTGTCCGGGGTTCCCTGCCCGATCGTATCGCCAAGCGAAATCTCATAGCACCCATGCGCGAACAGAGCGTCCGCGACCTCGGCCACTTTTTCGGGTGGGGTCGGACCATCATACGGACAATCGTTCACGCATGAGACATAGCCCCGGACCGGTAAGTCGATATGGCGCGCGGCCTCAAGGATCGGCGCGAACCGTTCGATGGATTCCGCGATGGTCGCGTTGATGTTGGCTTTCGAAAACCCCTCGGAGGCTGATGCAAACACTGCGATCTCATCCGCCTTGGCCGCCAGCGCGTCTTCATAGCCGCGCATGTTCGGCGTCAGCGCCGCATAACGCACGCCCTCTGCCCGTTTGATCCCAGCCAGGACCGCGCCGCTTCCTGCCATCTGGGGCACCCATTTAGCGGACACGAAACTGGCCACCTCAATTCGATTGAACCCGGCGCGGCTCAGGCAATCGACCAACGCTACCTTCTCGGCCACCGGAATCTCGCGCTTTTCGTTCTGAAGCCCGTCCCTTGGCCCGACCTCGAATATCTCGACCCGTTCTTTCATCAGCGCATCCCTCCCCGGCTTCTTTCCGTTTTACATTCGGATAGCCCGACTGTGCCACGCAATGCACGGCCCGAACAGATCAATCCTCAGCCAAACGAACCAGTGCCGCACCAGCCTCTACCTGTGCGCCTGCGTCCGCTAACACCTCGGCCACCACACCGTCGCGCGCCGCAAGCAGTGAATGCTCCATCTTCATGGCTTCCAGAATCGCCAGCCGGTCTCCCTCTTTCACCGCTTGCCCTGCCGAGGCAAAGACGGCCTTGACCAGACCCGGCATTGGCGCCTCGATCACGTTGGTATCTCCTGCAGCGCTGGCATCGCGATCCAAGGGGTCGACGATTTCGAACACCTGACCATAGTCATCAAACACCGTGATCTGAGGCCCAGCGACGACGACATGGGGCATGCGCTGTCCATTAATGACCCAACCCCCATTGTGCTGCGCGATCACCTGCGCGCCATTCACCGTCCAGAGCTGCCGGTGCGGGCTTTCGACCTGAACATCCAGATCAAGGACCTCACCGTCGCGCATCAGCTGCACGGCCCGGTGCAACGGCCCCCACAGGGTGAAGCCAGTCTCTGAGGTCGTCTCTGTCAGACCCAGCGCTATCATCGCCGCGGCCACAACCGAGGCATTGGTCGTCCCTGACGTCCTTACCAGATCCTCCAGATCGCGCCCGATCTGACCCGTATCCACATCGCCCGAGGCAAACCCACCATGGCGTGTCAAAGCGCCAAGAAAGGCCAGATTGGTCACCGTGCCGGCAACTTCGGTCTGGCGCAGGGCGCGATGCAGGCTCTCAAGCGCGACTGTGCGGGTCGGACCATGTACGACGACCTTGGCGATCATCGGATCATACCAGGGGCTGATCGTGTCCCCTGCTCGCACGCCACTATCCGCGCGGCACTCAGGCGGAAACTGCAGATGGGTCAGAGTCCCCGTCGCCGGTAAAAAGCCCTTGGGCACATCCTCGGCATAAAGCCGTGCCTCAAAGGCGTGACCGTTGATCGACAGGTCGTTCTGCTGCTTCGGCAGGGTTTCTCCCGCTGCAACGCGCAGCTGCCATTCGACCAGATCAACGCCCGTAATCGCCTCGGTCACCGGATGTTCAACCTGCAGGCGCGTGTTCATCTCCATGAACCAGAAACGATCCGGCCGCAGCCCTTCGGACGCGTCGACGATGAACTCAACCGTTCCAGCCCCCTTGTAGCCAATCGCCTCCGCCGCGCGGACACCAGCCTGCCCCATCGCATCGCGCATCTCGGGCGTCATGCCAGGGGCCGGAGCCTCTTCGATCACCTTCTGATGTCGGCGCTGAAGCGAGCAGTCCCGTTCAAACAGATGCAACGCATGGGTACCGTCGCCGAAAACCTGAACCTCGATATGCCGAGGTTTAGCTACGAATTTCTCCACCAGAACCGCATCATTGTCAAAGGCCGTCTTTGCCTCGCCTCGCGCGCTGTCCAATGCTTCCGAGAACGCTTCGGGCGTCTCGACCAGCCGCATACCCTTGCCGCCGCCGCCCGCAACCGCCTTGATCAGCACGGGATAGCTAATGGCTGCGGCTGCCTCGGCCAGATGAGCAGGGTCCTGATTGTCGCCGTGATACCCGGGCACAACGGGAACGCCTGCGTCCTCCATCAAAGCCTTAGCCGCATCCTTGAGACCCATTTTGCGGATTGCATCCGCCGAGGGACCAATGAATGTCAGCCCTGCGGCCTCAACCGCATCCACAAAATCCGGGTTCTCGGAAAGAAACCCATAGCCGGGATGGATCGCCTGCGCCCCGGTCTCGAGCGCCGCCTGGATGATCACATCCCCCTTCAGATAGCTTTCAGCCGGAGCGGCCCCGCCAATATGCACCGCCTCATCTGCCATTTGCACATGCTTCGCCGAAGCATCCGCATCCGAATAGACAGCCACACAGGACACACCCATTTTCTGAGCGGTTTCCATCACACGGCAAGCAATCTCGCCCCGGTTTGCGATTAGGATTTTACTGAACATGGCAAACCGCCTCTTCGAAGATAGATCCAGACGAGCATTCGGTGCTTAGGCTCCAAGAGGATGCAGTGCATTCAAAAGCTTCATCGCGGAAATAGAACAGAAAGTTTCTCGCAGGGTCAGACCTGGCCGCCATTATGGTCCAAGGTGTCTCGTCCTGACCTTCCTTAAAGTCGCCATCCACCTCGTAAAACTCTCCCCAAGCTGGCGCCACTTTGCTGAATCTGCACTTCCCACCGAACCACCCGTGATCATTGATCGACGTGAAACGAAATCGCTGACAACCAACAAACCGGATATACAGGTGCCCTCGTGCCAGATGCGATGGGTTCAACCACTCATTTGGGCAAAACCGTAGCCGGAGATCACAACCTGCTTTTGCAGCCGCAGGCATCGGCGCATTCGGATCCGCGTTCCAACCTTCGTTCAATTTCGTGAAATGTGTTTCCATTGGGCAATCACATCCTGAACACGCCGAAACGTGTCTCATCAATCGGAGCGTTTAGAGCGGCGCTCAATGACAATGCCAAGACATCGCGCGATTTGCGTGGGTCGATGATGCCATCATCCCATAACCGAGCAGAGGCATAGAGCGGATGAGACTGCTCCTCGAACATATCCAAAGTCGGGCGTTTGAATACGGCCTCCTCCTCAGCCGACCATGTCCCGCCCTGCCGCTCGATCCCGTCGCGTTTGACAGTGGCCAGAACGCCTGCCGCCTGCTCTCCGCCCATCACGGAAATCCGTGAATTCGGCCAGGTCCACAGGAACCGAGGCTGATAGGCGCGACCAGCCATGCCATAGTTTCCGGCCCCGAATGAGCCTCCGACAAGCATCGTGATCTTCGGCACCGAGGTTGTCGCCACCGCCGTCACCATCTTGGCCCCATGCCGCGCGATGCCTTCGTTCTCGTATTTGCGTCCGACCATAAAGCCGGTGATATTCTGCAGGAACACCAGCGGGATGCGACGCTGAGAACATAGCTCAACAAAATGCGCGCCCTTCTGCGCGGCCTCGGAAAACAGCACGCCATTATTGGCGATGATCCCGACGGGGCAGCCTTTGACATGGGCAAAGCCAGTTACCAGTGTCTCGCCAAAGCGCGGCTTGAATTCATCGAACCGAGAGCCATCGACCAGACGCGCGATCACCTCGCGGATATCATAGGGCGTGCGCAGGTCAGCCGGAACAACGCCGAGGATTTCCTCGGGGTCATAGGCCGGGTCTTCGGGGCTGGCCCAATCGACCGTCTGTGGTTTGCGCAGGTTCAGCGAGCCAACAGCCCGACGCGCCAAAGCCAGCGCGTGTGCATCATCCTCAGCCAGGTAATCCGCCACACCGGACAGGCGCGTGTGGACATCGCCGCCGCCCAGATCTTCGGAACTCACGACCTCGCCGGTCGCCGCTTTCACCAGAGGCGGCCCGGCCAGAAAGATCGTACCTTGTTCTTTCACAATGATGGTCACGTCCGACATTGCGGGCACATAGGCCCCACCCGCTGTACAGGAGCCCATCACTACAGCGATCTGAGCAATCCCCTTCGCGCTCATACGCGCTTGGTTATAGAAGATACGGCCAAAGTGGTCGCGGTCAGGGAAGACCTCATCCTGATTGGGCAGGTTCGCACCCCCGCTATCCACCAGATAGATACAGGGCAGATGGTTCTCTTCGGCAATCTCCTGCGCGCGGAGGTGTTTTTTGACGGTCATTGGATAGTATGTGCCGCCCTTCACGGTGGCATCGTTGCACACCACCATGACCTCGCGCCCCTGTACTCTGCCAATGCCAGCGATCACCCCGGCACAAGGCGCGGCATCGCCATACATTCCATGAGCCGCCGTCGCGCCGATCTCCAGAAACGGAGACCCCGGATCGAGCAGGTTCGCCACCCTGCGTCTGGGAAGCATCTTGCCCCGAGAGACGTGCCGCGCACGAGATTTCTCGCCACCGCCCATTCGAGCGGCTTCTGCGGCAGTTGAAATTTGCGCCAACGCTTCGAGATGGGCGGAGCGGTTTGCATTGAAGCCCTCAGAGGCGGGCATGGCTTTGGACGTTAGTTTCATTTGGCTACCTCATCGGCTAGTCTCTGCAGGTGCCGCCACTCCACCCAACGTCCTGCATTCAAATACATCTTGCACCACGTATCCGAGGGAATTTCTTCTCTAGGAGATGCATCGCAAACATCGAACTCTCCTTGGACTAACCGGAGGTACTTGCGTTCATAGTTTCGAGCTACCCAGCCGGTCCCTCCAATGCTTTCCGGCAAATTGGATTCCATCTCTTTCCAGATTCCACCGACATGTTCAGAAAGCTCTACCAAACATTGAACTCGATCTTCTTCAACGCGTCCGATTGTGCAGTATTCGACTGCAGTGCTCACACAATTGGTGTCCATCGTCATACCGTTCTCGGGTTGACTAAAAAGTGCACACCCGTTGAACCATTTCAAAACACTAATCGGTTTGTCCGTACTTTCTGCATGCGCAGGGCAAACGCTAGACAAAACTAAGGAAAGTGCGCAGGCCAAGTTTTTCATAGTGGGACCTCCCCAGCAGCCTGCGCCTTCAATTCCTTGCGGATCACCTTCCCCGTCACCGTCATCGGCAACTCGTCCAGAAACGCCACCTCGCGCGGATAGGAATACTGCGCCAGACGGTCCTTGACCCAGTCCTGCAACTCCGGCCCTGAGGCCTCAGCCCCCGGTTTTAACACCACATAGGCCTTGACGATCTCGGTCCGCAGCGGGTCGGGCTTGCCGACCACGCCGACCGTTGCCACAGCCGGGTGCGTCAGCAGGCAATCCTCAATTTCGGCCGGGCCGATGCGGTATCCGGCTGAGGTAATCACGTCATCATCGCGGCCCACGAAGCGTAGATAGTCGCCTTCCCACACGCCTCGGTCCCCAGTGATCAACCAGTCGCCCCGGAATTTCTCAGCCGTTGCCTCAGACCGGTTCCAGTATTCCAGTAGCATTGAAGCCGAGCCGCGTCGGATGGCCACATCACCCTCGTCCCTCGTGGGCGTGCCGTCCTCATCAATCACCGCAACCTCATGGCCCGGAACCGGCTTACCGATACAGCCGGGACACACCGGGAAATCCTCGGCACAGGACGAAACGACCATGTTGCACTCGGTCTGGCCGTAAAACTCGTTGATCGTCAGGCCAAACGCCTGTTGCCCCCACGCCAGCATCTCAGCGCCCAGAGGTTCCCCCCCTGATGCGACTGAACGCAGGCCGGGAATGTTCTGATCCGCCGCTTTCAACATTCGCAGCGCGGTCGGCGGGAAGAACACGTTGCGCACGCCGCCACGCGTGATCACATCGGCGCAGTCGTCGGGGGTGAATCTATCCAGCCGTGAGGCAACCACGGGGATGCCCAGCGCCAGGCCCGGCATCAGGACATCGAACAGCCCTCCGATCCAGGCCCAATCCGCCGGGGTCCAGAGGCAATCCCCCGCGCGCAAGTGGTTATGGCTGATCGAAACGCCGGGCAGATGGCCGGTCAGCACGCGGTGCCCGTGCAGAGCACCCTTAGGGCTGCCGGTTGTACCCGAAGTATAGATCAGCACGGCGGCGTCTTCGGGGCCGGTATCCGCAAAGGGCAGCTCTGGGCCGGGATGGGCAACCTCAGCGGCGATCATAGGCTCGGCCAGATCACCCAGCAGCCGGGCGCCCTCGGCATCCGTCAGAACGATCCCTGCCCCGGCATCCGCCACGCGGGAGCGCAGCGCGTCTTGTTTGAACAGCTTGAATAGAGGCACCGAAATCGCACCGATCTTCCAGATCGCCAGATGCGCTGCCGCACACCACGGAGACTGGCTGAGCAAAACACCAACCCGGTCACCGGTCTGGACCTTGGGCGAGAGCGCCCGCGCAAGCCCATCGGCCATCTCGTGCAGCTGACCATAAGTTACAGGCCTCTCCTCGCCCTCGGTCAGATCGACCAAGGCGACCTGTTCGGGCGGATGGTTCAGACACTGGCGCGCCATGTTCAGCCGATCGGGGACATCCCAGTCACCCGCCGAGCGCAAACCTGGTATGCGCAGATCGCCTGACATCAAAATTTTCCTTTATTTTCGGGGCCTGCAGTTATGTCACACTTGCCGGGTGCGCTCACGCAAATTTGACTCAGATCAGAGAGCGCAGGCAGCACCCGTGCAAAACAGCGGTCATCAACTGAACCAAAGGCAGAACAATGACCAATAAACTCGCCGCTTTGACCCTCTCCACCGCGCTGGTCGCGCTGGCTGGCCCCGCACTCGCCCAATCGCAAGGTGACTGGACCGTTGGTTTCGGTGTCGGCTACCTGGACCCTAAATCTGACAACGGAACGCTGGCCGGATTTGACGCGGAGGTCGACGACGACACCCGTCCGATCTTTACCGTCGAATACTTCATCCGAGACAACCTGGGTATCGAATTGCTGGCCTCCACGCCGTTCGAACACGATATCACCTTGGGTGGCAGCACCGACGCCGGCAGCACCAAGCACCTGCCCCCCACCTTGTCGCTGAACTACCACTTCCCGACCAACAGTGCGTGGAAGCCCTATGTCGGCGCAGGCCTCAACTACACTATCTTCTTTGAAGAAAGCTCTCCGCTTGGCGACCTGGAACTGGACAACTCGTTCGGTCTGTCGCTTCAGGCTGGTTTGGATTATCAGATCACTGAACAAGGCGCTGTCCGTTTGAACGTGCGTTGGTTCGATATCGACTCGGACGTCAAACTGAACGGTGCCGATATCGGTACCGCGGAAATCGATCCTTGGCTGGTCGGCGTATCCTACGTCCATCGCTTCTGATCCTTTGATCGAAACGCCCCGCAGTTCCCTCAGCTGCGGGGCGACCTCTTACCCCAACATTTCGCCCATCAATTCGCGACCGATCAGCATGCGGCGGATTTCGCTGGTCCCGGCCCCGATCTCCATCAGCTTGGCATCCCGGAAGATCCGGCTGACCGGAGCGTCCGACAAGAACCCCGCCCCTCCCATCGCTTGAACGGCCTGATGCGCCTGCGTCATCGCCGCCTCAGAGGCATAGAGGCAGCACGCCGCCGCGTCCTGACGGGTCACATCCCCACGGTCGCACGCCTTGGCTACCTCATAAACGTAAGCACGGGCCGAGTTCATCGCGGTGTACATATCCGCGATCTTGCCCTGCATCAGTTGGAACATGCCGATGGGTTTGCCGAACTGCTTGCGCTCGGCCAGATAGGGCATGATTTCATCCAGACAGGCGGCCATGATGCCGGTTCCGATCCCGGCCAGCACAACACGTTCATAGTCGAGCCCGGACATCAGAACGGCAACACCCTTGCCCTCTTCGCCCAGAACATTCTCAAACGGTACTTCTACCTCTTCAAAGATCAGTTCTGCGGTGTTGGACCCACGCATCCCAAGCTTGTCGAAATGGGGTGAGGTCGAGAATCCCGTCATCTCTTTCTCGATCAGAAACGCGGTGATCCCTTTCGATCCCGCATCCGGGTCGGTCTTGGCATAGACGACCAGAGTATCCGCATCCGGCCCATTGGTGATCCAATACTTGTTCCCGTTCAGGCGGTAGTGATCATTTCGCTTCTCAGCGCGCAGCTTCATCGAAACCACATCCGATCCTGCCGAGGGTTCGGACATCGCCAACGCGCCCACATGCTCACCCGAGATCAGGCGCGGAAGGTATTTCTGTTTTTGCTCTTCTGTACCGTTCAGCTTGATTTGGTTAACGCAGAGGTTCGAATGCGCGCCATAGGACAGCGAAACCGAGGCAGAGGCTCGCGCGATTTCCTCAATCGCGATCGTGTGCGCCAAATAGGACATACCAGCGCCACCATATTCCTCAGGCACGGTCACGCCCAGAAGGCCCAGCGCGCCCATCTCGGTCCAAAGCTCATTAGGGAACGCGTTCGACGCATCGACCTCAGCCGCCATTGGCTTGACCCGCTCCTGCGCCCAGCGATGCACCATTTCGCGCAGCGCATTCACGTCCTCGCCCAGATCGAATTGCATACTCGCCATGAACATTGACGCTCTCCTCTCAGCATTAATGAACAAGTGTTCAATAACTGGATACCAGCGAATCTGCGGCGGGTCAATCATTCCGGACGCCCCGCTTCCAACACGCAAAACGCCGCCCGAACCGGGGCGGCGTTTCCCAAAAAAAGATCAAGCGTGCGCTGCAGGCGCACTCAATTGGATCACGATTGGTAGACGGCTCCGACCTCGGCCCTGATGATGCGAGCGATCAGCTGGCAGTCTTCCAGCGAAAAGGTCAGGGGCACGCGCATATCCATGATCCCCGCCAGAACCCGGTCCGAGGCAGGCATCCGTTCACTCTCGGCATAGCGCCAACTGTCATAGCGTGAGGTAAACCCGGTGGGCTCGGCACCGCCGAACCATTTCAGCTCTACTCCGCGGCTGGCGCAGCGGCTGATCACCTCGGCGACCCGCTCAGGCAGCCAGTCAAGCAGCAGGAACTGGATCGAGGACCCCACATAGGTCTCTGCCTCGGGACGCTCGACCATTGTCAGGCCGGGCGTTCCCCGCAGACCGTCTTCAATGACCTGATACCGTTCGTTCCAACGACCAACCTGCCGATCCAAATCACGTAACTGAGGACGCAAAATCGCAGCGCGCAAGTTATCCATACGGCCCGAAACGTTCGGCGTGGTGTACTTGATCCGCTCAAACACCTCTGGCCCAGGCGCAGCCAGATGCCGTTCATAGAGCATATAGGACCCTGACAGCATCGTGGCTTTGGCGGCAAGTTCCTCATCATCGGTAACCAGCAGACCACCCTCGCCCGAGTTCACATGCTTGTAGGTCTGGCACGAATAACACCCGATAGCCCCTTGCCGCCCCGAAAGCTGCCCGCGCCACGCGGCCCCCATCGTATGGGCGCAATCCTCGATCACGACAACTCCCGCGGCATCGCAGAGCTGCATCAACCGGTCCATGTCGCAAAGATGGCCACGCATATGGCTGAGCATCAGAACCCGCGCTTGATCCAGCTTGGCCTCCAGATCCTCCAGATCAATGGTCAGGTTTTCGGTCACACCGACAAAAACCGGTTTGGCCCCGACCGAAGCAATCGCCCCTGGCACAGGGGCCAGTGTGAACGCGTTGGTCAAAACCGGTGCGCCGGGCTGCACACCCACGGCCCGCAAGGCAGTCGCCAAAGCATAGCCACCCGACGACACGGCAAGACAATATTTTGCCCCCGTCTGTGCCGCGAATTCCTGCTCCATGAGCGCGGTCTCGCCCAACTCGCCAGGCACGACGTTGTAGCGATGCAGACGCCCGTGTCGCAGAACGGCCAGAGCGGCCTCGACCGCCTCGTCCGGGATGGGTTCTTGCTGAGTGAAGCTGCCGGTGAATGTTTCTGTCATGGCCTAGTTCTGGGGCTCCATCCGGTCCGGGTCAAGGGATCAAGCCGCCGCACCGATCAAGTCGGCCACAAGATCGGGGAGATCGTTGAAATGATGCAGCAAGGCTTCAGGCTCCAAAGCAGCCATATCGTCGCCTGAGGGACCGAACGTGACCAGAACTGAAGGTACCCCGGCCGCTTTCGCGGTATTGCGGTCGGTATCAGAATCCCCGATCAGAACGCACAGGTCCGGACGCCCACCTGCACGCCGCGCGGCCTCGCGCAGCGGCTCGGGGTCAGGTTTACGCACCGCTAGAGTGTCCGCGCCGACCAAGGAGGCGAAGTGATCCAGCACACCCATCTGGCTGAGCAATTGATGCGCCAGACGCTCTGGCTTGTTGGTGCAAATCCCAACGCCATAGCCTGCGGTTTTCAGGGCCTCGACCGCCTCCAAAGCGCCGGGGTAGAACTGCGTGTGGGTGTCGATATCCTGCGCGTAGGCTTCAAGCAAAACCGGATAAAACGCATCGACCGTGCCTGCATCATAGGCCCCGACGCGTTTCAAGCCGTGCGTCAACATCATCCGCCCGCCACGTAAGGCGACGCCCGCATCTTGCCCGTGAACCAGAACATCCCCATGCCCCATCACGCGAAAACAATGGTTTGCAGCGGCCAGCAAATCGCCCGAAGTATCCGCCAAAGTCCCGTCCAGATCGAAGATGACCGTGCGCATTGCGCCTCCTTGCTCGGCAGGTTTCCGCCATGTCCTGTTGCAATCGGCAATCTTGTTTGATGGCCGAACGGCTTGCGCCTTTGCCCTCAGCGGATAAAACGGACGGCAACAAAACACAAAGAGAAAACGATTTCATGACCACCGCCCTTGTCATCCTTGCCGCCGGGAAAGGCACCAGGATGAATTCGGACATCCCCAAAGTCCTGCACCCGATCGCTCAGGTTCCGATGCTGGTTCACGCCATGCGCGCCGGTTCGGTGCTGTCGCCTGAGCGCACCGTGATCGTTACAGGCCACGGGGCCGAGGCCGTCGCCAAGGTCGCGCGGGCCGAGGATGAGGCCGCACAGATCGCCGTGCAAGAGGAGCAACTGGGCACCGCCCATGCCGTCGCGCAGGCCCGCGACGCGCTGGTGGGGTTCGATGGCGATGTTGTGGTCCTTTATGGCGACACGCCCTTCCTTCAACCCGACACACTCGAGCGGATGATTGAAGCCCGCGTTCAGAATGATTTGGTGATCCTGGGTTTTGAGGCCGCCGACCCGGCCCGTTATGGCCGCCTCGTGATGAATGGCGACACGTTGGAGCGGATCGTCGAGTTCAAGGACGCCTCGGACGAAGAACGCGCGATCACCTTCTGCAATTCCGGCCTGCTGGCCTGCAACGCGGCGACGCTGATGTCCCTGATTGACGCGGTCGGCAACGACAACGCTTCGGGCGAATACTACTTGACGGATGTGGTCGAAATAGCCCGCTCCCGCGATCTGAGCGTGACAGCGGTTGCCTGTGACGAGGCGCAGACGCTGGGCGTGAACTCGCGTGCGGATCTGGCCGCAGCGGATGCGGTGTTTCAGACGCAGGCACGGGCCGAACTGTTATATTTGGGCGTCACACTGATGGCCCCGGACACCGTCTATCTTGCCGCCGATACGGTGATCGGACGCGACACGGTGATCGAACCAAATGTGGTCTTCGGCCCCGGCGTGACGGTCGAAAGCGGTACAACGATCCGGGCGTTTTCGCATCTCGAAGGCTGCCATGTCAGCCGAGGAGCCATCATTGGCCCCTATGCCCGCTTACGCCCCGGCGCGGAACTGGCTGAAAACGCGCGCATCGGCAATTTCGTCGAGATCAAGAATGCCGAGATCGCCGAAGGCGCAAAGGTCAATCACCTGAGCTATATCGGGGATGCCTCGGTCGGGGCAGGTTCGAATATCGGTGCGGGCACGATCACCTGCAACTATGACGGCGTGATGAAACACAAGACCACGATTGGTGAGGGTGTCTTTATTGGTTCCAACACAATGCTGGTGGCCCCCGTCACCGTGGGCGATGGCGCGATGACCGCGACGGGTACGGTCGTGACCAAAGACGTGGACGCCGAGGCACTGGCCGTCGCGCGCGCCAAGCAGGAGAACAAGCCCGGCTATGCGCGCAAATTGTTTGATATGTTAAAGGCGAAAAAGGCTCGCCGCGATAAAGAGGCCTGAGTTTATGTGCGGAATTGTAGGTGTATTGGGACAGCATGAGGCTGCCCCCATTTTGGTCGAAGCCCTGAAACGGCTGGAATATCGCGGCTATGACAGCGCCGGGATTGCGACCATCAACGATGGCGCTTTGGGGCGCCGACGTGCTGTCGGCAAGTTGGTGAACCTGAGCGACCTTCTGGTCCACGATCCCCTGCCCGGCAAATCTGGGATTGGGCACACCCGCTGGGCGACGCACGGCGCGCCCTCGGTAACCAACGCGCATCCACACAAAGCTGGGCCCGTCGCCGTCGTCCACAACGGCATCGTCGAAAACTACCGCGAGCTGCGCGCCGAACTGGCCGAACACGGCGTGGATTTCGTGACCGAGACCGACACCGAAACCGTGGCCCTGATGGCCGCACATTACCTGAATACCGGTCTGTCCCCTGTTGAAGCGGCCTTCAAGACCATCGACCAGCTGGAAGGTGCATTTGCGTTGGCCTTTCTGTTCGACGGTCAAGACGACCTGATCGTGGCCGCGCGCAAGGGTTCTCCGCTGGCGATCGGCCATGGAGAAGGAGAGATGTATGTGGGGTCGGACGCGATTGCTCTGGCTCCGCTGACCAACAAGATCACCTATCTTGAGGAAGGCGACCGCGCTGTCCTGACCCGCACCTCGCTGGAAATTCGCACCGAAGCCGGTGAACTGGCCAATCGCGAAATGCGTAAGATCAAGCTGGATACGGCCCGCGCCGACAAGGGCGAACACAAGCACTTCATGGCCAAGGAAATCGCCGAGCAACCGGTGGTCGTGGCGGAGGCGATCCGCTCGTACCTGCCCACCGGCGGAGACCGCGTGGTTCTACCCGAGACCGATCTGGATTTCACCAAGCTGGATCGCCTGACCATGGTCGCCTGCGGCACGGCCTTCTATGCCTGCCTGACAGCAAAATACTGGTTCGAGCAGCTGGCGAAAATGCCGGTTGAGGTCGATATCGCCAGCGAGTTCCGCTATCGCGAACCACCCATTACCGACCGTACCATGGCGCTGTTCGTCAGCCAGTCGGGCGAAACCGCCGATACATTGGCCGCGCTGCGCTATTGCGAGGGCAAGGCGGACAAGATTGTGTCGGTCATCAATGTCCCCGAAAGCTCGATTGCGCGGGAAAGCGATATCGCCCTGCCCATCCACGCAGGGGTCGAGATCGGCGTTGCCTCGACCAAGGCCTTCACCTGCCAGCTGAGCGTGCTGCTGATGCTTGCGCTGAAAGCTGCAGCAGACCGTGGAACCCTGAGCGACGAGGAGCTGGCCGATCACGCCGCCGCTCTGCGCGGCTTGCCCTCGGTCCTGAACGCCGCTTTGGATCAGAACCGCGCCATCCGCAAATCCGCCCAGCGCCTGTCCGAGGCGCGCGACGTGCTGTTCCTCGGCCGTGGCCTGATGTATCCGCTTGCGATGGAAGGCGCGCTGAAACTCAAGGAAATCAGCTATATTCACGCCGAAGGCTACGCGTCGGGCGAGTTGAAACACGGCCCCATCGCGCTGATCGACAAACACATGCCCGTGGTGGTCATGGCCCCGCGCGACGCCGTTTTCGACAAGACCGTATCGAATATGCAAGAGGTCATGGCCCGCAAGGGCAAAGTGATACTCGTGTCGGACGATGACGGCATCGTTGAGGCTGGCGATGATGTCTGGAGCACGATCCGCATGCCCCATATCCACACGAACCTAACCCCGATCCTCTACTCGGTTCCGGCGCAGTTGCTAGCCTATCACACAGCTGTCGCCAAGGGGACGGATGTGGACCAGCCGCGTAACCTCGCGAAATCTGTGACTGTGGAGTAAGGCATGGCCAAGCAATTCCCCCATCTGGACGATGCGCATCAGAAATTCATCAACGAGCAGCACATGTTTTTCGTGGGCAGCGCTGGGGTTGAGGGGCGGGTCAATATCTCACCCAAGGGCATGGATTCACTGCGTGTTCTGGGGCCAAACCGGATTGCTTGGATGAACCTGACCGGCAGCGGTAATGAGACCGCCGGACATTTGCTTGACGTCAACCGGATGACCCTGATGTGGTGTTCCTTCACCACCCGCCCGCTGATCCTGCGCACCTATGGCACCGCGAAGACCCTACATGCAGTGGATGACGGCTGGGACGAACTGGCAGGTCACTTCCCCAACCACCGCAGCGCGCGGCAGATCTATGACCTCAGCATTGATCTGGTGCAGACCTCGTGCGGCTATACGGTCCCGTTCATGGAGTTCCAGTCGGATCGCGACACGATGCAAAAATGGGTCGACGGCAAATCAGACGACGATATCCGCGCCTATTGGGTCGAGAAGAACCAGCAGACGATTGACGGCAAACCCACCGGCGTTCCGGTCTAGACCATGCTTGCCCCCTATCTAGATCAGATCAAGGCGCATGCCGATGCCGAGCGCGCGGAACAGGTCGCAGCCTATCATAAGGCCGAGCGCCCCTATCTGGGCGTTGCGGTCCCGGTTCTCAACGATCTGACCAAAGCCTGGCGCAAGGAATTGTCAGTTGCTGAGCGCGTCACCCTCGCGGATGCGCTCTGGCAGACCAACATTCACGAGGCGCGCGTCGCAGCCTCGAAACTGCTGACACAAGCGCGGATTCGCCCAGATGAGGATGTCTGGGCATTGTTGCAAAGCTGGGTGCCCGATTTCGACGCATGGGCCATCGCCGACCACGCCTGTACCGCCATCCAGAAACGCCTGAGTTTCGATCCCGCGCGGCTGGATCAGGTCGAAACATGGACGGGATCAGACCACATGTGGACCCGCCGTGCTGCTCTGGTCTCGACCCTGCCTTGGACCAAACAGAACCACCCCAAACCAGAAGATCTGGCGAGCCGAGATCGAATCCTCGGGTGGGCCGCGGGCTATGTGCCCGATCGGAACTGGTTCATTCAGAAATCCATTGCGTGGTGGCTACGGGAACTCTCCAAACATGATCCCAACCGGGTCGTGGCTTTTCTGGAAACGCATGGCGACGCGATGAAACCCTTTGCCCGGCGTGAGGCCGGAAAATACCTGAAAAGCTAGTTCGCGTAGACCTCGACTTCGACCAACTGATCGAACGGCACCAGCAACGCCCGCATGGCATCCAGTGACAAACGGCTGCCACCCGTCTCGGGCCCCGAGGCCGGAACCAGTGTGATGTAAGCCTGCGCCCCAGTTTTCGGCACAACCACCCGCGCGGTCACCTCGGAATCGACCAAGGGCGTCTGCATCCAGCGGCCCGGAGTCGACGGATCGCCCAACCCGGCAATAGTGGTCTTAGCGCCGGTCCAATTCGCCGTCGCAGTTGCAGGCTGGATATAGGCTGAGCTTTCCGCCTCAGCAGGTGCGGTCTCTACAGCAGCAGGCGTTACCTCCGCCGCAGCCTCATCGCGCCCTAACAAACGATCCGTCGTCGAACGCACGGTATCGCACCCGACCAGCAAAACGCAGGATATCACAAGCAGTTCTCTCATACTCCGAACCTACTACCGCTCAGGCAGCTGTACCAGACCAAAGCACAGTTCACTCTTGTCGTGGGCCTGTTCCAGCTTTACCTATACCGCATGACTGCTCCGCTTATTGATCCTTTCGCCCGTGCCATCACGTATCTGCGCGTCTCGGTAACCGACCGCTGCGACTTTCGCTGCGTCTACTGCATGTCCGAGAACATGACCTTTCTGCCCAAGAAAGACCTGCTGACGCTGGAAGAGCTGGACCGCATGTGTTCCACCTTCGTGAATATGGGTGTTGAGAAACTGCGCATCACCGGGGGTGAGCCGCTCGTGCGTCGCAATATCATGACGTTCTTCAACTCCATGACCCGTCATCTGGAAAGCGGCGCGCTGAAAGAGCTGACGCTGACAACCAATGGCTCACAGCTTGCGCGTTTTGCCGATGATCTCTACGCGGCGGGTGTGCGGCGGGTGAATATCTCGCTGGACACGCTGGATGAGGACAAATTCGCAGCCGTTACGCGCTGGGGGCGTCTGAAACAGGTTCTGAATGGGATTGATGCCGCGCAAAAGGCGGGCCTGCGGGTCAAGATCAACGCTGTGGCTCTGAAGGGCTTCAACGAACCTGAATTGCCCCAGATCACCGAATGGTGCGCCGAACGCGACATGGACCTGACCTGGATTGAGGTCATGCCGATGGGCGACATCGGCAACGAGGACAGGCTGGATCAATACTGGTCGCTCAAGGATGTGCGCAAAGAATACGAAAACCACTACAGCGTGGTCGATCTGGCCGAACGCTCCGGAGGGCCTGCGCGTTATGTCCGGCTTGAGGAAACTGGCCAGAAGATCGGCTTTATCACCCCACTTTCCCATAATTTCTGCGAAAGCTGCAACCGCGTGCGACTTACCTGCACCGGTGAGCTTTACATGTGCCTGGGTCAGGAGGACATGGCCGACCTGCGCGCCCCGCTGCGCGATCACCCGGACACGGAAAAACCCTTGGAAGAGGCGATCCGCGCTGCGATCAACCTCAAGCCCAAAGGCCATGATTTCGACTATTCCCGTCAGGCCGTCGATGGCCAGATGAGCCGCCACATGAGCCACACAGGCGGCTGACATGCCTGGCTCTGACGTTCGCCCGACGCTGCTGTACAAGCTGTACTGCGGCGTCGCCTCTCTCGTGCAGCCTTTGGCCTGGCGGACCGTGCGCAAAAAGCTGCAGGCGGCCGAAGTCTCGAACCAGCGCCAGAAGGAACGGCTGGGTTATGCCAGCCTTGACCGTCCCGCAGGACAATTGATCTGGTTTCACGCAGCCAGCGTCGGCGAAAGCCTCTCGGTGCTCAGCCTGATCCACCGGCTTGGCGAGCGCCTGCCACAAGCCGAGTTCCTGATCACCTCCGGCACGCCCACCTCAGCCGCGCTGATTGCCGAGCGACTGCCCCCTCGCACCCGACATCAGTATCCACCCTTGGACAGCGCCGGACCTGTGCAGCGGTTTCTGGACCACTGGGAACCCGATGCTGCGATTTTCGTAGAAAGTGAAGTCTGGCCCCGCATGATCGTCGAGACAGCTGGACGCGGCACGCCTTTGTGTCTCCTGAACGCACGCTTATCCGACAAGTCCGTGGCAGGGTGGCAAAAGCGCCCAGAAACTGCGCGCTTCATTCTGGACCGCTTCGCGCTATTTCTGACGCAGAACGACAAAACGGCCAAGAACCTGATCGCCATCGGAGCGGACCCACAGCGCGTCCAACCCGGCACCAACCTCAAGGCAATGTCCGACCCTCTGCCGGTGGATCACAACACGCTGGCAGATGTCCAAGGCCAGATCGGAGCTCGCCCCGTCTGGATCGCCAGCTCGACTCATGCAGGCGAAGAGGAAACCGTTCTGGCCGCCCACAATGCATTGCTAAAGCATTACCCAGACTTGCTGTTGCTGCTAATACCGCGACACCCGGAACGGCGCGAGGAGGTCGCGACCCTCCTGACCAAAGCCAAACTCACATCGGCCTTCCGAACCAAAAGCGACCCGATCACCGATGAGACTCAGGTCTACGTGGCCGATACCCTAGGCGAAACCGGCACATGGTACGCGCTTTGCCCGATTGTCTTTCTCGGCGGGTCCTTGAAAGAGATCGGCGGCCATAACCCGTTCGAACCCGCCCAAGCCGGGGCTGCCGTCATAACCGGTCCAGGCTACTTCAACTTCGCCGAAACCTTCGCACCCTTGATCGAAACCGGCGGGGCCGTTCAGGTCAAAACTGCAGAAGATCTGGAGAAAGCCGTCAACAACTGGCTGTCCAACGACGCGGCCCTGACCCAAGCCCGCGCGGCTGCCCGCACCTGCGTCACAACCCAAAAAGACGCGCTGCAAAACGTGATCAAAACGCTCTGCACCACACTCAGCCTAGAGCCGAAGGATCCTTCTTCATCTGGCTGAAAATATCCCGGGGGTGTGGGGGGAGAGACCCCCCCCCCCCCCCCCGGCAACAGGCATCCCCTGTTCTCCCACCTCGGCCCACCAACTGCACCCGGCAGGGATGGCCTCATCGTTGAAATTGTATTCGGGGTGATGAACCATGGCCGTATCGCCGTTGCCCACCAGAATATAAGCTCCAGGACGCTCTTCCAGCATAAAAGCAAAATCCTCGCCGCCCATGACCAGAGGGGCCTCTTCGCAAGCACCAGACACCGATCGTGCGACGTCAGCCGCAAACTCGGTCTGCTCGTCGCTGTTCACCATGACCGGATAGCCTCGAATATAGGTGACGTCCGCTGTGCCACCAAAGGTCGCCGCTACGCCGTTGCAGATCTCGTTGATCCGCTTCTCGGCCAGATCACGCATCTCCTTGCTCATGGTGCGCACCGTGCCTTTGATCTGAACTGATTGCGGGATCACGTTGAAGGCCTTCGACGAGGTCTCGAACGAGGTCACCGACACAACCACTTGATCAACCGGATCTGCATTGCGCGAGGCGATCGTCTGCAGCGCCAGAACCGCCTGCGCCGTCATCACGGTGGTATCGACCGTCTCCTGCGGTTTCGCCGCATGACCGCCGCGCCCTTCAAACGTGATGTCGAACTGGTCCGTGGCAGCGAAGAACGACCCCGGACGGATCGAGAAGCTGCCAACCGGTTTGCCCGGCCAGTTGTGCATCCCGTAGACCTCCTGAATGTTCCAGCGGTCCATCATGCCGTCTTCACACATCTCGCGACCTCCGCCGCCGCCTTCTTCGGCGGGCTGGAAGATCACGACAACGGTGCCATCGAAATTGCGGGTTTCCGACAGGTACTTCGCCGCACCCAGCAGCATCGCTGTATGACCATCGTGCCCACAGGCATGCATCGCGCCCGGCGTTTTCGAAGCATAGTCCAGCCCCGTCGCCTCGAGGATCGGCAGAGCGTCCATATCCGCGCGCAGACCAATCACCTTGCCTTTGCTGTCCGACTTGCCTTTGATCACACCGACAACGCCGGTGCGGCCAATACCGGTGACAACCTCATCGCAGCCGAACTCCGTCAGCTTTTCGGCGACCAGAGCGCTAGTGCGGTGGGTTTCAAACAGGATTTCAGGGTTTTCGTGCAGGTCACGTCGCCACGTTGTGATCTCGTCCTGCAGTTCCGCAAAGCGGTTTTTGACTGGCATATCTTGTCTCTCCTAAATCATCCGGCCGGCATCCGGCGTTCGACCATCTCAGCGAACCAGCTACAACCAGCGGGTATGGCGTCATCATCGAAATTGTATTCTGGGTGGTGACACATCGCAGTGTCTCCGTTCCCTAGAAAGATGTAGGCTCCGGGCCGTTCTTCAAGCATGTAAGCGAAATCTTCCGACGGCATGATCGGGTCGGTACCATCGTTCACCTTTCCAGCCACAGCTGCAGCGGCCTCAGCGGCATAGCCGGTCTCGGCCTCGGAATTCACCGTCACCGGATAGCCTGGGGTCCATTCTACTATAGCGGACGCGTCAAAAGCCGAGGCCGTATCTTCGGCAATCCGGCGAACACGCTGTTCCGCGACCGCGCGGTACTCGGGGTCAAGCGTTCGCACCGTGCCTTTCAGACGGACCGTATGCGCAATGACGTTTGAGGCCACGCTGTCCGTCTCGAACGTACCCACCGTCAGAACAACTCGTTTGATCGGATCGACAGTACGGGCCACAACGGATTGCAAAGACACAACAATATGCGATGCGACAAGCGTTGTATCCACCGCCTCATGCGGGGCGGCCGCGTGGCCACCCTTGCCGGTGACTGTAATTTCGAACTCATCCGACGAGGCCAGCAGGGCTCCGGGCCGGATCGCAAACTCACCAACCGGCAGGCCGGGCATGTTGTGCATGCCGTAGACTTCCTGAATGCCCCAGCGCTCCATCAACCCGTCCTGACACATGGCGAGACCTCCGGCGCCGCCCTCCTCGGCCGGTTGAAAGATCAGCACGGCGGTGCCATCGAAATTCCGCGTCTCGGCCAGGTACTGCGCAGCCCCAAGCAGCATCGAGGTGTGCCCGTCATGCCCACAAGCATGCATCTTACCCGGAACGGTCGAAGCATAGTCCAAACCCGTTGCCTCTTCGATCGGCAGGGCGTCCATATCTGCCCGCAATCCGATCACCCGACCCTTGTTATCCGAGCGGCCCTTGATCACGGCGACGACACCTGTCTTGCCGACGCCCTCGGTGATTTCATCAACACCGAAGGCCTTCAACCGTTCCACAACAAAGGCGGCGGTCTCGTGAACGTCATACATCAGTTCGGGATGCGCATGCAGATGTCGGCGCCACTTGGTAATCTCTGCCTGCATTTCGGCCAGTCTGTTTTTCACCGGCATTTTGGACCTCCTCGGGATCAGGTGGACAGTTTTTCGACCAACCGCTGCATGAACGCATGGCCTGCTTCGAACTGCGCGACTGAGATGAACTCGTTCGGTTGATGCGCCTGCGCAATGTCCCCTGGGCCGCAAATGACGGCAGAATAGCCTGCTTCCTGAAACTGCCCCGCCTCGGTGCCATAGCTTACCACATGGCTGGCATTATCGCCGGTCAGGGCGCGTACCAGAGCTTCGGCCTCACCATCCTGTTCGGGGACCAGACCGGGGATCGAGAAATTCTCCGAGATTTCGATCCGCGTTTCGGGGTGAACCGCCTGCATCCGCGCTTCAACCGCGCGCACCTGTTCGAAATAGGCGTCGCGCCACGCGGCTTTGCTTTCATCCGGAACGGTGCGGAAATCCAGCATGAAGTGGCAATCTTTGGCGGTGATATTATGCGCAGTGCCGCCTTCGATCATGCCCACATGCACCGTGGTCCAGGGCGGATCGAACACCGCAGCGGTTTCGCTGGGCGTGGCCGCCTGATTGCGGGTGTTCTGTTCATTCGCCCAATTGATCAGCGGCGCGGCCTCCATGATGGCATTCACGCCTGTGTGCATGATCGAGCTATGAACCTCGAACCCGACCATATGCGTGTCATAGCCGAAACCGCCCTTGTGGCCGGTGACGGCCTGCATTGTCGAAGGCTCGCCCACGATTACGGCCGAGCCTTTGGGCAGAACTTTGTTCATCGCCTCGATCATTGGCGGAGCGCCCGTGCACCCGACCTCTTCATCGAAGCTCAACGCTAGTTGCAAAGGACGTTTCAGACTGGCATTGCGCGCCTCGACCAGTGCCCAAATCGCGAGCGCATCAAAGCCCTTCATGTCGCAGGTGCCGCGTCCGTAATACTTGCCGTCCTTCTCGGTGACAGTGAACGGATCCGTGTCCCAGGGCTGTCCGTCCACCGGAACCACATCCGTATGACCCGAGAGGACAACGCCGCCCTCTTCCCAAGGGCCGACATGGGCAAAGATCGCCGCCTTGTGCGGCTGATCCGGGTCCGGCCAGCGATGGGCCTCGATACCGTGTTCGTTCAGGTAACCTTCGACCCAGTCCACCAACGGCAAGTTTGTGTCACGGCTTACAGTCGGGAATGAGATCAGTTTGGTCATGATCTCAAGCGGCGTCAGACGCTGTGGCATATGTGTTAGTACCCGCTATCCGTAGTCAGGATGAAATGGCCCGGCTCAACCTCTTTGTAGTTAGACGGTTCTGGCGCGTATCCGATTGGATGAATGGGTGACGGGATCGGCTTGAAATTCAAGTCTTTTTCCGATTTCCGTTTGTTCGGGTCCGCGATTGGAACCGCCTTCATCAGCGCCTGCGTATACGGGTGCTGCGGGTTCTCGAACACCCGCGCGCGCGGTCCAAGTTCAACAATCCGGCCCAGATACATCACGCCCACATGGTGGCTGACCCGCTCCACTACGGCCATATCGTGACTGATGAACAAGTAAGACAGGCTCAGCTCGGATTGCAGTTCCATCATCAGGTTCAACACCTGCGCCTGCACCGACACGTCCAGCGCCGAGACCGCCTCATCCGCGATAATCAGTTTCGGGTTCAACGCCAAGGCGCGGGCGATTGCGATACGCTGACGCTGACCGCCGGACATCTCATGCGGGAAACGGCGCATGAAGCTACGCGGCAGTTGCACCTTATCGAACAGCTGCGCCACGCGATCCTGCAGTTCCGACCCCGAAGCCACGCCGTAGTTGCGCATGGGTTCGGCCACTTGGTCGATCAACTGCATCTGCGGATTGAGAGAGGCAAACGGGTCCTGAAAGATCATCTGCATATCCAGCCGCGCCTTGCGTAGACCGGATTGGTCCAGCTTCATGATATCGACGCCGTCCAGATTGACCTCACCCGCCATCGGCTCGACCAATCGCAGGATCGAGCGCCCGGCCGAGGACTTGCCACATCCCGATTCGCCCACAAGGCTGAGTGTCTGCCCTTTGTTCAGCGTGAACGAGACATCTTCGACCGCGTGAACATTCGAGATTGTCCGGCGCAGCAAACCGCCTTTGACTGGGAAACGCGTGGTCAGGTTCTTGACCGTCAGCAACGTCTCTTCGGTGCCGGGAATCGGAGCGATGTTCTGCCCTTCAACACCCAGAAGTTTCATCGGTTCGGGCGCGGCCTTCCCCTGCATCTCACCCAGTTTCGGTACCGCAGCCAGCAGCGCCTTAGTGTAGTCATGCTGCGGATTTTCGAAAATTTCGGTGACCGGGCCCTCTTCGACCTTGTTGCCACGGAACATGACCACAACGCGGTCGGCCATCTGTGCCACCACGGCCATGTCATGGGTGATGAACATAACCGCAGTGCCCGTTTCGCGTTTCAAACGGTCCATGAGAGCCAGAATCTCAGCCTGAATGGTCACGTCCAATGCGGTCGTCGGTTCGTCCGCGATCAGCAGGCGCGGCTCGCACGCCATCGCCATTGCGATCACCACGCGCTGGCGCATGCCCCCTGAAAGCTCGTGCGGGTACTGCTTCAACCGGCGCTCGGGTTCGGGGATTCGCACTTGGCGCAGCAGCTCCAAAGCCCGCTCTTCGGCCTGCGCCTTGGACATGTCCTTGTGAATGCGCAGCCCTTCGGTCAGTTGCCGACCAACGGTGAAAACTGGGTTCAGCGCGGTCATCGGCTCCTGAAAGATCATTCCGATCTCATTGCCGCGAATCTGTTTCATCAGATCCTGATCGGCATCAGCCAGGTCCATCTCAGCCCCGTCGCGGCGGTCAAACAGCAGCTCGCCACCGGCGATTTCGCCTCCGCCGAACTCGACAAGACGCATCAGAGACAGCGATGAAACCGACTTGCCCGAGCCCGATTCGCCAACAATACAAACCGTTTCGCCCGGATTTACCTCGAACGAGACGTCCTCAACGCCCACGACCGGGCCGTCTTTCGTCTGAAACTCCACCCTCAGTTTTTTGATCTGGGCAATTGGTTGATCCAGCACGCGCGCGCTCCCTTTTGGGTCGTTTTGTTTTTATGGATGCCGAACGCTAAGGCGGCGAGCCAGGAAAAGTCAAACGCAATGCACGATTTCGTGACGGCAAGGCTTGCAATTTTCCTAAGTTCTGTTTCGATACCCGCGTAACCGACAACCAGCGAAGGCAGAAATCGCGTTGCGCGAAATGCAATTGCTATTTCTAACAATGCCTTAGCCAATAGTCGGCAACGCCAAATCCGCAGGCATTGCGGAGATAATCGAGACACGCAAGTGTCCAATTCGGGAGTGACTTATGAAGATCAAAACCCTTTTGCTTGGTGCGATTGCAAGCACGGCGCTGGCCCCAGCGGCTTTTGCCGAGCGCGGATCGGACGGCAATGTCAGCATCATTTATTGGCAGGCTCCGTCAATTATGAACCCGTTTCTATCGGGTGGCACAAAAGATGTTGAAGCAGCCTCGCTGGTTATTGAACCACTTGCACGCTACGACCAAGACGGGAACATGGTGCCGTATCTGGCCGCTGAAATCCCGACCGTTGAAAATGGCGGCGTCAGCGAAGACCTGACCACCATTACCTGGAAGATTGCGCCTGGCCTCACATGGTCGGACGGTACTCCGTTCACCTCGGCCGACGTGGTGTTTACCGCAAACTACTGCATGGACCCCGAAGGCGGTTGTGCACAGGTGACCAAGTTTGAAGGCGTCACCGATGTCGAAGCTGTCGATGACCTAACCGTTAAGGTAACGTTCGACGCACCGACCCCCTTCCCCTACGGACCGTTCGTGGGTGGTGAAAGCCCGATCATTCAGGCGGCTCAGTTCGCTGACTGCATGGGCGCAAAAGCCCCTGAATGTACAGATCAGAACTTCAACCCGATCGGCACCGGCCCATTTGTCGTCACCGAGTTCAAGCCGAACGACGTGATCACATTTGCCGCCAACGACAACTACCGTGACCCGGCCAAGCCGGCATTTGCCAGCGTGACCTTCAAAGGTGGCGGCGACGCAACAGCGGCAGGTCGTGCGGTTATGGAAACTGGCGAGTTTGACTACGCCTGGAACCTGCAGCTGGCCCCTGAGGTCATCGCGCAGATGCAGGAAGGTGGCAAAGGTACTCCGGTCGCAGGCTTCGGCCCGCTGGTCGAGCGTATCATGCTAAACCAGACCAACCCGTCGCCCGACCTGCCGGAAGGCGAGCGCTCGACAGCCGCGCATCCGCACCCATTCCTGCAGGATCCGGCCGTTTACAAAGCCATGTCCATGGCCATCGACCGCCCGCTGCTGGTGGAAATCGGCTACGGTCAGGCGGGCAAAGTGACCTGTAACTGGGTTCCGGCCCCGGCTGCGTTTAGCTCGACCTCGATGAGCTGTGACACGCAGGATATCGAAGGCGCCAAGAAGCTGCTGGATGACGCAGGCATCGTTGACACCGATGGCGACGGTATTCGTGAAAAAGACGGTGTGCCGCTGAAAATCGTCTACCAGACCTCGACCAACGCTGTGCGTCAGGACTTCCAGGCGCTGATCAAAGAATGGTGGAGCCAGATCGGCATTGAGTCCGAACTGCGCAACATCAACGCATCGGTCTTCTTCGGTGGTGACCCGGGTTCGCCTGACACCTTCCAGAAGTTCTATGCAGACGTTGAGATGTACGCCAACACCTTCAACGGCACCGACCCTCAGTCCTATCTGGGCAACGGTCTGTGCGACAAGGCACCGAAGCCAGAATCGCAGTGGCAGGGTGAGAACATCAGCCGCTTCTGCAACGAAGAGTTTGACGCCTTGCACGCCAAACTGGCTGAAACCGCGGGTCTGGAAGCCCGTGCGGAGATCGCCAAGCAGCTGAACGACATCATGGTTCAAAACGGCGGCATGATCCCGCTGGTGCACCGTGGCCGTCTGTCGGCGCATGCAAACACCCTGGGTGGTGTTGTCCTGAACGTTTGGGACAGCGAGCTGTGGAACATTGCGGACTGGTACCGCAAGACCGGTTCCTAAGCGTTAATCTTGCAATATCGCGCCCCGATCTTTATCGGGGCGCGGTCATTTGCAGACCACTCCAACAAAAAGACGCATCAACAAAGGCGCCTTTGAATGCTCAACTTTACCATCAGACGACTGGTGCTGGCCGTACCCACGCTGCTGTTCATCAGCCTCGTCATCTTCCTGCTGCTCGAGCTTGCCCCAGGCGACCCGATGGCACAGGTTCCCCTCACCGTCCCCCCCGAAGTCAAAGAGAAGATGCGCGAGGCGCTTGGCCTTGGCCAGCCGATGCATATCCGGTTCTGGAAATGGATCGTGCAGTTCTTCTGGATCGAGCCGCAGGTTCTGATCGACCATATGTTTGGCACCACTTTCTCTGAAGGTGACCTACGTGTGATTTCGTGGCAAACCCGCTCGCCCGTCATGGACATCGTCGTTCAGCGTATCCCGCAGACCCTGTGGGTTGTCGGCACCGCGTATGTGGTCGCCATCCTGATCGCGCTGCCCATCGGCATCTATTCCGCATACCGCCAGTATTCCTGGTTCGACCAGATGGGTACATTTGTCTCGATGGTCGGATTCTCAGTCCCGCCCTTCTTCTCGGGCGTGCTGGTGATCGTGATCTTCTCGGTCCAGCTGGGTTGGTTCCCGTCGATCTATGACACCACCCATGTGGTAAACAGCTGGGATAGCTTCGTGGTACAGCTGAAGCAGATGATCATGCCGGTCATGGTTCTGGCGCTGCAGATCACTGCGCAGTTGAGCCGCTTCATGCGCGCCTCGATGCTGGACAACCTCAACCAGGATTACGTTCGTACCGCCCGCGCCAAAGGGCTGAGCGAGTACACGGTTGTGATGGTCCATGTCCTGCGCAACTCGATGATCCCGGTGGTTACCGTTATTGCGCTGGGTATTCCGGCCATCTTCGGCGGCGCAATCATCACCGAGCAGGTTTTCAAGGTGAACGGTATCGGCCAGTTGCTGATCGGCGCGATTCAAGCCAATGACCTGCCGATGGTGCAGACGCTGACCTTCATCTTTGCCGTGTTGATCGTCCTGTTCAACCTGATCGCTGACGTACTCTACGGCATTCTGGACCCGAGGATTCGCTATGACTGATACTGACAAATCAGACACGCTGGTCCCCGACGAAGGATTGGCTCCTGCCTCAACCGCGCTGCCGACCGCAGGCGTCATGGACGACCTGGCTACCCCGCCCCGCAGCCAGTGGCGCGATGTGTGGGACCAGTTCAAAACGCACAAAGGCGCGATGATCGGGGCGATCCTGTTCATCTTCATCGTCGCCGGTGTGTATCTGGGGCCCTACCTCTGGAGCATCGACCCAACCCAAATCGACATCCGGTCGCGTAATCAGGGCCCCAGCTGGGCGCATCCGTTCGGCACCGATCAGCTGGGCCGGGATATTCTGGCGCGGATGATGTCGGGTGGTCAGACCTCGGTCTCGGTTGGCATCACCGCTATGTTGCTGGCGCTGTTTCTCGGATCGTTCATTGGTGTGATCGCGGGCTTCTTCAAACGCCTCGACGGGCCGCTGATGCGCCTGACCGATCTGTTCCTCGCCCTGCCCCTGCTGCCCCTGTTGCTGGTCATGATGCTGCTTTTCCGCGAGCCTCTGTCCGCCGCATTCGGGCTGGAGCGTGGGATTTTCATCCTGATCGTCTGCGCCATCGGCATCACCTCATGGATGCCCACGGCCCGGATCGTACGCGGCGACGTGCTGGCCATCAAAGAGCGTGAGTTCGTTCTCGCGGCACGCTCCATTGGCACCAGCAACAGACAGATCATCACGCGTCACATCCTGCCGAACGTCCTGTCTCCGATCATGGTGTCGGCAACGCTGGGGATTGCGACGGCGATCATCACCGAAAGCGCGCTGTCCTTCCTCGGGCTCGGCTTCCCGCCGGATTTCCCGACCTGGGGCCGCCTTCTGTTTGATGGCGTCGACTATCTTCAGCAATACCCCGAGCGTGTGTTCTGGCCCGGCCTTGCGATCTCGCTGACTGTACTCAGCGTGAACTATCTGGGCGATGGCTTGCGAGACGCGCTGGATCCGCGCATTCGCGGCCGGTGACAAAACTCAGTCGGCGCGCTTTAGCGCGCCGGCACAGACCACGATAAGCACCGCAAGCGGCAGCAAGACACCGAATGCCATCCGCAGAGACAGCAATTCGGCCAGAAACCCGATCAGCGGCGGTCCGATCAACAGCCCCCCATATCCGAGCGTTGCAACACTAGCGATGGCCTGTCCCGGTGGGACATTTGGGTCGTTCGCGGCGCGGCTGAACGCCAAAGGCATGATCACCGCATAACCGACCCCCATCAGCGTGAACCCGACCAACGCCAATGGCGCGGCACCGGCGGACACCACGCAGAACACCCCTATCGCAGCAAAGACACCACCGCCCCTAGCTGCTGCGACCGGGCCGACGCGCGCGATGAGGAAGCCGCCAGCCAAACGACACACCACCATCGCGACCGAAAAAACCGCATAACCCAATGCTGCGACACTCTCAGCGGCCCCAGTAACGTCGCGCAGGAAAAGGGCGCTCCAATCTGCGACCGCACCTTCCCCCAACGCACCACATAGCGCGGTGAAACCAACGAGGATCAACACCCCGGACGGGAATGCAAACACGGCACCTTGAGACTGTTCCGCGCGGCGCGACGTCCATTGTACCCAGGACATCGCCAAGGCCAGTGCCACCACAACGCCTCCCGCAACCAGAAAATGCTGCAGAACAGTCGCATCCCACTGAACAGCTATAAATCCACTGACCGCCCCAAGGCCGGCACCAAGGCTCCACATCGCATGAAACGAGGACATGAGCGGTTTGTCGTAGGCCTGCTCAACCTCGGCAGCCCAAGCGTTCATCGCCACGTCCATCGAGCCATGAAAGGCACCGAACAGAAGCAGGAACGCTGCAAGCATGGTGAAGCTGTCGGCCAGCGCCAGCAAAACCAGCGAAAAGGTGTACAGCACCGCGATGATCCGCGTGATCGATACGGCCCCAAACCGGTCGGTCAATCGCCCGGTCACCGGGAAGGAGCAGACGGCACCCGCTGCCATGAACAAAAGACCATAGCCAAGCTCTTCATGGCTGAGGGTCAGATGATCGCGAACCGCCGGAATGCGAGAGGCCCAGATACCGAACAGGGCACCATTCAGCGCGAACATCGCGGTGACGGCGCGCCACGCAGCAACGACACTGATCATATTTAAGCTCCGCTTGTTTGATGCGCTTCGCCGGCTACTAGTACAACGCTACCAAACAGAGGCAAGCGCTGCTCACTCTAGCCGACGCCGAATTCTGCGGACGCCCACCCAAACGGCCAGAATAACCGGAACCGTGACCAAAGCCGTCAACATTCCCTTGCTGATCCCCGCCGACGTCAGAGGATACAGCAGATAGCTGACCAGCGAGACGGCGTAGTAGCTGATGGCAACCACCGACAACCCCTCGACCGTGCGCTGCAGGCGCAGGGCCTGATCGGCGCGGCGGTCCATACTTTCCAGCAAGGCCTGATTCTGCGCGCTGCGTTCCACGTCCACACGTGTTCGCAGCAGATCTCCGGCGCGGATGGCCCGGTCAGACAAGGCCTGCAGACGCAGTTCCGTCGATTTCACAGTCCGCATCGCAGGGTCATAGCGGCGCATCATGAAATCGGCAAAGGTCTGCCCCCCCATGAACCGCTCTTCCCGCAAGACTTTGACGCGTTGGTTAACGATGGCCTCATAGGCGCCCGTGGCCCCAAACCGAAAAGAACAGCGTGCCGAGATCGTCTCCAACTCGGTCGAGGTTTTTAGAAGCTGCGGTAGCATATCATCGGGATGTTTGCCGCCATCGGTCATTTCGCCCATCAGCGCGGTCAGCTTCTGATCCAATTCGCCGATGCGCGGGGTCAGCGATTTGACCCGAGCAAACCCCAGCATGGACATGGCCTTGTAAGTCTCAATCTCGCACAGGCGCTGGATGATCCGGCCAACCCGGCGCTCTCCTGTTCCATCCGAGACGAACAGCGCAAACCGCATATGCCCTGCCGGGTCGATACGAAAATCGCTGGCGCAGATCGCGGCATCGTCCAAAACGCGGGACACAGCAAGGCTTTCGGGTTCGAACCAATCCGGTAGCAGGTTCTGGACGACGTCATCCTCTGGGCGCGGAACAACTCGTAGCAAAGCCGACGTGATCCTTTGGCCGGGACTGGCCATCATCCAATCCGGGGGGAAGACTTCGAAATCGGCGGGGTTGAACGCCCGCTCACTCACGTTCTGAGAGATCGCAGTAAAGGTTACGAACTCAGTGTGTTGCTCCCACTTGAGCCAATGGCGTCCGATCTGCCCCGCATAGTGGGTCGCGTCGGGTTGAGGGTGCGGCGCGCCGTGACGATCCAACAGATTTATCAAATGCGCAATGTCGTCCTGCCGGTCCCCACCTTGCGACGTGCCGGGCTTTTTGATCGCCAGAAAGGCAACCGTGCATGGAACCTGCGCCACCGGAAAAGGTCGGGCGTGCAGTTCATTGGCAAGCCGATAGCGTAAAGGGTGGTCATCGATTGGCGTCATGCGGGGCTCCGATTCATCCGACACACTATACGGCACACCCAAAATACATCAATTCCCATTTTATTTCAGATACTTACAAGAATGCGACGGTATACATTCCAGCCAATTCATTGATTTGGCTGCCATAGCTCGATGGGATTGCCTTCGGGATCATGAATACGGGCGAATTTACCCACCTCGCTATCCCAATCCGGATTGGTTTCGACGGTGATCCCTGCGTCCTGTAGCTGGCGTGTCAAAGCGGCCAAATCATCAACCCTGAAATTGATCATCCACTGCTGCTCGCTTCGGCCAAAATACGCGGTATCCTGGGCGAAGGGTGCAAAGACCGTATAGCCTTCGGCCTGCTTCCAAGGGACCGGAACATAGTGATTTACCCCCAGGTGTCTTTCATACCATTCACTCAAGGCCTTGGGGTTCTTGGCGCGAAAAAAGACCCCGCCGATTCCGTTTACTTTCTCCATGACCTTGCTCCCACAAAGTACCCTTCAGACGTAAAATAGCATATCAAGCTTGCTTCATCTGGCTGCAATACTCTGGAGGCGCGAAGGCCAAGCCCGCTTCAAAGTAGAAAAGAAAAGGGCGCCCGCAGGCGCCCTTTGCAATTGAATTGTGCGTTTTGATCACTCGATCATCGGCAGCAGCTTGTCTAGCGACTGCTTGGCGTCGCCATAGAACATGCGCGTGTTCTCTTTGAAGAACAGCGGGTTCTCAATGCCCGAATAGCCAGTGCCCTGACCACGCTTGGACACAAAGACCTGCTTGGCCTTCCAGCACTCCAGAACCGGCATACCGGCGATGGGGCTGTTGGGATCCTCCTGCGCCGCAGGGTTCACGATGTCGTTCGAGCCGATGACGATGGCCACATCCGTGTCCGGGAAATCGTCGTTGATCTCATCCATCTCAAGCACGATGTCATACGGCACTTTCGCCTCGGCCAGCAGCACGTTCATGTGGCCCGGCAGACGTCCGGCGACGGGGTGGATCGCAAAGCGCACCTCTTTGCCCTTGGCGCGCAGCTTGCGAACCAGCTCGGACACCGACTGCTGTGCCTGAGCAACGGCCATGCCGTAACCCGGGATGATGACAATGCTATCCGCATCGTTCAGCGCAGCGGCAACACCGTCCGCCTCAATCGCGATCTGTTCGCCTTCGACAGCCATCTGCTCACCCTGCGGGCCACCGAAGCCACCCAGGATCACGCTGACAAAGTGACGGTTCATCGCCTTACACATGATGTAGGACAGGATCGCACCCGACGATCCGACCAGAGCGCCAACAACGATCAGCAGGTCGTTGCCAAGGCTGAAGCCGATCGCGGCTGCCGCCCAACCCGAATACGAGTTCAGCATCGACACAACCACCGGCATGTCAGCACCACCGATGCCCATGATCAGGTGATAGCCGATGAACAACGCCGCCAGCGTCATCAGGAACAGCGGGAACAGACTCCCTGAGCTGGTGTACCAGATCAGACAGATCAGCGAGAGACCTGCAGCCGCCGCGTTCAGCATATGACCACCGGGCAGTTTGGTCGCCGCCGAGGTCACTTTGCCCGCCAGCTTGCCATAGGCCACGACCGAGCCGGTAAAGGTGATCGCACCGATGAAAATGCCCAGGAACAGCTCAACATGCAGGATCGCCAGTTCCGCCGGGGTCTTCTTGGCGATCAGCTTGGCGAATGCTCCAAGGTCGGACAGGTCCGCCTGACCCGCGCTATCTTTGATCGCCATGACCTGAGCCACGTTTCCGATCTCAAAATGCGCGTTGAAGCCTACGAACACAGCCGCCAGACCAACCAGCGAGTGCATTGCGGCCACCAGCTGCGGCATCTCGGTCATCTGGACACGCTGCGCCACGTATTGACCGATCAGACCACCACCGATGATCAGTAGAATGGACAGCAGCCAGAGGCCCGAACCCGGACCGACAAGCGTGGCGAAAACCGCCAGCGCCATACCAACGATACCGTACCAGACCGCGCGCTTGGCGCTTTCCTGGTTCGAAAGGCCGCCGAGCGACAGGATGAAAAGGACAGCCGCAACAACGTAAGCGGCAGAAGTGAAGCCAATCATATGCCCGACCTCCTTAGGATTTCTGGAACATGGCGAGCATGCGCCGGGTTACGAGGAAGCCGCCGAAGATATTGATCCCGGCCATGAAGACAGACAGCGCCGCCAGCAGAATAACCAGGAACGACCCGGACCCGATCTGCATCAAAGCTCCGACGATAATGATCGACGAGATCGCGTTGGTGATCGCCATCAGCGGTGTGTGCAAGCTGTGCGCAACGCCCCAGATCACTTGGAAGCCCACAAAGATCGCCAACACAAAGACGATGAAGTGCTGCATGAAGCTGGCCGGAGCGATCAGCCCCACCAACAGCATCAACGCACCTCCGATACCCAGCAGGGTGAACTGCTGCTTGGTCTGCGCCTTGAAGGCTGCGATTTCCTGCGCCTTTTTCTCTTCCGGGGTCAGTTCCTTGACCTCGGGCTTTTTCTGCGCCGCAATCGCTTGCACCTTGGGCGGCGGCGGCGGGAAGGTGATCTCACCCTCATGGGTCACGGTTGCGCCGCGGATCACGTCATCTTCCATGTCATGATTGATTTGACCGTCCTTCTCGGGCGTCAGGTCAGACATCATGTGACGGATGTTGGTCGCGTACAGAGACGACGCCTGCGCCGCCATCCGGCTGGGGAAGTCGGTATAGCCGATGATGGTCACGCCATTGTCGGTCACGATCTTCTCATCCGCGACGGTAAGCTTACAGTTGCCGCCCTTCTCCGCCGCCAAATCGACGATGACCGAGCCCGGCTTCATCGCTTCGACCATATCCTTGGTCCAAAGCTCGGGCGCTTCGCGGTTCGGGATCAGCGCCGTTGTAATGACGATGTCCATCTCGGGCGCCAACTCACGGAACTTGGCCAACTGCGCTTCGCGGAATTCATCCGACTGAACAGAGGCATAGCCGCCGGTAGCCGCGCCGTCCTGCTGGTCTTCTTCAAAGTCCAGATAGACAAACTCGGCCCCCATCGACTCGACCTGTTCGGCCACTTCGGGGCGCACGTCGAACGCATAGGTGATTGCACCCAGCGACGTGGACGTACCAATCGCCGCCAGACCGGCAACACCGGCACCCACGATCAGTACCTTCGCAGGCGGCACCTTACCGGCCGCGGTCACCTGACCGGTGAAGAAACGGCCAAAGTTGTTGCCCGCCTCAATTACCGCACGGTAACCCGCGATATTCGCCATCGAGGACAGCGCGTCCATTTTCTGCGCACGGGAAATACGCGGAACCATCTCCATCGCAATTACATTCGCGCCTTTGGACTTGGCAGCCTCCATCCCCTCTTCGTTCCCTGCCGGGTTGAAGAAAGAGATCAGCGTCTTGCCTTTGGTCAGACGCTTCAGCTCGGTCTCATTCGGCTGGCGCACCTTGGCGACGATGTCCGCAGCTTTCCAAAGTGACGCCGCGGTTTTCACAACCTCGACACCGGCCTCTTTGTAAGCCGCATCAGAAAAGCCCGCCGCAGCACCGGCACCCTTTTCGATCAGGCAGTCATAGCCCAGTTTTTGCAGCTGGCGCGCCGAGTCCGGCGTCATCGCCACCCGGTTCTCACCGTCAAAAACTTCTTTTGGCGTTCCTATCTTCAACGGAGAGCCTCCTTTACTTTCGATATGTTCGCGCGAGTTCTTTGCATCTTTCGTTCAAT
The DNA here is from genome assembly GCF_056161185.1 of Ruegeria sp. ABV3_008. Taxonomy (NCBI): domain Bacteria; kingdom Pseudomonadati; phylum Pseudomonadota; class Alphaproteobacteria; order Rhodobacterales; family Roseobacteraceae; genus Ruegeria; species Ruegeria sp. ABV3_008. The sequence continues at coordinate 313,623 of NZ_JBSWYP010000002.1, read as the reverse complement.
CCTCACCTACATTGCGAAAGATTATTTCGCAACTGCAGCATTCGTTACGTTGTGTCATTGGCAGCACACCTTCAAATCCAGCGTCGTGTCTTTTGCGCATAACGGGCGAAGTCAGCGCGAAATTTGCGGCGCAAGCGATCCTCTTCCGGCTCGATAAAGCGGCGTTCCAGGATCCAGACGAAAATTGGCACCAGAACCAGCGACAGGACCGCATCGAAGCGTAGGATCAAACCGGTCAGGATAAGGACGTCCCCCAGATAGATTGGGTTCCGGCTGCGTTTGAAAATTCCGCTTTGCACCATGCTGGATGGGGTCTGGTGTGGCATTACCGTCGTCTGATGGCGGCGGAATTCGACAACCGCCAGAACAGCCAGAACAATACCGCCACCGATGAGCACGCCGCTGGCAAGATCAGTCAACCACCCGTCAAGGGACAGCCCAAAAGACAGGTGTTGCGCTTGCAACCACGCGAGGCAAGCCGCCCCCAGCAACCAGATCGGAGGGATGTCGATTTTCTGCATTCGCGCTGATTACCTGTCGATATCTCTCAAAGAAAGTGTCGTTTTCGACAGTTTGTCTACCGCTTTCCGACCTTAAGATCAAAACATCAAAAGGTCGCGGCAATTTATTTCGAAGATATGCATCGGTGGACAGCGCTTAGCGCATCCGATAGCCAACGGATACAACCAAAATAAACAACAGGGCCAAGCCGGAATGACCGACTTCAAAGCAACCAAAGCCATGTTCGAACTGCCCGAAGGCATTTTCTATCTTGACGGCAACTCTCTGGGTCCGTTGCCAAAGGCGGTTGACGCGCGTCTGCACCAAACGGCGACGCAGGAATGGGGGCAGATGCTGATCACCGGTTGGAACAAGGCCGGATGGATGGGATTGCCCACAGGTCTGGGGGATCGGATCGGACGTCTGATCGGGGCCGAGGCAGGCAGCGTGGTGGTCGGCGACACCCTGTCGATCAAGGTCTATCAGGCCGTGGCCTCGGCGCTGGAGTTGAACCCGAACCGCAAGGTTGTGCTGTCGGACAACGGCAATTTTCCGTCTGATCTCTATATGGCGGACGGGTTGCTGCGTTCTCTGAACGCGGATTACGAATTGCGCGTCGTCGCCCCGGAGGAGGTCGCTGAAAACATCACCGAAGAGATCGCCGTTCTGATGCTGACCGAAGTCGACTATCGCACCGGCCGTATGCACGACATGAAAGCTCTGACCGAGCTGGCCCATGCCAACGGTGTGGTGACGGTTTGGGATCTGGCCCATTCCGCCGGTGCAATTCCAGTCGACGTAGCCGAGTGCAATGCCGATTTTGCGGTCGGATGCACATACAAATACCTCAACGGCGGCCCAGGTGCGCCCGCGTTCATCTACGTCGCCCCGCGCCTGTCCGACCGTGTCCGCCCGGCGCTTTCGGGATGGCTGGGGCACGAAGCACCCTTTGCCTTCGATCTCGACTATCGTCCCGGTTCGGGGATTGAGAGGATGCGAGTCGGCACCCCTCCGGTCTTGCAAATGGCCGCGCTGTCTGCGGCGATGGATGTCTGGGACATGGCCGAGATGGCCGATGTCCGGGCGAAATCCATCGAACTGACCGAGTTGTTCATTGCAAAGGTCGAGGCCACTTGCCCCGGCATAACCCTCGCCAGCCCACGCGATCCGGCGCAGCGTGGCAGCCAGGTCTCATTCCACTTTGCCGAAGGATATGCGGCCATGCAGGCGCTGATTGCCCGCGGCGTGATCGGAGATTTCCGCGCGCCGGACATCATGCGCTTTGGCTTCACGCCGCTTTATGTTGACGAGAACGACGTGGAACAGGCCGCAGATATTCTGGCGGACATCATCACCAACGACCTGTGGGACCAACCCGAGTACAAAATCCGCCAGCGGGTTACCTGACCTCGAGCCCGGCGCCCAGCAATTCCGCCAATTGCGAGATACGTTGCTCGAATTCAGCTGCGTTGGTTGCGGTCATCTTGACGCCCATCAGGGTCGCGGTGATGGTCTTCGCTGTCTCTTCCGGGCCGTTGGGTAGGTGGACGCGTCCGGCACTGTCTTCGCGGTGCAACCAGTCGGCATAAAGCGCGGTCATTTCCGCCTCACCCTCGGCCAAAATGTCCGAGGCGGTCGATTTGCTGGTATCCAGCATCTCGCGCCCGTGGGGAGAGGTCAGTATCTCAGCCAACCCCTTGATCTGGCCGTCAATCGCACGGGCCAATCGCTGGGAGACGCTGCCATTGCCCGACAAGGCCTGCGATACGTTTGTGGTCTTCTCGGCGTAGTGCGCCCTCGTCAAGCTGCGCACGATCGCCTCTTTATTCTTGTAGTGCAAATACACGGCCGGGCGCGACATACCCGCCCCTTTGGCGATATCGTCCATCGAGGTTTTGCGAAACCCATAGGCCGCGAACGCCTCAAGCGCCGACGCAAGAATGGCCTGTTGCCGCGGATCGTCCTGTTTTTCCGTCATGAAACCGATTTGACAGTTTTCGTATAATTTGTCAATTGACATACTGACACTTTCAGACAATTATGTCAGAAACCGCCACAGCTACGAGAGGTGTGCCATGGCAACCGCGCTGAAGATCAATGGCAAGCAACATCAGGTTGACCTGCCCGACGACGTCCCCCTGCTTTGGGTCCTCCGGGATGAGGTCGGCCTGACCGGAACCAAATTCGGCTGCGGCGTGGCTGCTTGCGGCGCCTGCACCGTGCATATCGATGGTGAGGCCGTGCGATCATGCCAGGTGTCGCTGTCCGATGTCTGGGGCGATGTGACCACGATCGAAGGCATCGGCTCGCCCGAGGCGATGGCCGTGATCCAGCAGGCTTGGGTGAATCATCAGGTAGCGCAATGCGGTTACTGCCAGTCTGGTCAGATCATGCAGGCGGCAGCTTTGCTTGCGGAAAACCCTGCCCCAACTGACGCCGACATAGACGACGCGATGCAGGGCAACCTGTGCCGTTGTGGCACCTATCCCCGCATCCGCGCCGCGATCCAAGACGCCGCTGGCAAGTTGCAGGAGGCTTAAGAGATGGGAAAAGTTGGGAAAATTCTGCGCCGCACTTTCCTTATCGGCTCGGCCGCCATTGTTGGCGGCGTTGCGTTTGGTGCCTACTACGTCACCCGTCCCGCCCCGAACCCGCTGAAACCTGGCGAGGGTGAGGCCGCGCTGAACCCATTCATTCTGATCGACCAGAATGGCGTGACCCTGTTCGCCCCGCGTGCCGAAATGGGACAGGGCGTAAAGACAACCTGGGCTGCTTTGATCGCCGAGGAGTTGGACGTCGATCTTGACCAGATCAACGTGCTTCATGGCCCTGCTGCGGCGGCTTACTACAATTCCGCGCTTGTTGGCGAAGGGCTACCAAACAAGGGCTACGACATCTCGAACTTCCAGCACAATCTGGGTGAGGCGCTGGGTGTCCTCGGCAAAGCGCTGAGCCTTCAGGTCACCGGTGGCTCGACCTCGATGAAAGACGGGTTCGAGCGGATGCGGCAGGCCGGCGCGTCGGCCCGCGAGACACTGAAACGGGCAGCTGCCGACCGTCTGGAGGTTGACCCGTCGCAACTACAGACGGCCTCTGGGCACGTCATCGCGCCCAATGGCGACAAGATCGCCTATACTGACCTCGCAATGGATGCGGCCGGTCTAGAGCCGGTCGAGGTGCCTCTGCGTGACCCGTCCGAATGGCGGTATCTGGGGCAGACCCAACCGCGTCTGGACATGGTTGGCAAAGCGACAGGCACCGCTGAATTCGGAGTCGATGTCCGCCTGCCCGGTATGAAATTTGCAGCCGTGCGAATGAACCCCAAACTGGGCGGCGCGATGAGTGGCTATGACGACAGCGCCGCACAAGACATGCCGGGGGTCGAACAGATCGTTGATCTGGGCACTGGCGTTGCGGTCATCGCCAACAACACATGGCTTGCCAATCAAGCGGTGGAGGTGATCGACGTGGATTGGGGCGATGCCCCCTACCCGCCGGAAACCGACGGCATCTTCGCCAAGATCGCCGAAGCGTTTGATGATGCTCCGAATTCGACGATGCGCGATGACGGCGACGTTAGCATCATTCCCGAAGGTGCAACCGAAATCACTGCCGAATACCGCCTGCCCTATCTGGCCCACGCCACGATGGAGCCGATGAATGCCACCGCGCTCTACACCGGTGACGCGCTGGAATTGTGGTGTGGCAACCAGGCCCCCACGCTGATCCAGTTCCGCGTCGCCAATACCGCCGGTCTGGATACGGATGCGGTGCAGATCCACACCACCTATCTGGGCGGTGGGTTTGGGCGCCGTGGGGAACTGGATTTCGGCGACATCGCCACCAAGGTCGCCATGGCGATGCCCGGCACTCCGGTCCAGACGACCTGGAGCCGCGAAGAAGATATGCGCCACGACTACTACCGCCCTGGCGCGATCGCTCGGCTGCGTGGCGCCGTGAAGGATGGCAAAGCGGTGCTGATCGACGGCGCGGTTGCCTCGCAATCCTGCACGCAGCAAGCGGTTGAGCGCTATACCGGCATGCCCGGCGCGGGCCCCGACAAGGTTCTGGTCGAGGGCTTCTTCAACCAACCTTATGCGGTTCCGAACTACCGGATGAGCGGCCATATCGCGAAGCTCGACGTGCCTGTTGGCTTCTGGCGCTCGGTCGGTAACAGCCACAACGGCTTTTTCCATGAAACCTTCATGGATGAGATGGCCCACGCCGCAGGCCGCGACCCGCTTGAATTCCGGCTGGAGTTGATGAAGACCGAACACGCCCCTTCGGCAGGTTGCCTTGAAGCCGTGAAAGAGATGTCGGGCTGGACAGGTCAAACTCCGGCTGGCGTCGGTCGCGGGGTTGCCTTCACCTACAGCTTTGGTACTCCGGTCGCGCAGGTGATCGAGGTGGTCGACGAAGACGGCACCATCCGCATCAACAAGGCGTGGATCGCCTGTGACATGGGTCTCGCGTTGGATCCAGAAAACGTCAAGGCGCAGATGTTCGGCGGGATGATGTATGGCCTGAGCGCAGCTTGCTACGGCGAGATCACCTTTGCCGAGGGCGAAGTCGAGCAGTTCAACTTCCCCGACTATGACGCACTTCGCATGCACACGGCTCCGCAGGTCGAAGTGCGCGTTCTCGAGACCAACCGCCATATTGGCGGCGCAGGTGAGCCCGGTACACCCCCCTCGATGCCGGCCTTAGGTAATGCGCTGTTTGATCTGACCGGAGAACGCGCGCGAACCCTGCCGCTGATCAATCAGTTCGACCTACTGATTTGATCGCGACGCACCGGTCCGGCATCCCCTCCCGGCCGGACCGGTGCCAAAACTTAAGCTGTCTGTTGCAGGAACCGCGTGCTTGATCCAGCGGACCAGGCTTTGACGGCCGCGCCAAACGCCTCAAACAACGGGCGCGAGACCGGGTCGTTCGCAGCATCCCATTCCGGGTGCCATTGGACAGAGAGGGTAAAGCCCGGCGCATCTTTGACATAAATCGCCTCGGGCGTGCCATCCGGTGCGTGGCCGTCGATCACAACGTTCTGGCCTACGGCCTTGATCCCCTGACCGTGCAGCGTATTGGTCATCACTTCGCGCGCACCGAACAGCCGATGGAACACGCCGCCTTCGTTCAGAGTTACGACATGGCGCAGGGCGAACTTTTCCTCAAGCGTTCCATCCGGTGGCATCCGGTGGTTCTGCCGCCCCGGAAGGTCGCGGATCTCGGGATAGAGCGTACCGCCCATCGCAACGTTAACTTCTTGAAAACCTCTGCAAATTCCAAAGAACGGTTGGCCGCGCTCAACACAGGCGCGTACCAGCGGCAGTGTGATCGCATCGCGCGCCCGGTCGAAATCGCCATGCGCTTCGGTCGGCGGCTCACCATATTCCTCGGGGTGCACATTGGGGCGACCGCCCGTCAGAAGAAACCCGTCGCAGGCGTCCAGCAATTCCTCTACCGAGACGTAACGTGGATCAGCCGGGATCAGCAGTGGCAAACACCCTGAAACATTCGCAACGGCATCCGAGTTCATCGTGCCACCGGCATGCGTCGGGTAGTTGTCATTCATCAAGTAAGAGTTGCCGATGATACCGACGACGGGTCGAGACATTCTGCTTTCCCAATTTGTTTCCTAAACGTGTGGAAAAGCTATCGGCAGGGACAACAGCGCGCAATAGCACAGGCCCTGTGTGTCAGCGCAAGTACGTGTTCAATGCCGCACATCTATTCAAACGATAGGACAGTGTGACAATCGGGCTCCCATTGCCCGCTAAACGTGCAATGCAAAAAGTCCAATTTGGGCGAGAGAGCCAGCGCAGGCTCTCCCCTTTTTCAAGGAAATCAGCTTTCGCCAACAAGGTTCGCGGCTTCGATCCCTGCCATCGCAGCAAGCACGTCATTGTCCGAGGTGTCGCCCGTCACGCCAACGGCGCCAATCACGGCACCTTTCTTGTCGCGCAACAGCACGCCACCTGGCACCGGAACAACCTGTCCGCCGTAGACGCCGTTCACCGCAGCCATAAAATAGGCCTGCGCTTCGGCCCGCTGCATCTGCGCCGTCCCGGCCATACCCAGCATGACCGAGCCATAGGCCTTGCCCTGCGCAATTCCAAACCGTCCGGGGGCCGCGCCATCTTCGCGCTCGAACGCAATGACATGACCGCCTGAATCCAGTACAACGACCGAAAGCGGTTTCAATTCCAAACGGCGCCCCTCTTCCAGAGCTTTACGAATGATGGTACGCGCCTTGCGCAAGGAAATTGCCATCCCTGATCCCTTTCATCTGGCCAAAAATATCCTCGGGGGAGCGCGAGGGGGCAGACAGCCCCCTCGTTCCCGTCCTATCCACTTAACCCAAGCTGGCTTTCAACTCCAAACGGCGGGCATGCAGAACAGGCTCAGTATAGCCCGACGGTTGCACACGCCCCTTGAACACCAGATCGCAGGCCGCTTGGAAAGCAATGCCATCAAAGCCGGGTGCCATCGGATGATAGGCTGCGTCTCCTTCGTTCTGACGGTCCACAACGGTGGCCATTTTCTGCATCGCCGCCATCACCTGTTCTTCGCTGACAACACCGTGGTGCAACCAGTTGGCCAGCGCCTGGCTGGAAATCCGGCAGGTCGCACGATCTTCCATCAAACCAATGTCGTTCAGGTCCGGCACTTTCGAGCATCCGACGCCCTGATCGACCCAACGCACAACGTAGCCCAGAATACCCTGCGCGTTGTTCTCGATCTCTCGGGTGATCTCATCATCGCTGAGGTTGCGGCCACCCAGCAGCGGAACGGTCAGCAAATCCTCCAACGTGCCGCGTGCGCCACCGGCGGCTAGCTCATCCTGACGGGCCAGAACGTCGACCTTATGATAATGCGTGGCGTGCAGCGTCGCAGCGGTTGGCGAGGGAACCCATGCGCAGGTGGCGCCTGATTGCGGATGGCCAATCTTGGCCTCCAGCATATCGCCCATTCGGTCAGGCATGGCCCACATACCTTTGCCGATCTGCGCCTTGCCTTTCAGGCCACAGGCCAGACCGATATCGACGTTGCGATCCTCGTAGGACGCAATCCACGGTGTGTTCTTGATATCGCCCTTGGGCAACATCGGGCCTGCCTCCATCGAGGTGTGGATCTCATCCCCTGTCCGGTCAAGGAAACCCGTGTTGATGAAGGCCACGCGTGATTTCGCGGCCCGGATACATTCCTTGAGGTTGGCGGAAGTGCGGCGTTCCTCATCCATGATACCCAGCTTCACGGTGTTGCGCGGCAAGCCCAGGATGTCTTCGACCATGTCGAAAATCTCGACCGAGAAGGCGACCTCTTCCGGGCCATGCATCTTTGGTTTCACCACATAGACCGACCCGGTGACCGAGTTGCCGCCGTCGCGCGCCAGATCATGCATGGCAATCAACGTGGTGCAAAGAGCGTCCATGAGGCCCTCGCCGATCTCGTTGTCTTCGGCATCCAGCACGGCCGGGTTGGTCATCAAATGACCCACATTGCGCACTAGCATCAGCGAGCGGCCTTTGAGGCGCCCCTCAGCGCCGTTCACGTCCGTGAAGTCCAGATCAGCCGCCAACCGGCGGGTAAATGTCTTGCCGGATTTGCTGACCTCTTCGGTCAGGTCACCCTTCATCAGACCCAGCCAGTTACCATAGGCAACAACCTTGTCAGCGGCGTCTACGCAGGCCACGGAGTCCTCGCAATCCATGATCGTCGACAACGCGGACTCGAGCCGCAGGTCCGAGATGTTGGCCGGATCAGCAGCGCCAATCGCGCTGATTGGGTCGATCATGATCTGAATGTGAAGACCATTGTTTTTCAACAGAACGAACTCAGGCTTTTCGGCCGCGCCGCCATGACCAACAAAGCTGGAGGCGTCCTCCAGAGCAGGAACCAAAGCGCCTGCCTCTACGCTTAGCTTCGTGACGTCCGCCCAAGATCCGCTGGCCAACCGCACGGCATCGTCGAGAAACGCTTTGGCCCATGCAATCACGCGTGCGCCGCGCGCAGCGTCGTAGCTTCCGCCCGCAGGCAAATCGCCCATCGCATCCGTGCCGTAGAGCGCATCATACAAGCTGCCCCAACGGGCATTGGCGGCGTTCAGAGCAAAGCGCGCATTGGTGATTGGAACAACCAGCTGAGGGCCGGGCGTTGCGGCGATCTCGGGGTCCACATTAGCGGTTTCGATCTGGAAGTCTTCGCCTTCTTCCACCAGATACCCGATCTTGTGCAGGAACGCTTGATAAGCCTCGGCGTCGTGGTCCTGACCTTTGCGATCCAGGTGCCACGCATCCAATTGGTCCTGAATCTCTTTTCGTTTGACAAGGAAGGCGCGGTTCTTGGGCCCCAGTTCGGATACCATGCGCGACAGGCCATTCCAGAAGGTCTCGGCGGTAACACCCGTGCCCGGCAAAGCCTGACCTTCGATGAATGCGACCAGAACCGGATCGACCTGAAGTCCGCTGCGTGTCTGTCTGCTGGCCATTTTCTTCCTCTCCCACGAATGTACGCCACTGTATGCCGTCAGCATGTAGAGCGAAAGTTTCCGATAGGCAACGTATGCCGCTACGTTCTGGTAAGAAAATCTTACCAAAATGCAAAATCAACGCCGCAAACAGCGGATACAGGCGGCTTGCAGCCCTGCCGCGATGCCCCTAACGTCGCCCTCGACCCAACCTTTGCGAGGCCCCCGATGCGCGACGCCGCCCCCACCACAATCTATCTGAAAGACTACACCCCGTTCGGGTATCTGGTGGACAACGTGCATCTGACATTTGATCTGGCAGCAAATGCCACCCGCGTTACATCCCGCATCGCCTTTCGTCCGAATCCAGAGGCCAGCGATCGCACCTTTTTCCTGCATGGAGAGCAACTGAAGCTGATCCGCGCCTCCATCGACGGTGCCGACGTATCCCCCTCCCTCACGCCTGAGGGGCTGACGGTTGCCGCCCCCGACGCCCCCTTTGTCTGGGAGGCGGAGGTTGAGATCGACCCCGGCAATAACACCGCGCTTGAAGGGCTCTATATGTCGAACGGCATGTATTGCACACAGTGCGAGGCCGAGGGATTCCGCAAGATCACCTACTACCCGGACCGCCCCGACGTGATGTCGACCTTCACGGTGCGTGTCAATGGCGACCTTCCGGTGCTGCTGTCCAACGGCAACCCGTCCGGCAAAGGCGAAGGCTGGGTCGAGTGGACGGACCCATGGCCCAAACCCGCCTATCTGTTTGCTCTGGTCGCTGGAGACCTCATCGCGCATCCGGGTCAGTTCACAACCATGTCCGGTCGCGAGGTAGAGCTGAACCTATGGGTTCGCCCCGGCGATGAAGGCAAATGTGCCTTCGGGATGGAGGCGCTCAAGAAGTCCATGAAATGGGATGAGGACGTCTACGGCCGTGAATACGATCTGGACGTGTTCAACATCGTCGCCGTGGATGATTTCAATATGGGCGCGATGGAGAACAAAGGGCTGAACATCTTCAACTCTTCAGCCGTTCTGGCCAGCCCGGAAACCTCGACCGATGTGAATTTCGAACGGATCGAGGCGATCATCGCGCATGAGTATTTCCACAACTGGACTGGCAACCGCATCACCTGCCGCGACTGGTTTCAGCTGTGCCTCAAAGAGGGCCTGACCGTGTTCCGCGATGCGCAGTTCACCTCGGACATGCGCTCGGCTCCGGTCAAGCGCATCCACGACGCCATCGACCTGCGCGCACGGCAGTTCCCCGAGGACAATGGCCCGCTGTCACACCCTGTCCGGCCCGAGAGTTTTCAGGAAATCAACAACTTCTACACCTCGACCGTCTATGAGAAAGGTGCCGAGGTCATCGGCATGTTGAAACGTCTGGTCGGGCATGAGGCCTATGGAAAGGCACTGGATCTCTATTTTGACCGCCATGACGGGCAGGCCTGTACGATCGAGGATTGGCTGCAAGTCTTCGAGGACACAACAGGCCGCGACCTGAGCCAGTTCAAACGTTGGTACAGCCAGTCCGGTACTCCGCGCGTATCCGTGGCCGAGGATTGGGCGGATGGTACCTACACGCTGACGCTGAGCCAACGCACCGAGCCGACTCCGAGACAGGAGGACAAGCAGCCTCAAGTCATTCCTGTCGCCGTGGGCCTGCTGGGCCCGAACGGTGACGAGGTTCACGCAACCGAAGTGCTGGAGCTGACCGAGGCCGAGCAGAGCTTTTCCTTCACCGGGCTTGCTGCCAAACCCGTGCCCTCAATCCTGCGCGATTTCTCGGCCCCTGTGATTCTTGAACATGACACGTCGAATGCCGAGCGCGCCTTTCTGCTGGCTCATGACACCGATCCGTTCAACCGCTGGCAGGCAGGGCGCTCGCTGGCCGAGGACACTCTGCTGCGCATGATCACCGAAGAGGCGACGCCGGATTCCGACTATCTGGATGGCCTGTTGGCCGTACTGCGGGACGAAACACTGGACCCGGCCTATCGGGCCCTGATGCTAGGCCTTCCGACCCAATCCGAACTGGCCGCCGCCCTGCATGACAAGGGTGTCACGCCCGACCCGATGGCCATCTGGACTGCGGTCGAGACTCTCCGTCAAGCCACTGCGCAACATGTGCAGGACCTGCTGCCCAAACTGCACAGCGAAACACTTGTGGACGCCTCCTATCAACCGGATGCGGCGCAATCCGGCAAACGTGCACTGGGCGGAGCGGCACTGGCTCTCACCGCGCGGCTGGACGGCGGCAGCAAGGCGGCAGACGCGTACCAAACCGCCGACAATATGACCCTGCAACTGACTGCCCTGTCCTGCCTGCTGCGTGCGGGCAAAGGTGAGGCGGAACTGAGTGCCTTCTATAACCAGTGGAAGCATGACCGGCTGGTGGTCGACAAATGGTTTGGTTTGCAGGTCTCGATGGCCGCCCCTCAGACCACGGTGGAGGCCGCGCGGACCCTGACAGAGCTTCCTGATTTCAATTGGAAAAATCCCAACCGGTTCCGTGCCTTGATGGGATCGCTAGCCATGAACCACGCAGGCTTCCATCAGGCGGACGGAGCGGGCTATGCCCTGCTTGCCGACTGGCTGATCCGGTTGGATCCGGTGAACCCGCAAACCACAGCGCGCATGTGTTCGGCGTTCCAGACGTGGAAACGATATGACGCCGACCGTCAGGCGCTGATGCGCGCACAACTGTGCCGGATCGCCGACACGCCCGACCTGTCACGCGACACGACCGAGATGGTCTCGCGCATCCTCGGCGCATGACCTCGTTCAGCTTTACACGGCAAAACCGGAACCCGCGTGTGGTGGTCTTGCTGATCTGCATCTACGCGGTGCTAATCGGCCTAGTCCTTTTCGTAGAAGCGGCCTGGTGGTTGATGGCGTTGCTCGCGCTGGCAACACTCCCAGCGGTCTGGGATATTGTGAAAGACACCAGCGCCGGGGTCGAACTGACTGGCGAGAAACTAAGCTGGTTCACCGGCCAACGCAGCGGCGGACTGGACCTGTCCGAGGTTGACCGATTCCGATTTGACACACGCTGGGATTTCTCGGTCCGCGTCTCGGCAGTGCTGAAATCCGACAAGCGCCTCCGCCTGCCGGATGAGTCGCTGCCCCCACACAAAGAGTTCGAAGACGTGTTGCAGCAGGCGGGATTTACCGTTGAGCGTCATCATTTTAGGGTTTTTTGAAACAATCCCAGACCCATGGGCTAATTGACCACACCTCGGACTAGGGTGCGCAACGATTCCTTGAAATAGATACAGTTTTTGGCAAACTGGACTGGTTGCACGTTTGTTACAGTTCGAGTTTTGCCATGTTTCGGTCTTTCAGGGCGGCTGCCGCCCGTATTTTCGGCTCTTCCAGTCCCACCTCTACGCCTTTGCCTGCGTCCGTCGCGGATGCAACCGCGTGGCTTGTCGCCTCGGGGCAGTTGAACATCCCGATCGCGGAAACAGATGACACAGCCGGACATCAGGTCATCGAACGCGGGCGCCATCTGGCACGTCAGGATATGTGGGTCGAACTCTCGCAAGAGATGCGGGCCGCGGATGACGCACACGAAACAACACCCTGCGGCCAGCCGATTGCCGACCTGTTAGGTTTTGGGGCACGCGCGGATGTTGTACTGGCTGCAGAACATGCCCTTTCAGATGGCAGAACTCAGTCGGACTATGACTTTCTGGCGGGTATCTCTGAACTGGAAGGTGAAATTCAGAACCACCCGGATGACCCGATGATCGCCCTTGTGGTGGCATTGGCTCATATTGATTTGGCTTGGGCATGGCGCGGGACAGCAGACCCCAAAGACCTACCCGCACTGCATCAATCTCGTTGCGCCGCGCATTTCGACCGCGCTGCCGATTTGCTGAAGGACTGCCGCTCTGCCATGCCGAACAGCCCAGCGATTGCCGCTGCGGATTGTGCCCTTTTGGCGGGCCATGTCAGCCCTCGCACCCGTGTAGCAGACAAATACGAAGAGCTGATCACGCTTGACCCGCAAAACCATCGCCACATGCGCGCCATGGGCAGCCATCTGTTGCCACGCAGGTTCGGGACCTACGATCAGCTGGAAGTTCAAGCCCTGCGAAACGCCGCGCGCACTCAAAAGACATGGGGCGCTGGCGGCTATACCTGGGTTCAGTTCGATGCCATCGCATTGGATGACGAAGCCTGCGCGCGTGTGGATGTCGAGTTTTTTCTGGAAGGTCTACATGACATCGTTGAACGCCGCCCAGACCAGCAGACGATCAACCTGTTGGCGGCCTACTGTTCGGTCACGCTGCAAAACGGGATGGGCCGCAACCCAAAGGCCGACATCGCCCGCAAACAGATTTGCGAGGCCGCAAACTGGTTGATCCGCGATCACTTGACCGAGTTGCACCCCCTGATCTGGGCCCATGCGGCGAACGGGTTCAGCAACAGCCTGCGCATCAACTCGACCGAGCGCTTCGCCGCCCGTGGCCGCCGAGATGCGCTGCGCGCGATCGCCGATCAACTGCGCGAGGAACTGCGCAATGGTCAAAGCGTGACCTTCACGCCGACGGGGTTGCAAGTCTCAGGGAACTAACCCCTTGCCCCTTTGGCGCGCCGGGCCTAATACGCAAGCCTAGACTTCTGCGGAAATTAGAGGCGCGCCATGCTCGACCTGACATACGAAATGCCGAAAATCAAAACCATTGCCGGGGCCAAGCACGATTGGGAACTGGTGATCGGGATGGAGGTGCACGCTCAGGTCTCATCCAATGCCAAGCTGTTTTCCGGCGCGTCGACCCAATTCGGGGCCGAGCCGAACTCGAACGTGGCCTTTGTGGACGCGGCGATGCCTGGCATGCTGCCGGTGATCAACGAATATTGCGTTGAGCAAGCCGTGCGCACGGGTCTTGGCCTGAAGGCGGATATCAACCTGAAATCGGCTTTTGACCGCAAGAACTATTTCTACCCCGACCTGCCGCAGGGCTATCAGATTTCGCAGCTGTACCACCCTATCGTCGGCGAAGGTGAAGTGCTGGTTGAGATGGGCGACGGTACCGCGCGCATGGTCCGCATCGAACGCATCCATATGGAGCAGGACGCGGGCAAATCGATCCACGACATGGACCCGCATATGTCCTTCGTCGACCTTAACCGGACCGGTGTCTGCCTGATGGAGATCGTCAGCCGCCCCGACATCCGTGGCCCCGAAGAAGCCGCCGCCTATATCGCCAAGCTGCGCCAGATCATGCGCTATCTGGGCACCTGTGACGGCAACATGCAGAACGGCAACCTGCGGGCAGACGTAAACGTCTCGATCTGTTTGCCGGGCGCCTATGAGAAGTATCAGGAAACGCAGGACTTCTCGCATCTGGGTACCCGCTGCGAGATCAAGAACATGAACTCGATGCGCTTTATCCAGCAGGCGATTGAGGTCGAAGCTCGCCGTCAGATCGCCATCGTTGAAGGCGGTGGCAAGGTCGATCAGGAAACCCGCCTGTACGATCCGGACAAAGGCGAGACCCGTTCGATGCGGTCCAAGGAAGAAGCGCATGATTACCGCTATTTCCCAGACCCTGACCTGCTGCCTTTGGAGATCGAACAGGCATGGGTCGATGACATCGCCGCCAAGCTGCCGGAACTGCCCGACGAGAAAAAGGCGCGGTTCATCGAAGCGTTCGGCCTGACCGACTATGACGCCTCAGTCCTGACCGCCGAGGTCGAAAGCGCCGCCTACTTCGAAGAGGTCGCAAAGGGCCGCAACGGCAAGCTGGCCGCGAACTGGGTCATCAACGAGTTGTTTGGCCGCCTCAAGAAAGAAGACCACGACATCACCGGCTCGCCTGTATCTCCGGCGCAGTTGGGTGGGATCATAGACCTGATTTCCTCGGATGCCATTTCGGGCAAAATCGCCAAGGATCTGTTCGAAATCGTCTATACCGAAGGCGGTGACCCGGCGCAGATCGTCGAAGAGCGCGGCATGAAGCAGGTCACCGACACGGGCGCCATCGAGGCTGCTTTGGACGAGATCATCGCCGCCAACCCAGCGCAGGTCGAAAAGGCCAAGGTAAACCCCAAGCTGGCAGGCTGGTTCGTCGGTCAGGTGATGAAAGCCACCGGCGGCAAAGCCAACCCCAAGGCCGTGAACGAGCTGGTTGCCCAAAAGCTGGGTTCGTAAGCCCGTTTTCAAAGTTGTGCGACGGAGTCAGGCCACGCGCTTGACTCCGTTTTCTTTTACGCCCTTTCTTCCGCGCAGGAGAGGTGCCATGACCAGAAAATTCGATCAGGAACTTGAAGACCGGCTGATGCGCTACGCGGCCATCGACAGCCAAAGCGATGAGACATCGCCTTCGACCCCAAGTACGCCCATTCAGTTCGACATGCTGAAACTGTTGCAGCAAGAGCTGACGGAAATAGGTGCGCAGGATGTCGAGATGACCGGCGACAGCGTCATTGTGGCGACCATTCCTGGCACCGCCGAAGGGCCGACCGTGGGGTTCCTCGCCCACGTCGACACCGCCCCGCAATTCAACGCAACCGGTGTCAAACCGCGCGTCATCAAAGGCTATAACGGCGGTGAGATCACCTTTCCCGATGATCCCGATCTGGTTCTGTCCCCGGACGAACACCCTTATCTAGCCGAAAAGATCGGCCATGATCTGATCACCGCTTCGGGCACCACTCTGTTGGGCGCTGATGACAAGGCCGGCGTGTCCATCCTGATGACCATGGCGCGGCACCTGATCGAAAATCATGACATTCCGCACGGGCCCATCCGCATTGCCTTCACGCCGGACGAAGAAATCGGGCGCGGCGTGACCGAGCAACTGCCCAAGGATTTAAAGGCTGACTTCGCCTATACGCTGGACGGACAAGAGGTTGGCGAGATCGAATTTGAAAGCTTCTCGGCCGACCGTGCGGTGATTAAGATCACCGGCGTGTCGATCCACCCGGGGCTGGCCAAGGAAAAGATGGTCAATGCCACCCATCTTGCCGCAAAGATCGTACAGACCCTGCCGCAGGCCACACTGACCCCCGAAGTCACCGATGGGCGTGAAGGATTCATCCATGTCACCGACATGAATGGCGGCTCGTCCGAGATGGAGATCAAGCTGATCCTCCGGGATTTCGAGATGGAAGGGCTTGAGGCCAAGCGCGATCTGGTGCGCAAGGTCTGCGACGCCGTTCAGGCCTCCGAGCCACGCGCGACCATCACCTGCGACATCAGCCATCAATACCGCAACATGCGCTATTGGCTCGAGAATGACATGACCCCCGTCGATCTGGCGCGCGAAGCTTGTCAGGAACTGGGGATCGAACCTCTTTCGGTTCCGATCCGCGGCGGCACCGATGGCTCCCGCCTCACCGAATTCGGCACACCCTGCCCCAACCTGTTCACTGGCATGCAGTGCATTCACGGACCGTTGGAGTGGATTTCGGTGCAGGACATGGCGCTGGCGACCGAGCTTTGCCTCTCGGTTGTGGCCAAGGCGGCGCAGAAAACCGGCTGATTTGCGCCACTCTTGCAACGTCTCTTTCACCCGGCGACCTGCGTGATAAGTTGACGGCCAAAGGTACAAGGGAACAGTCGATGCCGCGCTACGAATACAAAGTCATTCCGGCCCCGCAAAAGGGCGCGAAGGCCAAGGGCGTCAAAACGCCCGAGGGCCGCTTTGCCACCTCGGTCGAGCAGGTGCTGAACGAGATGGGCCAACAGGGATGGGAATACCAGCGCGCCGAGTTGCTGCCCAGCGAGGAACGATCAGGCCTGACCGGATCGACCACAAATTGGCGCAACGTGCTGGTGTTTCGACGGGTGATTGAGGCCGACGCCACCGAGGTAGTGGCCCCCGTGGCCACACCATCGCCAAGCGAAACGCCCGAAGGTGTGCCCTTGGCTCAGCCCGTTCCCGGGCCAGATGCGGTTCAAGCCCCGGAACCAATTTCAGCCGAAGTAGATGAGCCGCCGTTGACGTTGAAACCGAGCGAAGAGGCCAAGTAAAACGCATCCAGACCGCACGGACCAGAGGGTGTGGTTTAGATAACACGGATTGAGCCAACGAGACTCAGGCGGTCATCCGTTCCTGGGTTTTGCTCGTATCGTTCCAAGATACCCTTAACTACAGAACAGGGCCCCGGCCGCGATGAAACCTTGCACCGCTCTTCTTTGTTTCCTCTCTGCAATCGCCTGCCAGATCGCGCTGCCGGCCGCCGCACAACAACGGCTGGGATGGGTCAGCCAGATCGACGGACTCGCCGCTTATCAGGGTAGTGCAGATCTGGATCAGGGCGGAGACTTTAGCGCGACGCGATCGTTCCTGCGGGCCACCGGGCTGTACCGATTTGATAGTGAAACGTCACTTGGCATCTCGGTCAGCTACGGGCAGCTGGACTATAACTTCAGCGCGGCGGACAACCAGCCTTGGAATGACATTCGTGACATCCGAATATCGGCCCCTCTGCGGTTTCAGGCTGGACAGCGGGCTAGCGTGTTCGTGTCGCCTCAGGTGAGGTGGGACTATCAGAAAGGCGCCGCATCTTCGGATGGTCGTACCTATGGTGTTTTTGCGGGCATCGCGTGGCAGATCAGCGAAAGCCTGACCATAGGACCAGCTTTTGGAGCCTTCACACAATTAGAGGATAGCGGTGTCGATTTCTTTCCCGCGCTTTTGGTGGATTGGGACATCAATGATCGCTGGAACCTGAACACCGGCTCCGGAATCGGTGCGACTCGCGGGCCGGGTCTCACCCTCAGCTACGCGTTGAATGACGATTTCAGCCTCTCACTGTCGGCCCGATCCGAAAAAATCCGCTTCCGGCTGGACGACGCGGAGCTGGCACCGAACGGGATCGGCGAAGACAAGAGCCTCCCCGTGGTTGCGTCGCTCAGCTATGCTCCGAATCCGGGCGTGTCTTTAACCGTCTTTGCTGGGGCCGAATTCGATGGTCGACTGACACTGGAGGACGAAAACGGCAACGAAATCAGCCGCCAGAGCTATGACACAGCACCTTTGGTCGGCCTCGCCTTTCGACTCCGGTTTTGATTTAGCTTAAACACCAATATCCAACGCCAATGCATGGATACGCGGCACAACGTCGCCCAGTGCCTTGTGAACGGCGCGATGTCGCGCTACCCGAGATTGGCCTTCGAATGCGGCGGCGCGGATGCGGACGTTGAAATGGCTCTCGCCACCTTCCTGAAACCCTGCATGACCCCGGTGGCTTTCGCTATCATCCACCACCTCAAGCTCACGCGGATCAAAGGCGGCCTGCAGTCGGGTTCGGATTTCGTCAGTCACAGTCATTTTTACGCTCAACGGCAAAAAACTTGCCGCCCCCCTCTTCTACTTTCGGCTGCTTAGACTAAACTGCTGCCTCCGAGTCGAGAAGATGCGTTCTTAAGGATCACAGCATGACGAAATCAGACCCTTTCGGATTCGATATGTCCGTCTCCAGCGCCAAGAAAAAGAACCCGCGCGGGCGTCGGGGCATGTCTGGCGCATCTGAGACCTCGGTGCGAATCTGTGATCATCCAGGCTGCGAAGAGGCGGGCAAGTACCGTGCTCCCAAGGCCCCGGACGTTCTGGATGACTTTTATTGGTTCTGCCAGCAGCACGTGCGTGAGTACAATCAGAAGTGGAACTTCTTCGACGGCACGACCGAGGCTGAACTGAACGCACAACGCACGAAAGACAAAGTCTGGGAGCGTGAAACCAAGCCCATGGGCGACCCCGAGGCCCGTGCTTGGGCGCGTCTGGGTATCGAAGACCCACACCAGGTTCTGGGGGCAAACAGCACCCAGAACAAAGGCCGCACTTCGGGTGGCGGTGGCCGTCGCCTGCCCCCCACCGAACGCCGTGCCATCGAGATTCTGGAGGCCAATGACAGCTGGTCCAAGGCCGAGGTTCGCAAGGCCTACAAGAAGCTGATCAAGGTGCTGCATCCGGATATGAACGGCGGCGACCGGTCTCAGGAAGAGCAACTGCAAGAGGTCGTCTGGGCCTGGGATCAGATCAAGGACAGCCGGAACTTCAAGTAGTCCGCTCTTACCCTGGCAACAAATCCCGCAATACTTCTGCTTCGGGTCGCTTTAGACAACGCAAGTTTGTGCGCTGTCGCTGCACCAACGCCTGATCGCTAAGCTCGGGAAACAAGGCGCGCAATTCCTCGACGTCTTCGCGTTGGAATGATTTCAACGCAAGATCACCAAGGAACAAGCTTTCGCTTTGCAAACCATGTGACGAAAGGACCACGTGCCGACTACAGGCAATGTGGAAGTAAGTTACTGGTGCTTCAGGCGGCATCTGACGGATCAAACCATTGTTCGCCAAGTGTATTGCGGCACAAAAAACCCGAGGCTCGCCAAAAAGAAGCTCGGCCCGCCAACCTTCCAGCACAATCCGATGCTGGGTGGAAACAAATGAGTCTTGGCTGGGCAGGTCATCGCCCAAAGCGCCGCGCTGAATCCGGACGGGCCTGAACTTTGGATTTTTGCGCAACGCGTTCGCGCTGAGAGTTCTTTTGCCTATCCAGATGATCGGCAAGGTTTGACCGCCTGACACACAAACCCGATCCCCAGCCATCAAAGAGTCTACAGGGCGTGACCCGCTCTCTGTATCAATTAGGGTTCCGGCTACAAAACAAGGCGGGTTGACCGGGTCGAGGTCACTCACGGTGATCTCCCAATTCCCGGTGCTGAGAGACCCGGTCGGATCGACACTATTGAAAGCGTAAATCTGCCCACCTACTTGGATAAAATCCGCGGTTTCACTTGTCCCGCGATAGTTCCCCTGACCGAGATAGGTGTAGGGTACGAAGGACGTGCCGCCATCTAAAGAAACCGATTGCCCTGAGATAATCGCAGGTATCGTTGATCCTTGAACTATGAGTTTGCCCGTGCCGCCGGTCTCGTTCACCGAGTAGAGGGTCGCGTCAAAAGGCATTCACTGCACCTTGCCGGTCGCCAACAGGTAACAATTGAAGCCGCCCTGATTTAACAGAGGATATCGCGAACACCTTAACCCCCTACATATAGCCCATTACACATGCGGACTTTGCTCATTTTACGCTTCAGTTTGGCCCATTCAAAGAAATATTTAATTTCGTGAATTTAAATCCCAATCCGTCTCGGAGTGAGGCGTCCACTTAACGATGATTGAATGAACGGGCCCTCAAACTTGTCCTTGAGCAAGAACTCAAGCCCGATCCCAGACCGCGACTTGGCGTAAAGTTGCGAAACTTCGCAACTTGTAGTAGTGTTAACTTTTATTGTTGCTAGTCATTTCTTCACGGTGCTCGAAATGCACAAACCCCTGCTCTTTGTTCTTGTCTTTTTATGGCCCAGCTTGGAAGGCGGAAATTTGGCCGCACAGTCTTATCCGATCGGCGCATGTATTTTGCCAGGAGGCCAATGGTGCATTCCACAAGAAGATGTATTGCCCGGTGAGCAATGCTGGTGCCTAACCGATAGCGGCTGGCGAAAGGGCGTCCAGAACTGACCTGGCGGAGGTCCCTATGAATTTAACGGAAAAACCTGAAGTCCGAGATCTTTTATCTGCTGCGCGCGCAACACGAACCTATTGCATGCTAACCGGGCGAGGTGCCGACAAATCGGACAGGTTGATTGACGCACTTTCCCCATTTGACGGAGCCCCCAGTCAGATCAAACCGCACCATTTGGTTGAACTGCGCAAAGCGATGCGAGACACCTGCCGTGATATTGACGATTACACACTTACCCGCATCCTTGACGGTGACCCGCCCGTTAGAATTTCTGCCCCCGCATCGCGAACTCGTAGAACAAACGGTTCGGACGAAGAGGACATTGATTGGTCGGCGCGCCTGTCCAACATGTACTTTCGGATAAAACGAGGCTGGCCATGGCTTTGGCAACGTTGGATTCTACCAGGCATTGCCGTCCTGTTGTTTATTTTTGCGATGCACTACACGCACTGGACCTTCTCGGCCAATCAGTTGCTGGCACGGTTAAACGATCATATCTCGACTGACATACATGACGAAGTACGTGATCTCATAGTGGTGGCGAGAGCAATCGAAACCAATGGCGAACAAACCTCAAACCCGGGTTCAAATGCACCAGCGCAGAAGCTCTTCAACGAAACGATGAGTCGTCTGAAAGCATACCACTTTCAAGAATACGACTTGCACACTAAGACCGCTGCCGCACTTAAACGGTTCGACATTGTAGTTGCCACAAGAGAGGCCATCAGGGGTATTGGCCCAAAGATATTCCAAGATACCCAAAGCAATGTTGAAAAGGCTGTGCAGAATTTGAATTTAGGCAGCGAAAGCTCGGGCGGCATGGAGATCGAGGACGCGGAAACAAATTTGGGAAGCAACACCCAAAGTCCGAAAGATGTCGTCAAGACAGCCGACCAAGCTGAAGAGAAGGTAGAGCAGCTCAGGAACCGGTCGGTAGTGCTGAACGTGAATCAAAGAGCAGGACCACCAGACGAGAACTTACCCGATCTTTCCGAGGCCGAACAAATGCTGGCTATGATCCAAATTGCGCTTGCGCAACGTGCTGGCTTTCTTGAAATCGTCAAACAGATTTCGACCCAAACCGATCGCCATCCCGAAAGAGTCGCTCATGATCACATTGTTTCCAGTTTGGAATTGCTTGGCTCAGCTGAGAAGCTGAAATCCAGGATATCGCAAGCCAATCGGTTTGCGTTGCCCATCATCTACGGTGCGCTCGGGGCCGCGTTGTTCTGTCTGGTGAGGGTGTTGACACCAGCACTTTCCGAATTAGGACCAGCACGCGAGTTTTTGCGCATTCTGTTCGGCGCTTTTGCTGCCATGACTCTGTCGATGCTTTTCATTCCAGCAAATGTTTTTTCGATCAATGAACAAAGTAACCCGACGTTGATTTTTCTGGCTTGCTTTCTCTTTGGCTATTCGTTTGACGCAGTGCTTGCAGCCCTACATCGATTGGAGGCGTTTTTGCAGGGTCGATTGCAGACACAAGACAATGGCAAGGGAGTTTAAAAAGGCACCGCTAAGTACGCGAAGCCCTAAGCAAGTTGCTCCAATTCGACCTCTGATATAGCCAGTTTCAAAGAAACATCCCCTCAGCTTTCTAGGTGAGCCTCTTCCCCTTGCCCTTGGTCGGAATATGTTGCACCACACACGGGTTCAAACCCGGCATGACGGGCCTAAGGATAAGGACAAGACGAATGGCTGACGGATCGATTGATATCAACGCAAAACCAACCGAAGAGATCTCGGTCCGTGACGTGTTCGGCATTGATACCGACATGGCGGTCAAAGGTTTTGCGGAACGTAGCGACCGGGTGCCTGCGATTGACCCGACCTACAAGTTTGATCCGGAAACGACTTTGGCGATTCTGGCTGGGTTTGCGCATAACCGTCGCGTGATGATCCAAGGCTATCACGGCACAGGTAAGTCGACCCATATCGAACAGGTCGCCGCTCGCCTGAATTGGCCCGCCGTGCGTGTGAACCTGGACAGCCACATCAGCCGGATCGACCTGATCGGTAAGGATGCGATCAAGCTGCGCGATGGCAAGCAGGTGACCGAGTTCCACGAAGGCATCCTTCCCTGGGCCCTGCGCAACCCTGTCGCCATCGTGTTCGACGAATATGATGCGGGCCGCGCCGACGTGATGTTCGTGATCCAACGCGTGCTGGAGCATGACGGCAAGCTGACCCTGCTGGACCAGAACGAGATCATCACACCGAACCCGAATTTCCGCCTGTTCGCCACGGCAAACACTGTGGGTCTGGGCGATACGACCGGCCTCTATCATGGTACGCAGCAGATCAACCAGGCTCAGATGGACCGCTGGTCTCTGGTCTCGACGCTGAACTACCTCAGCCACGATGCCGAGACGATGATCGTGCTGTCCAAAGCGCCGCTGTATAACACGGCTGAGGGCCGCAAGACCGTCAGCCAGATGGTCACCGTTGCCGATCTGACCCGGACCGCCTTCATGAATGGCGACCTGTCGACCGTGATGAGCCCCCGGACCGTGATCAACTGGGCCCAAAACGCCGAGATTTTCCGCAATGTGGGCTATGCGTTCCGCCTGTCCTTCCTGAACAAGTGCGATGAGCTTGAGCGCCAGACCGTGGCCGAGTTCTATCAGCGCTGCTTTGACGAAGAACTGCCGGAAAGCGCGGCAAGCGTGAGCTTGGGCTAACGCCGAATTGCGCCCGGTTTCGGGCGCAATGCCTCCGGCGGAGGCATTTTTAGCCAGATGAAGGCGGATCCGGTTTCCTACTTGGTGGAAATCGGGACGGCAATGTGAAAGGCTCGGGGACATGGCACAAAAGAACGACAACCCTGCTGATCCGTTCAAAAAGGCTCTGGCCGAGGCTACAAAGGTCATGGCCGACGATCCGGAGCTTTCCGTAAGCTATACCGTCGATCCCTCAGGCCTTTCGGGTGAGGCCATGCGGTTGCCTCAGGTGTCGCGACGGATGACGCGCGAAGAGGTTTTGCTGGCGCGGGGAACTGCCGATGCCTTGGCCTTGCAGCGACGCTATCACGATGAAGCGACCCATGTGCGCTATGCGCCGCCGGGAGATATGGCGCGGGACCTGTATGAAGCCATGGAAACCGCCCGGTGCGAGGCGATGGGCGCGCGGGATATGCCCGGTACGGCTTCCAACATTGATGTTAAGATTAGCCATGAAGCCCTGCGGCGCGGCTATGACCAGTGCAAGCAGCCCGCCGATGCGCCTTTGTCCGTTGCTGCAGGCTATCTGATCCGGCATCTGGCCACGGGTCGCGATCTGCCGCCGGCGGCCAACAATGTCATGAACCTCTGGCGTGGATACATTGAGGAACAGGCCGGCGGTACGCTTGAGAAGCTCGACGAAATCCTCTCGGATCAGGCAGAGTTTGCCAAGTTCACCCGTCAGGTGATCAAGGATCTGGGCTATGGCGACCAGCTGGGTGATGATCCTGATGAGTTGGACGAAGAGCAGGAAGATCAGGCCGAGGAAAACGCCGAAGAGCAGCCCGATCCTGACAGCACAGGGCAAGATGATCAGGAGGAACAGGATCCTGACGCCACGCCAGAGCAGTCTCAGGAAGAGCAGCAGGACCAATCTCAGGCTCAGGTCTCAATGGACGAGATGGCCGAGGATGAGATGGGGGATGAGGCCGAGATGCCAGAGGGAGAGGCTCCGCTGGAGCCGCCTGCCCCTCCGCCTGCGTCTGAGGCTGACCCTGAGTATAAAGTCTATCTGAACACCCATGACGAGGAGATCGCCGCCGAGGAATTGGCCGAGCCTGCTGAATTGGAACGTTTGCGCGCCTATCTGGACCAACAGCTTGAGCCGTTGAAGGGTGCGGTCAGCCGCTTAGCCAACAAGTTGCAGCGCCGCTTACAGGCACAGCAGAACCGGTCGTGGGAGTTCGATCGCGAGGAAGGTATCCTCGATGCTGGTCGTCTGGCGCGCGTGGTTGCCAACCCAACCACACCGCTGAGCTTCAAGGTCGAAAAGGACACCGAGTTCCGCGATACCGTAGTGACTCTGCTTCTGGACAACTCGGGGTCGATGCGGGGGCGTCCTATTTCGATTGCGGCCATCTGCGCGGATGTTCTGGCCCGGACGCTGGAACGTTGCAACGTGAAGGTCGAAATCCTTGGCTTTACGACCCGCGCCTGGAAAGGCGGTCAGGCTCGTGAGGCGTGGTTGAATGCGGGCCGCCCGCAGCAGCCGGGACGTCTGAACGATCTGCGCCACATCATCTACAAGGGCGCCGATGCCCCCTGGCGGCGGGCGCGACCCAATCTGGGTCTGATGATGAAGGAAGGGCTGCTGAAGGAAAACATCGATGGTGAGGCTCTGGAATGGGCCCATCGCCGGATGCTGGCGCGGCGTGAGGCGCGTAAGATCCTGATGGTGATTTCCGACGGTGCTCCGGTCGATGATTCCACGCTCAGTGTGAACCCAGCGAACTATCTAGAGAAACACCTGCGCGACGTGATCGCCATGGTCGAAAAGCGCAAGATGGTGGAATTGCTGGCCATCGGTATCGGGCATGATGTGACCCGGTACTATGATCGTGCGGTAACGATCACCGATGTGGAGCAATTGGCTGGTGCGATGACAGAACAGTTGGCGGCATTGTTCGACAGCGACCCGCGTGCGCGGGCCCGAGTGATGGGGATGAAAAGGGCCAGCTGAGGCTGGCCTTGCCTCCGGCGGGAGTATTTTCAAAAAAGATGAAGAGGTGGCTTGAAACCACACTTTGGCTTGAGGGAGGCAGGTATGTTTCAGTCTTTTGAGGTGACAGCGCGGCCCGAACAGGGACCTTCGCGATTGGCCGCTTTGCGGCAGGAACTAGAGCGCGAAGGCTTGGACGGTTTTCTGGTGCCGCGTGCGGATGCGCATCAGGGTGAGTATGTGGCCCCTCGGGACGAACGGCTGGCGTGGCTGACCGGATTCACCGGCTCGGCCGGGTTTTGCGCCGCGCTGCGGGACGTGGCCGGGGTGTTCATCGATGGGCGCTATCGGACGCAGGTCAAAGCGCAAGTGGCCGATGACTACACTCCGGTGCCCTGGCCCGATGTGAGCCTGAGCAGCTGGTTGAAACAGCAGTTGCCGAACGGTGGATCGGTTGGATTTGACCCTTGGCTACATGCCGCTGGTCAGATCAAATCCGCGCAAAAGGACCTTGAGGGAAGCGGGATTGAGTTGGTGCTGAGTACTAATCTGGTGGACCGGATATGGCAGGATCAGCCTGCTCCTCCGATGAACCCGGTCAAGGTACATCCGATTGAGTTTGCAGGGGAAACCGCTGAGAGCAAAATCACCCGACTGGCTGATGGCCTGCGTGACGGCGGGCGAAGCGCGGCGGTTATCACCCTGCCCGACTCGATCATGTGGTTGTTGAACATTCGCGGCTCGGACATTGCTTACAACCCGGTCGCCCATGGCTTTGCCATTCTGCATGCGGACGGGCGTGTTGATCTGTTCATGGCCGCAGCAAAACTAGGCGAAGTGGGAGAACATCTCGGCCCTCAGGTTTCGGTTCACGAGCCTGAGGTTTTTTTGGACGCCGTTGCTGCGCTGGAAGGCAAAGTCCAGGTCGATCCGGGCACAGTGCCTCAGATCGTTGCAGATGCGCTTGGGGACCGGATGGTTGACGGTGGCGACCCCTGCGCCCTGCCCAAGGCTCGCAAAAACCCGGCCGAGATCGCAGGCAGCGCCGAGGCCCACCTGCGCGACGCCGTTGCCGTCGTCGAAACGCTGTTCTGGCTGGATCAGCAAACGCCGGGGCAGATCAGCGAAACGCAGGTCGTGACACGTTTGGAAGAGGCCCGACGGCGGGACAATGCACTGCAGGATATCTCATTCGACACGATCGCCGGAACCGGCCCCAACGGGGCGATCATGCATTACCGCGTGACGGAAGAGACCGACAGCACCTTGCAGGACGGTCATCTGTTGGTGCTGGACAGCGGCGGGCAGTATCTGGACGGGACCACCGACATCACGCGCACCATCGCGATTGGTGAGGTTGGTGAGACCGAGAAGGCCTGCTTTACCCGCGTGTTGAAAGGCATGATCGCCATGTCGATGCTGCGCTGGCCGATTGGACTGGCCGGGCGCGATATCGAATGCGTGGCGCGCGCGCCGCTATGGCAGGCAGGCCAGGACTTCAATCACGGGGTCGGTCACGGGGTCGGCGCGTATCTGAGCGTGCACGAAGGCCCGCAACGCCTGTCGCGTGTCAGCCATGTACCGTTTGAGCCCGGCATGATTCTCTCGAACGAACCCGGCTATTACCGCGAGGGCACGTTTGGTATCCGGATCGAGAACCTGATCGTCGTGGAGGAAGCCCCTTCTCTGCCAGACGGCGATGCAGAACGGGCCATGTTGCAGTGGCGCACGCTAACCTATGTGCCCATTGACCGCCGCCTGATCCTGGTCGACATGTTGACCGCGCAAGAACGGGATTGGCTGAACAGCTATCACCGCGACGTTGCGGAAAAAATCAGACCAAGGCTGGGCGAGGACGCTCAACTGTGGTTGGATGCCGCAACTGCGCCAGTCTGACATCAGACTGTCACATAAATGGGCAAAGGAGAAGCCCTGACAAGAACGAGGGAAAAGACATGGTTGAAATCACGATCACCGAAGCACCCGGCAAATGGAGCGTCCGCTCTGGTGGGGCCATTCTGGGCGAAAGCTCAAACGCGCTTGAGTTGCGCGAAGGTGATCTGGAACCCGTGATCTACTTCCCCCGTTCTGACATCGCGATGGCCTTCCTGGATCG
Source organism: Ruegeria sp. ABV3_008 (assembly GCF_056161185.1). Lineage (NCBI taxonomy): Bacteria > Pseudomonadati > Pseudomonadota > Alphaproteobacteria > Rhodobacterales > Roseobacteraceae > Ruegeria > Ruegeria sp. ABV3_008. Next base: position 286,390 of record NZ_JBSWYP010000002.1, on the reverse strand, counting down.
TACGGACAAGGTGATCCACTGCCCGCACAAAGGCGATGCCACGCATTTCTCGATCGTGAACAAATCCTCGGTCACAGAAAACGCGGCCTGGAGCTTTGAGGCCCCCGGCAAGGAGACGGCAGGCCTCAAAGACTATCTGGCTTTCTACCCGGTGGACTCGATCAAGGTCGAACAGATCTAGGCCCGCTTAGACCCGTCAGGTCGCCCTAGGCCGTGGGCGACTTGCGATTAGAACGCCCACCGCAACCAGTGCGACACCGGATGCAAGACGGATCACAGTTTCGAACCCAAAGGCCTGCGCGATCAAACCCACCGCAGGCCCGGCCACCAGCCCGGTGATCATCAACGTGTTCCAATACATCGCTGTGGCGCGGGCCGGACGGTCTGGCGCGAAAGACTGCACGTAGGTGATGCCGAGGCTGGCATATAGGCCATAGTACAACCCTTCGAGCGCGGCTCCGCCCAGCATTTGCGGGAAGGTCTGCACCGACGCCAATATCTGGATCGTGATTACCGCCAGTAGTGAGGTCGCGATCAAGGCCGGACGCATCCCGAACCGGGCTATGATCATCGGTGTGCTGAATATAGCGATGACTTCAACGAAGGTTTTGATGCTGAACGCCAGCCCGGGCGCATAGCCGGGAAGGCCAACCTCTTGCACATAGAAAATGGGCAAAGCGGTGAAGGTCAGGGAATGCGCGAGGGACAGGCAGAAAACAAACCCCGCAGCCAGCCACAACGCGCGGGGTGCAGATGAGTTGACATCTGCGGTCACCTCTTTGGCTTTGGCCGAAATGTCACGGGGCAAGGTCAGCCACCACAGCGCCAGCCAGATCAGCGCCATACCAAAGGCCATGATAAAAACTGCGCGCACCCCAAGGCGATCTGCAATCAGGAACGTGACCGCCGGGCCAACCATCCACGCCGTCGAGGTGGTTGCACGCATATAGGCATTGAAGCGGGCTCGTTCCATACGGTGACGCTCGGCTATGCTACCCCCGAGACTGAACATGGTGGAAACAGCGCTGGAACTCATCCCAAAGCCGATGACGCCAACCGTCATTGCCGTCGCAAGAGCAGGCGATGCTGACAGGGCGAGCGTCGCCGTCAGATAGCCAGCAACGGCCATTCCGATAAGCGGAAAAACCCGCGCGCCCGTGTCTATCCGGCTGGCAAACAGCCTGTTAGCCGTCAAGGTCAGGCTGACGGCGAGCAAAGAATAGACGCTGATCACCCATGGCGCATGTCCCAGCCCGTGGACCAGAAAAAAGCTCATGAAAGAGATGATCATCGAATTGCAGAGGGTCCCGCAAAACAGCAACAGAAGAAACAGCAGGCGCGCAGGGTTTTGGGATTTGGTCATGGGAAATCTGCTCTGAAAAATGCCCTCTCTGTTTTCCAGACCTCGCCCCTCAAATCAACGATCGCAGTTGATCACGCGCCAATCACGCAGCTGTTTCATGCAAGGCGGTGCGTTTGCCCTCATACTAAGCGCGAAAAAGGATCGGAGGGTGCCATGTCTGTTTCTCGTCGCCAATTTGTTGGAATTGTCGGAGCCAGCGCGCTGGCACCTGCCGCAAGTTGGGCGCAGGAAGACCCTGTGTTGGACGCGCTGCACAGTACGCTGCGCGGCGGTCGCACGGATTTCGAGGCCAAGATGGCCTTTCTGGCTCAGCGCGGAAACCCGGATGTGGTTCCTGCGCTGTTGACCGCCATGCGTTTCACCGACCGGCGGCGGGACGATATCGTCGAGGTGATGGAAACTCTGACCGGCGAGCAACTCGGCACCGACTGGTTCGACTGGATGCTATGGCAAGAGCAGAACCCTCAGATCGTCCCACACCCCTCATTGATCCCGTTCAAACGCGAGGTCCTGCTGCGGATCGACGACAATTTCGACCTGTTCCTGCGTCCCGAATACCTGCAGCGCGAGCGGATGAAGATCCGGCTGGAGGAGATCACCTGGGGTGGCGTGCGCAAGGATGGCATCCCTTCGCTGGACAATCCGACGCTGATCTCGGCCTCGGACGCCGACTATCTGAAAGATGATGATCTGGTCTTTGGGGTCTCGATCAACGGGGACGTGCGCGCTTACCCACTGCGGATCATGGGCTGGCACGAGATGTTCAACGAGGTGATCGGCGGCGTGCCGGTGGCGCTGGCCTATTGCACCCTCTGCGGGTCCGGCATTCTGTTTGAGACGCAGGTGCCGGGTCGGCGGAAACCGTTTGTCTTCGGCTCCTCGGGGTTCCTGTATCGCTCGAACAAGCTGATGTTCGACCGCGAGACGCATTCGCTATGGAACCAGTATACCGGCAAACCAGTGGTGGGCCCCCTGGTGGACAGCGGGATTGAGCTGAAGCAGCGCCCCGTGGTGATCACGACCTGGGACAGCTGGAAAACCTCGCACCCCGACACGCGCGTCTTGTCGCTCAGCACCGGGCATCGTCGCAACTATGGCTCGGGTGTGGTGTATCGCGAGTATTTCGCCTCACCCGAGTTGATGTTCCCGGCTGTGGTGGATCAGTCCGAGCATCGCCAGAAAGACTACATTTTCACCATCCGCCAATTCGGCGCCGCGCGGGCCTGGCCGCTGGACGCTTTCGACAGAACTCGTGTGATTAACGATGCAATCGCGGATCGACCTTTGGTTCTGATCGGCAACTCAGACCGCCGGACAGTGCGCGCTTACGAGCGTGCGGGCCACCGGTTCAAAGCATCAGGCGGAGGTCTGGTCGATGAGAGCGGCCGCAAATGGACCTTGTCCGAAGAGATGCTGATCGGGCCGGATGGCACGCAATTGCCGCGTGTGGCAGGGCATATATCGTACTGGTTTGCGTGGGACAATTATCTGGGCGACGCGGCCAGCGTGTATAGCGGCTAGGAGTGTTCTTCAGCCGCCGTTGCTGCCAGTGCCCGGTTGTAGGCTTTCAACACGTCGATGTGATAGAGCGCGCCAACCGGCGTCTCTGTCCCGTTTTCGTCCATGACGATCACCGGGATACAGGGAATATCATCGCGGTCAAAATAGGGCATCGCCGCCTCGAGTGTCGCGCTTGCTTTGACGCAGAGGCCTTTTTCGATCAGCGTCCGCGCTTCCTCCTTAGTGATCGAGCGCGCATCGCCAATGGGTCGCATCACCGCTCCGGCACGCAACATGGCCAACAGATAGGCCTGTGGTCCCGCCGCCAGATGCACATTGCGACGCTCAAGCTGAGTCAGGAAGAATGATCGGTCCACAAGGCGTGAGGCCAAGGCGGTGGACATAGACACTGATACCATCACCGCCAGACCGATCTGCCAGTCTCCGGTCAGCTCGAACACGATCAAAGTGGTTGAAATCGGCGCGCCCAGAACCGCAGCGGCCACGGCGCCCATACCAGCAAAAGCGTAAAGGGTATGGGTGCCCGACACATCCGGCAGCAAGCCGGTGGCGATCAGCCCAAAGGCCAGCCCAGTCAGCGCTCCAATCATCAGCGAAGGCGAAAACACGCCTCCCCCCATGCGCCCGCCCATGGTGATCGCCACAGCCACTGTCTTGAGGACCGCAAACAGGATCGCTGTGGTCAGCACCAGATCGCCGGTCAGAGCGCGGATCGTCGTTTCATACCCAACACCAATGATATGCGGGAACCAGATGGCCAAAAGGCCTAGCATCGCGCCCGAAACCGCCGGGCGCAGCCATCCGGGCAGGGAAAGTCGGGCTTGAACATGATTGCCGAAATCCTCGGCGAAAAAGATTGAGCGCATCAGAAGCAAGGATACCAACCCGCAGATCAGCCCAAGGATTAGGAAAGCGGGCAGTTCGACGTAGAATTGCAATGAACCGGGCGTATCCAGCGTGAACTCGGTGACGTCGCCATATTCCAGCCGGTTGATCACCGTCCCCGCGACCGAGGCAATGACGATGGGCGCAAAGGCGTGGACGGCGAAGTGGCGCAAAACGACCTCAAGCGCGAACAGCGCGCCTGCGATGGGCGCATTAAAGCTAGCTGAGACCGCAGCGGCCACAGCGCATCCAAGCAGGTCGCGCCCGGTGATTCCGTCCGCATGGATGCGGTCGCTGACCCAGGTTGAGATGACCCCGGCCATATGCACCACAGGCCCTTCCCGCCCCGTTGAGCCACCCGTGCTGAGCGTGATCAGCGACGCAAACAACGAAGCGACGCCAGCCTTGGTCTCGACCCGTCCATCGCTGACCGCCGCCCCTTCGATCACATCCGCGACCGAGCGTACCCGGCCATCATCAGTAAAGCGCGTGAGGATCAGCCCCACGATCACCCCGCCGATGATTGGAATGATCAGCACGATGAACCAAGGCAGCTTCTCAGCATGGCTGTGCAACAGCAGGATATCCTCGGTATCGTAGATATAGGCCTGCAAGCCGCGGATCGCCTTGCGGAACCCTAGCGCCATGAACCCCGCCGCAATCCCGATCGCCAGAGCGATAAACCAGAACTGGATTTGGCTTGGTCCTCGGCGACGCATCACCCGCAACGCATCCTTGATCGCGGCCAGAGCCTGATTGAGCTGGTTGCGCAGAACGGTGCGGGTTGATTGGGTCATTGGCTCTCGGGGATCATAACTTAACCCTTAGTAAGCCACGGCGAGGTCTGAGAAAAGTAAGATAGCGACGGTCAAGCCAGCAGATTGCGCCAAAGACGCATTAAGCCTCCAACAAAGCGCGCGCAGCCGCGCGCGCTTCATCTGTGATCGTATCGCCCGAGACCATGCGGGCAATTTCGTCCACGCGATCTATTTCGGCCAGCGGCACTACGGTCGAAAGCGTCTGGCCATCGGTAACCTGCTTCTGCACACGCCAGTGATGGGCTGCGCGCGCGGCGACCTGAGGGGAATGCGTGACGACCAGAACCTGCCCGCCTTGTGCCAGAGACGCCAGCCTGCGGCCCACCGCATCAGCAGTCGCACCGCCCACACCCCGGTCGATCTCGTCAAAGATCATGGTCCGGGCGCTGTCGTCGCCGGACAGGCAAACTTTCAACGCCAGCAGAAAGCGGCTGAGCTCCCCGCCCGAGGCGATCTTGTTCAGCGGTCCCGATGGTGCGCCTGGGTTGGTGGAAACCGTAAAGGCCACCGCGTCGGTGCCCTCAGGTCCGGGATCGGACGCGGTAAGTTCGGTCCGAAACACCGCGCGTTCCATTTTCAGCGGCGCAAGCTCGGCCATGACGGCCTGATCCAACTGTCCAGCCGCCGCTTGACGTGCAGCGCTAAGATCTGCCGCAGCCGCATCATAGGTCGCCTGGGCCGCCTCAACCGCAGCACGTTGGTTGGTCAGATCGGCGTCGCCCGCATCCAGCTTACCCAAGCGATCACGCAGAGTATCGGCAAAGGTGCCCAAATCATCCGGGGCCACATCATGTTTACGGGCCAGTGCTCGGATGGCGAACAAACGCTCCTCGGCGGCTTCTAGGTCGGCGGGGTTGAAGTCCAACGCCTGAAGGCAGGCGTTCACACCGTCCTGCGCCTCGCCCAATTCGATCATGGCCCGGCCAAGCGCTGCAATCGGCTCCTCCAACTGGCCACTTGCAGAGTCCGACACGCCTTCGAGCCAACGTGTCGCATCCGACATCGCGCCTTCGGCCCCGTCACCTCCCAGCAGGTCAAATGCGCGAGCAACGTCGTCGCGGATACGCTCTGCCCCTTGCATCATGCGGCGGCGGGCATCGAGATCAGCGTCTTCTCCGGGTTGCGGATCGAGCTTGTCCAACTCGGCCACGGAATGGCGCAGGAATTCCTCCTCGGCCCGCATAGCGGCCAAAGCGGCTTCTGTCTCGGCCAGCGCTTTGCGACTGCGCGACATCTCGGACCACGCCTGACGGGCCTTGGCCAACTGTTCCGAAACCTGAGCGTACTCATCCAGCAGCACACGGTGCCCACGAGGGTTCAGCAATCCCCGGTCATCATGCTGCCCATGCAATTCGATCAGTGTTTCCGACAAAGCGCGCAGAACTTCACCAGAACAGCGGCGATCGTTGACCCAAGCGGTTTTGCGGCCCTCTGCCGTGTTAACCCGGCGCAGGATCAGTTCTTCACCACCAGGCAGACCAGCTTCTGCCAGAACAGCATGGGCAGGGTGGCCCTCGGGTAGTTCGAACTCGGCTACGACCTCGCCCTGCGCGGCACCTTGGCGGACCAGCTCAGCCCGTCCGCGCCAACCAAGGACGAAGCCCAGCGAGTCCAGAAGGATCGACTTGCCCGCGCCGGTTTCACCGGTCAACGCGTTCAGGCCCGGCTGAAAACTCAGTTCCAGCCGGTCAATGATCAGCATGTCGCGAATATCGAGGGCGCGCAGCATCGGGTCTTTAACGTCCCAAGCCTGATGACATGGCGACTACAACCACTCACCTTTGATCGTCTGGCGATAGATCGTGCTGAGCCAGTTGTTACCACGGCTCTTCAGATCCAACCCACGCGAGGTCAGCAGCTTGTACCCGTCATCATACCATTCCGAGGACTGGTAGTTATACCCTAGGATCGCACCCGCTGTCTGAGCCTCATCAAACAGGCCGAGCGACAGGTACGCCTCGATCAGGCGATAAAGCGCTTCGGCGGTGTGAGAGGTGGTCTGGAAGTCCTCGACCACGACGCGGAATCGGTTGATGGCCGCGACGTAGTGATCCTGACGCAGGTAGTAGCGCCCGATCTCCATTTCCTTGCCGGCCAGATGGTCGAAGGCCAGATCGAATTTCAGCACGGCCGAGGTGGTGTATTCGCTGTCCGGATAAACCTCGATCACGGTGCGCAGCGCTTGCAGGGCCTGAAAGGTCAGCCCCTGATCGCGGCCGACTTCGTCGATCTGGTCGTAATAACTGAGCGCCAGAAGATACTGCGCGTAGGCCGCATCTTCGTCGGTTGGGTAAAAATCGATATAGCGCTGTGCCGCGGCACGGCTTTCCTCGTAATTCTTGTCAGCGTGGAACGAAAACGCCTGCATAATCAGCGCACGTTTGGCCCAATCAGAATAGGGATACAGACGCTCAACTTCCGAGAAATACCACGCCGCGTCGTCCGAGCGATTCTGCGACAGCTCATATTCACCGCGTGTATAGATTTGTTCCGGTGTGAACCCCTCAAGGTTCTGATCCCGATCCGCGCCTTTGCTACCGAACAGGCCTCCCCCGTTGCCGCAGGCGCTCAAAACTGCTGCCAGAAGAATCGCGCTTGCGAATCTGACTGCCGCTTTGTTGCCAACCATACCGCTCATCCTTAGTCGTCTTACTTACAGGATCCCAACCGGATCGAGCCTCGGTCTAGCACAGAAAATTCTGGTGCAAAACGCATTATCCACTTCCTGGCGGAAATGTCGTCAGAGTTGATCAGATCAGGCGACAGCAGGGATTTCGGCGGCAATAAGGCCCTGACCGGGCAGACGGGCGGCCTGCTCGGGGGTACAAAGGATTGGACGAACCGCGCCAGGTGTTTCGAACAATGTGCGCAGTAGCGTGTTGGTCATGGAATGGCCCGACTTGTCGCCGGTGAAGTGGCCCAGAATCGGACCGCCTGCCAGATACAAATCACCTAGCGCATCCAGCATCTTGTGGCGCACAGCTTCATCCGCGTGGCGGAAACCGCCCGGTGTCAGAATATCGGTGCCTTGAACGACCACAGCGTTTTCCAGCGTCCCGCCCAAAGCCAAGCCGTTCTCACGCATGGTTTCGACATCGATCCGACGGCAGAAGGTGCGGCTGTCGCTGAGCTCACGCACGAAGGACCCGTTGCGCATGTCCAGCGTTTTCGCTTGGCTTCCGATGGCCGCGTCTTCGAAATCAATATGGAAGTCGATGATCAGCCCGTCCGCAGGCTTGATCGAGGCGCTGGCCCCTTCACGAGACGCCGTAACGGGTTTCAGCACTTCATAGGCCAGAACCGGGCTGGCCTGACGGCGAACGCCCTTCCCCATAATGCCACGCACAAAGTCGATCGACGATCCGTCCATGATCGGAACTTCGGGACCATCAATTTCGATCAGGGCGTTGTGGACCCCACACCCGGCAAGCGCCGCCATGATATGTTCAATGGTCGAGACGGAAACACCGGCGTCATTCACCAGACGGGTGCAAAGCGGTGTACGCTCGACCATGTCATAAACTGCAGGGATCAACGCATTGCCCAGCTCAATATCCGTCCGTTTGAACCAGATCCCGTGACCGGCAGCTGCCGGTTTCAGAACCATGATTGCAGGCTGACCGCCATGCAGTCCAACGCCTTTAAACGTAACCGGAGATTTGAGCGTATGTTGCAAAATGGGCCTCAGAGCGTGGTGTCCAGCCTATGCGGGCTGTGTTGGACACTGAGTTAAGGAAGAGGTCCCTCAGGCTCAACTCACTCTTTGCAACTGAATGAAACATGAATGTGACAGATCGGCAAAACCCTGCTCAGGGCTATTTAAGATCCTGTAAATCATGAAGAAAGGGCCGCCTTTTGGCGACCCTTTACGATGATTTTGTTACCGCGATTAGTTCGCTTGACGGCGCAGGAAGGCCGGAATTTCGATACGATCCTGATCCGGATCAGCCTCTTCCTGCACAGGTGCCGTAGCGTCAGCCTGGCGCATTTGCGGCTGATGACGCGGCGGTTGCGTAGGTGTATCTGCCGCGTGGCCGGTCATCCGGTCGATCAGACGATTGAACCCGAAGCGAGGGCGCTCTTCGTGTTCTGCCTGCGGCTGAGGGGCTGGTTCCTGAGGCCGAGTAGCCGTCAGGCGTTGCGCCGCTGAGGGGACATTCTGAACGGCGGCCTGAAGGCGCTGCAGCGCCTCGGGCGAGGGGGTGCCGGCAGAATGCTGATGTGGCGCGGTATAGGTTTCGGGGGTCTCTTCAATGGGTTCCGGCTGCGGCTCGAATTCGGCCACGCGCGGTTGGTAGGCCGGGGGCGGAAGACCATCATCATTCTGCTCAACCTGCGGCTGGAACTGGCTTGGGGCCGGCTCTTCTGCCGCTTCGAACAGTGATGGTTCACGGTTTTCGGTCTGAACCGGCGTGGCCTCGGCTGCGACGGGTGCCTCTTCCTGCACCGGCTCTTCAGCAGAAACGGTGCGCGTCAAAGGCTCGGACATCGAACGGCGCGCGACCGGAACCTCAGAGGTTTTCTCGCTTGCGTCGATACCAGTTGCGACGACCGAAACGCGCATGCCACCTTCCATTGCGGTATCCAGCGTCGAGCCGACGATGATGTTTGCCTCGGGGTCCACTTCCTCACGGATGCGGTTGGCGGCTTCGTCCAGTTCGAACAGGGTCAAGTCGTGCGAACCGGTGATGTTGATCAACACACCCTTCGCGCCCTTGAGGCTGATTTCGTCCAGCAGCGGGTTGGCGATAGCTTTCTCAGCCGCCTGAATAGCGCGATCTTCGCCAGTGGCTTCGCCGGTACCCATCATCGCCTTGCCCATCTCGTCCATCACAGCGCGCACGTCCGCAAAGTCGAGGTTGATCAGACCCGGACGAACCATCAGATCGGTCACACCCTTAACACCCTGATACAGAACGTCGTCCGCCATCGAGAATGCCTCGGTGAAGGTGGTCTTTTCATTGGCCAGACGGAACAGGTTTTGGTTCGGGATGATGATCAGCGTGTCGACAACCTTTTGAAGCGACTCAACGCCGTCTTCGGCCTGACGCATGCGCTTGGCCCCTTCGAACTGGAAGGGTTTGGTAACGACGCCGACGGTCAGAACGCCCAGCTCACGCGCGGCCTGCGCGATGATCGGAGCCGCACCCGTACCGGTGCCACCGCCCATGCCAGCAGTGATGAAGCACATATGCGCGCCCGCGAGATGGTCGACAATCTGTTCAATGCTTTCTTCTGCGGCAGCTGCGCCAACGGTTGGACGGGCCCCTGCCCCCAGACCTTCGGTGACCTTCACACCCAGCTGCACTCGCGCCGAGGACTGGCTTTGCTGTAGCGCCTGCGCGTCGGTGTTTGCAACGACGAAATCCACGCCGTCCAGCTGCTTTTCAATCATGTTGTTGACTGCGTTACCGCCCGCGCCGCCAACGCCAAATACTGTAATCCGAGGCTTCAGTTCGTCGTGCCCGGGCATCGAAAGATTCAATGTCATGCTCTGTCCGCCTGTATTTTTGTTCCGCCAAAGCGGTGTTTTTCTTTACCTATCCATCTTCGATTCTAGCGATGTGATGCGTAAAGGTCACGTCAAAAATCACGCGATTCCACAAAATATGGACGAAATAAGGCAGCAACCGGCGGCATTTCGCAGGCTTTGCCAAATATAGCGGAAACAATGCGGATCACTACAAGACACAGAGCATCCGAGCAGTGAACGACCTATGCGTCACGCCCCGGATTCAAATCAAAACAAGTGCGGAAAACTGCTCAATGTCCTGCCGCAAGACCTCTGACGGGTCCTGTGGATATCTTGAGGGATAATTCAGGCCTCCGCAAGGTGTTTTTCAACTGATTGGGGCACTTGGACAATTCAGGCTGTGATTGGTCATGCTGCGCACCTCCTGGATTTCACCATTGCTGAGCTCTGCCAACCGAACCATCAAACGGCCCTGATATTCGAACGGCCACCAGCAAACAGGAATGCCGTCTGTATCATCATCATAGAGAAAGCAGACCTGCCCATTCGGTGTAGTGATCTGACCGTAGACGCATCCCCCACCTTCGACCCGCCAGACCGAGGTCTTGCGGTTCAGGAACTGCTCGGTTCCCACCAGATCACCGCTGCGGATTTCGTGAAACTGCACCGTTTTGCCAAGCACTGCGTCCAGAAACGTCTCAGGTGAGATGACGGACTGCGCCGAAGCGAAGCCGGGTGCAAGCGCCGCGCACAAGGCGCGGCGCAGGGCTCTACCAATTGTCACGGAACCACCGAACGGCGCGCTTGAACGGGCGCGCGGCATAGGTGTCGACGGGGATCTCGAAATCCCACCACTCATCCTGCGGATGCGCCGCAAACAGGCTGAGACCAACGGCCGAGGAAAAGCCCGGCCCCGTCGCGGATTGTGGCAGGCCGTGAACGCGCAGCGGGCGGCCTAGACGGACGCGCTGGCCAAGGATACGGGTCGCGAGGCCGTCCAGCCCCATGATCTGACTGCCCCCACCTGTCAACACGATCTGCTGGCTGGGCATATGTTCGAACCCGGCCGCATCGAGGCGGACGCGCACTTCCTCCAGAATCTCTTCGACCCGTGGCCGCATGATGCCAATCAGTTCGGCCCGGCTGACAGTACGGCGATCATGTTCCCAATCGCCCGTATCACCGCCGATATCGATCAGATCGCGATCGTCGGCTCCGGTCGCATGGACACCGCCATTGAATGTCTTGATCCGCTCGGCCACGGCGGTTGGCACGCCAAGACCCATCGAGATGTCCTGTGTGACGTGATCACCACCCATTCGCACGCAATCGGCGTAGATCATGTGTTTCTTCATGAAGATCGACACGCTGGTGGTCCCGCCACCCATGTCGATACAGGCCGCGCCCAGTTCCTGCTCATCCTCGACCAGCGCCGAGATACCCGAAACATAGGCCGAGTTTGCAATACCTGCGAGCTCCAGATCGCAACGCTTGATACAGCGGACGATGTTCTGGATCGCAATTGCGTCGACGGTTAGCATATGCATGTCGACAGCCAGAGATTGCCCCATCTGCCCACGCGGGTCGATCAGACCCGAGCGGTTGTCCAAGGCGAAATTCACCGGTTGGGCATGCAGAACCTCGCGCCCCGCCCCGTAATCCGGGACGTCGCAGGCGTTCAGAACACGGCCAACTTCGGCCTCGGTCACAAGTTGGCCTTCTAGATCGACCTGCGCATCCAAACCGTAGGAACGTGGGTTCGCACCCGAGAAACAGGCAATGACGTGGTCGACCCGGATATCGGCCATCTTCTGCGCGGCTTGCAGGGCGGTGCGAATGGCGCGCTCGGTTTCCTGCATGGCTGTGACTTCGCCAAACTGCACCCCGCGCGAACGGGTGGTCGCCGCGCCAATGACCCGGAACCCGGTCTGCCCGGCCATCGAACCGATGGTGTTATCCTCACTTAACCGCCCGGTGCCATCAAACCGCAGCACGAGGCACGATATTTTCGAGCTACCCACATCCAGAATGGCGATAACGCCCCGCTGCATCGCTTGTCTGCGCATTTGCCGCATGGCACGTTGGGACTGATAAAGATCGGTCATCATGGTCGTTACTGCCCGTTACCCACTGTCACTTTTGTATTCCACCAGTCTTCGCTGGCGGCTTTGGTCATTCTGATTGTTGGCCGCTGTCCGAGGCGCATATCCACCACGGCCACGTCACGCTCTAACAGGTCCTGCACTTCGTTTACGGCCAACACCCGTTCGAGCGCACGCACTGGGCGGTCCGTCGGCAGCATGATGCGCTGGCCGCGATCCAGCACCAGATCCCAGCGCCGTTCGCCAATACGCACAAGGCCCCGAACACGGTTGCCAAGGCTGCGCGAGGTGCGGAAAATCTCAAGCGCTTCGGCAACATGCCCATCTGCGCCCTTGCCCGCGATCAAAGGCAGATCGCTGTGATCCTTACGTGAGGCGATCAGGTCGACATGAACGCCGGTCTCATCCAAAAGCTCGATAGATTCTCGGGTGCGCCACACGATGACAGGCTGACGCTCGACAACGTCCACCTGCAGGATGCCACCGGGCCGAATGCGCACAGTGGCCGATTTCACCGGATCAAGCCCGGTGATCGTGTCGCGCATCTGTTCGACATCCAAATCCCAAGAGCTGATCGGGAAATCCAGAGGCACCACTTCGCGAATGTCATCCGACAGGCCTGGGCCTGCACCGTCAATGGCCATCAGATTGACCATGAACTCAGGACGCTCCTGAATCGAGGTCCGGATGTCTGCGATATAGGTATTGAGCGCCTCGCGCCGCTCCTCGGACGCAAAGTAAAGACCAACGGCAGCCGCAACAGCGCAGACAGGCAGCCCCAGCTTGACGCCCATGCGGATGCCCGGCGTCAACATCCAACGCTGGAACCGGTAGCTGAGGCGCGACGGTGCCGGATCAGACCGACGCGCGGTGCGGTTGAACAGCTTCACACCGCCCAAACGCAGAACAGGCTGCGTTTCATGGGATTCGGTATCAGCGGATTCGAAATCAGCATCCGGCCCGGCCAGAGGTTTGGCCCGATGGATCACTGGCGCGCGGGAGGCTCTTAGCGGTCGCATGAAGCGTCCTCCACCATCCAGGCGCAGAGCTGTCCGAAACTCATCCCGCAATGTTCCGCCTGTTCCGGCACCAGCGAGGTCGGCGTCATCCCGGGCTGGGTGTTGGTTTCCAGCAGGAACAACCCATCCGCACCCATAGTGTCGTCCCACCGGTAGTCGGTGCGGGTCACGCCGCGACAGCCCAAAGCGTTATGCGCTTTCAAAGCGTAGTCCATGCAGCGGTCAAAGATATCCTGCGGGATGTCAGCGGGCAGCACATGCCACGAGCCGCCGGGCTTGTATTTGGCATCGTAGTCGTACCAACCACCATCCGTCATGATCTCAGTCACGGTCAGGGCGCGATCACCCATAACGGTCACAGTCAGTTCTCGACCCGCGACGTATTTTTCGACCATGATGTGGTCGGGCATATCCTCCGACAATTGCGGAGGACCATTCGACCCTTCGTGCACGATGTAGATGCCGACGCTCGACCCTTCGTTGTTGGGCTTGGCGACGTAAGGCGGCTCCATCACGTGAACCTCGACCACCTCGACCTTGGGCACGATCACGCTGGGAACAATGGGCAGTCCTTCGGCCTGATAAACCTCTTTGCTACGCTGCTTATCCATCGCCAGCGCCGAGGCCAGCACGCCGGAATGGGTGTAGGGAATGCGCATCCACTCAAGCAGGCCCTGTACGCAGCCATCCTCGCCCCAGCGGCCATGCAGAGCGTTGAAAACCACGTCCGGCTTGATATCTAAAAGGCGCGCGTAGAGGTCGGGACCTGCGTCCAGCTCAACCACTTCAAAGCCTTCTCCCACAAGGGCGGCTGCGCATTCGCGCCCAGAGCTGAGAGACACCTCGCGTTCCGCCGAGGGGCCACCCATCAATACCGCCACTTTGGGGTTTGTCCTGCTCGACATACCCAACGTGCGCCTCAATGTCCCCGGACCTTATGTGGTGGTCCGTACTGCGTTTATGCCTTTGATCCGTCGCCGTTAATTGCCTGTTATGGTCTGACGGTTGGGGCTTTATTCTTTCAGCGGATCACCGACCCGCATGATTTCCCACTCTAGCGTGATGCCGCTTGTTTCGTAAACCTTTTTTCGCACCTCTTCACCCAGACCTTCGAGGTCCGCCGCGGTCGCCTCGCCCGTATTGATCAGGAAATTCGAGTGCTTGGGGCTCATCTGCGCGCCACCTTTCGTGGCCCCACGCATGCCCGCATCGTCGATGACCTTCCAAGCCTTGAGGTCATGCACATCATCCGCCTTCCCCGTCGAGGAGAACCCGGCCGGATTGCGGAAGGTCGAACCGGCGCTGCAGTCTTTGGTGGGCTGGGTCTCGTCGCGCTTTCGCAACTGCGCCGCCATTCGGGCATGAAGCGCTTCGGGGTCACCTTCAGGGCCTTCGAAGGTTGCCGAGATCAGCACCGCGCCATCAGGCAGATCGGACTGACGGTAGCGAAAGTTCAAGTCCTCGGGGCCAAGCTCAATCACTTCACCCCGCCTTGTGACGACAGTGGCCCTTTTCAGAACATCCGCCGTGTAGCTGCCATAACACCCTGCGTTCATGCGCACAGCACCACCGATAGAGCCCGGAATTGTGCGCAAGAAAGTCAAATCCACACTGGCATCAGCCGCTTTACGCGCCACATGCGCATCCAAAGCCGCCGCGCCAGCGGTGACCGTAGTGCCCTCGATCTCAATCCCATTGAAGCCCCGGCCCAGCCGGATCACCACTGCACGCAATCCGCCGTCGCGCACGATGAGGTTCGACCCGACCCCCATCGGGAACGTCACGACATCATCGGGAAGTTCGCGCAAAAAACCCTGCAGATCTTCAACATCCGCAGGTTGGAACAAATAGTCTGCCGGACCGCCGACACGCAGCCATGTCAGGTCGCTGAGGCTTCGGTTTTCGGACAGTTTGCCACGAGGCACAGGAAGAACAGTCATAGCTGCTAACTCGCGGATTCAGAGGGAGTTGGCAACCTGTATCCGCAGTGAAACGGTCAAATCCGCCGACGCAGCCACCGCCCCAGGTAGATCACCGGCCAGCGCAGGATCGACATACCCATCACGAGGACTATCAGCCCTATCCACGGGCCGTTCTCATAGGTGACATATCCAAGCAGAGGAATACCGACCGCGATCAGGATATAGGCGCGGGTCCAGTGGTTGTCCTTGCTGGGGATCATCGCCAGAAGGTTCGCAACAAGGCTCCACAGGGCCGCGAGGGCAAGAGAGAGGGTCATTCCATTACCTCTCCACGCACCCATTTGCGCCAGTAATAGCGGATCGGGTTGCGGAACATTGAGACGAAACCTCCGAAAGCGAGAGCCGACCAGACCCATCCATGGTCATAACCCAGCCAGATGATCATTACCGGCGCGCAGATCAACAGCACAATCCCCGGAGGGAATTGTAGGCGCATCGGCAGCAAGGCCACGATGGTGGCGCTGATCACCCAAAGGGCGGCAATGATGGTCGAATAGTCCATTGTCCCCTCCTGGGACGCGGTCTCGGCGCTAGGTCGCACACCTTCAGGTTGTGCAGCAAATAAGATCCGCCGTCAAACAGCCTGTTTTCGTTGCAACCGTTGCGGCAAGCCGTTCGCCCATGCGCTGATTGTTCCTGCCCCAAGGCATACGACCATGTCGCCCGGGCGAGCTTGTTCGCGGACCAGACGCTCCAGATCGTTTTCGTCCAGCAAGGCGCGTGCGTGACGGTGGCCGTGACGGATGAGGCCCTGCACCAGATCATCGCGCGAAGCACCTTCGATCGGGTCTTCTCCGGCAGCGAAGATGTCGGCGATTGCAACCACGTCAGCGTCGTTGAAGCAGGTGCAGAAATCGTCGAACAGGTTGGACAGACGCGAATAGCGGTGCGGTTGGTGCACGGCGATAACGCGGCCCTCGGTCGCTTGGCGAGCGGCTTTCAGGACAGCAGCGATTTCGACCGGGTGGTGGCCGTAATCGTCGATGATGGTGACGCCGTCGACCTCTCCGACCTTGGTGAAACGGCGGTTGACGCCACCGAAATTGGCCAGCGCCTCGCGGATTTCAGTGGCTTTCATGCCCAGATGGCGGGCCACGGCAACAGCAGACAGAGCGTTCGAGACATTGTGGTCACCCGGCATCGGCAGGGTGCAGCCCTCGATCACCTTGTCTTCGTATTGCAGAAGGATATCGAAATGCGCGACGCCGCCCTTGTAGGTCAGGTTCTCAGCCCGCACATCGGCCTGCGCGTTGAAGCCATAAGTGCGCACGCGGCGGTCGGTGATGCGCCCGACCAGCGCCTGAACCTCGGCATGATCCGTGCAGCACACCGCCAGACCGTAGAAGGGCAGGTTCGACACGAACTCATGGAATCCATCGCGCAGCTTATCGAAATCGCCCCAGTGTTCCATATGTTCGGGGTCGATATTGGTGACGATGGCGATGGTTGCGGGCAGACGGTTGAACGAGCCGTCGGATTCGTCGGCCTCGACCACCATCCATTCGCCCTGCCCCATGCGCGCGTTCGAGCCATAGGCGTGGATGATGCCGCCATTGATGACGGTTGGGTCGAAATCTCCGGCCACCATCAGCTCGGCCATCATCGTGGTCGTGGTGGTTTTGCCATGCGTCCCGGCAATCGCGATGTTCGAGCGCAGGCGCATCAGTTCCGCCAGCATGTCAGCGCGGCGAACAACCGGCAGGCCCTGCGCGCGCGCCTCATCCAGTTCCGGGTTGCCCGGCTTGATCGCGGTCGAGGTGACGACCACGGCGGCGTTCTGCAGGTTTTCGGCCTTCTGCCCCACAAAAATCTCGGCCCCTAAAGACGCCAACCGATCCGTGATTTTTGAAGCCTTCAGGTCCGACCCCTGCACCTGGTAGCCCAAGTTCAGCAACACCTCGGCGATGCCCGACATCCCGATCCCTCCGATCCCAACGAAATGGATCGGTCCTACGTCCTGCGGCAGTTTGGTTGCGGGGGTCATGTGGTCTCCTTCTGCGCCAGTTGCTCGACAAGGGCTGTCAGACGCTGGGTGGCGTCGGGGGCACCTGTCGAGAGGGCGGCATGGGCCATTTTCTGTGCGGCTTCGGGGTTGGTCAAAACCGTGGTCATTTGCTCGGTCAGTGAGGGAACGTCAAGCGCCTTTTCGGGGATCATGATTGCCCCGCCCGCCTGCACCAGCCCTCGGGCATTGGCGGTTTGGTGATCTCCTGCGGCCGCGGCAAAGGGGATCAGGATCGACGGGCGACCGATGACCGAGATGTCGG
This sequence comes from Ruegeria sp. ABV3_008, assembly GCF_056161185.1. Classification (NCBI taxonomy): domain Bacteria; kingdom Pseudomonadati; phylum Pseudomonadota; class Alphaproteobacteria; order Rhodobacterales; family Roseobacteraceae; genus Ruegeria; species Ruegeria sp. ABV3_008. The sequence continues at coordinate 268,960 of NZ_JBSWYP010000002.1, read as the reverse complement.
CAACGCTCGACGCACCCGAACGGCTAATGACAAGCTGCGCATCCGACATGCGGCGCGGAACGTCGTCAAAAAACGGTTGCACATCGGCGCGAATGCCGTGATCGGCGTAGAAGGCCGTAACCCTCTCACCATCATCGTCGCGGGCCTGATGCGAGACGCGGATAAAACCGCGCAGGAATTCCGGCAAAGCCGCGATCGCTTCGGGCACCACATCGCTGAGGATACGCGCGCCCTGACTGCCTCCCATCACCAGCACCGACATCGGATACTCGCCGGGCGGAATGTAGGGCGCACCCGCCCGCTCCAGCACCGAAGCCCGGACAGGGTTGCCGGTGTGAATGCCGCTGGACCCTTCGGGCAGATCGGTCGGCCAAACACCACAGGCCACTTGGGCCACGCGTGTGGCGAAAAGCTGGTTCACACGCCCCAAGACGCCGTTCTGTTCATGGATCATACGCGGCAGTTTCAGCAGCGTTGCCGCGCCCAGCGCCGGGATCGACGGATAGCCGCCAAAGCCTACAACCACGTCAGGGCGGTCGCGCAACATCTGCAGCGCCATGCTGGTTACGCCGCCTACAATCTTCGGCCCCACCAGCGCTTTTGCGGCCAGACCACCGCGTGCGAATGTGGCCGAGGACGCCTCGACAATCTCGGTCGTGTGCGGGAATCCCCCGGTATAGCGAGCGCCCCGCGGATCGGTCGACAGGCGCACGCGCCAGCCTTTTTGCAACATCGCCTCAGCCAAGGCCTGCGCCGGGAACATGTGGCCCCCGGTGCCGCCAGCCGCAATCAACAGGTAAGGTTTGCCCATCAGCCTCGTCCGCGCAAGATATCACCTAGCTCACCCTGGGGACGCGAGCGTGTGAAGGCCAGCAACATGCCGACCGCAATACCACCCGCGATCAGGGATGAGCCGCCATAGCTGACAAAGGGCAGCGTCATGCCCTTTGCGGGCAATAGGCGCACGGCCACACCCATATTGATCATCGCCTGAACGCCAAACATACATGCCAAGCCCGTCCCAGCCAGACGTATGAACATATCCCGCTCACGCATCAGGCGCATCAGCGAGCGCACAACGATGATCGAGTAAAGCGCGATGATGATCAGCACCAGGATCAGCCCGTACTCCTCGGCCGCCACGGCGATAATGAAATCCGTATGCGCATCAGGCAGAGACCATTTGACCTGCCCCTCCCCCACGCCGACACCAAACAAACCACCCTCGCGGATGGCATTGGTGGCATAGCCAAGCTGAGTGGTCGGATCGACCTCCTGGTTCAGAAAGCCATCAATGCGGCGGGCAAAGTGGTCCGAGTTGGAATAGGCGAACATCCCGCCCAGAACGACCACCCCGGCCATGCCAACCAGCAAAAGCATCGGCGCTCCGGCCACGAAATACATGACGCCCCAGCCGAACAGGATCAGGCAGGCTTGCCCAAAATCAGGCTGCATCACCAGCATGCCAACGATCGCCATACACAGCGCAAAGGACCACAAGCGCCCGGGAGGGCCGTTAATCTCTTGCGAGGCCGCCAGCAGCCACGCCGCAATGACCACAAATCCGGGCTTTAGAAACTCGGACGGTTGCAATGAGGCGAACCCCAGCGAGTACCAGCGTACAGCACCTTTTCCGAAATCCGTCCCGAAGACCGGCAGGAATGCCAGCGCTACGAAGGCCCCCAAAAAGCCCAACACCGCCAGACGGCGCACCAATGTCGGAGACATCATCGAGGTCAGCAACATTGCGATCAGCGCCAATCCGCCGAAGAGCGCCTGTCGTTCGACATAGTGGAACGGATCAAACCCGTTTCGCCCGGCCAGAGGCGGCGATGAAGCCAGCCCCAGCAACAATCCGATGACAAACAGAATCAGAACGCAGGACATCGTCCAGCGATCAATCGTCCGCCACCACTTCGGTAGAATCGGTTCCCCGCGCTGGTCCTGGACCGCGCCATACACCATCTCAGTCATGAGATACCGCCACTTACTGCCTCACTCGCGTCCCGTTTTCGGGATCTGTTCGAGAGTCTACAGTGAAATTGGCGTTTGGGCTAGGGAAATGAGCCGCGCAAACGAAAAACGGCGCCTCAAAGAGATGTCATCCGCCCCTGTTGGCCTGAGCCTTTCTTTGAACCACTGGCTTGCCGTTTTTCACGTGACGCTGAACGAGATTGCGGATTTGCCTCCCCCTCCTCGGGACCAGTCGCGCGTGTTCAGGCTCGTGGGTGTCTAAAAACAATTGCGGGAAAATTTGCCGCAATTCTTCGACCCCATCCTTCCCGATCGCCCTAAGCGCTTCGGGACCCGTGAACAAGCTTTCCGTCGGCGCGCCCTCGGCAAAGATGACCTCGTGGCGGTCAAGGAGAAGGTGGATATACGTAACCGTCGCGCCTCCCGTCTGCACTGAAACGCCAGGCAGATCGAGCAGTTTGCAGGCCGGGACAAAGACCTCATCTTTGGCGAACATGCGCTCAGCAATGGCTGACTTGACCAGCATGCGGTGTTGTGGCGAGACACATAGATCACGCGCAGGAACGCCTTGTCCCAAAGCACCCTGCGCGATATGGATTGGCCTTAGCTTGGGTTTCAGCGTCAGATCTATTTTGTCGAGGTCCTGCGTGCCGATCCAACGGATCGGTTGAGCACCGTTATCCTGAGTGAGAACCAAATCACCTAGGTTCAGATCGTCAATCAATCGCGGGCCGTCAGGTGTTTCGATCAAAGTGCCCGAAACGAAACACGGCACAACCGTATCAACATCAATATCGGGGCCGTTGTCGACAACCCCGTTGACGGTCAGAGGTGTGTTCAGCGGTGGAACAGAGCCATCAAGAAACCCAATGAAGAACCCGGATTCCGCGTTGATGACGTTCGAGTTTCCATTGCCGTCGATGTCGTAGTCGAAGATACCGATCTGGTATGTATTGGTGCCGTCAGTGACTTCGATAGTGAAGTCCCAGAAAATCACATTGCCATCGAAGGTCTGCGTCGGATCGTTCGGAAATTCGTTGTTCTGGTCATCCCCATCGATAATTGTGGCGTCGGCCCCATCCTCGATAGTGATCTGACTATAGGCTGAAATCTCGAAGACAACGCCTGTTGGATCGAAGGTAACGTCATTCGCAGACAGATCAGTATCGGTTCGGAACGCGCCGAAAACATTGGTCGGCATGGTTTAGTTACACTCCGTAATACGGGAAACAACACGGAACTTGGCACTTTTCTACTGTCACTCAGGCCAAAGTAATAGGTGATGGGCCTCAAAATGACTTAAAATACACTAATCTGTTGCTGTTCGGGCGCTCACGGTACTGCACTGTCCTTGTCGCTTGAAAGATTCACACCCTTTGAATCGTTTCTGTCCATTGAACGGATGTCTCACTGGCCCTTGCCATCCTGACCAATCCGCGCCATGCGCAGCGCATGACCTATGACACGATCATCCTTGGTGCCGGGGCAGCTGGCATGATGTGCGCAGCGCATTGCGGCCGGCTGGTTCTGGTGATCGACCATGCCAAAGCGCCGGGCGAGAAGATCCGTATCTCGGGCGGCGGGCGCTGCAACTTTACCAACATGTATGCGGGGCCTGCCAATTTCCTGTCGCAGAACCCGCATTTCTGCAAATCCGCCTTGGCGCGGTATACGCAATGGGATTTCATCGATCTGGTCGGGCGTCACGGCATCGCATGGCATGAGAAAACGCTGGGGCAGTTGTTTTGTGACGACACCTCGAAGCAAATCGTTCAGATGCTGCTGGATGAGATGGCCCGCGCAGGGGCTGACTTATGGCTACGGACCGAGGTCAAAGCGCTGCGCAAGACCGAAGCCGGGTTCGCGCTGGAGGTCGATCGCGAAGGTGCCCGGCACAGCCTGACCTGCCGCAATCTTGTGCTGGCAACAGGCGGCAAGTCGATCCCCAAAATGGGTGCGACAGGTCTCGCCTATGACATCGCGCAGCAATTCAATCTGCGCGTCACCGATACCCGCGCTGCGCTGGTTCCATTCACCTTCTCGGACGGGAAGTTTAAGGAACTGTCTGGCGTCTCTCTACCCGCGCGGCTGTCCAACGACCGCACCAGTTTTGACGAAGCACTTCTGTTCACCCATCGTGGCCTCAGCGGACCATCGGTGCTGCAAATGTCCTCATATTGGCATGAGGGAGAAGCGATCCGCGTCAATCTGATCCCGGACCTGCCCTTGTTCGATCTTCTGCGTGATCAGCGACAAGCCGGAGGGCGCAAGGCCCTGACCACCGAACTCGCCCGGCACTTACCATCGCGGTTGGTAGATCACCTCTCCCAGCATATCCCGATGAAGGGTAATCTGGCCGATCAGTCGGACGCGGCGCTGAACGATCTGATCTCGGCATTGTCAGAATGGCAGCTGACCCCCTCAGGGACCGAAGGCTACCGCACCGCTGAGGTCACTCTGGGTGGGATCGACACAGATGACCTGTCGTCAAAAACGATGGAGGCCAGGGATGTCCCCGGCCTCTATGCGATTGGTGAAGCGGTGGATGTCACCGGATGGCTTGGCGGCTACAACTTCCAGTGGGCGTGGTCCTCGGGCCACGCCGCTGGACAGGCCATTTCCGCGCGTTAGCCGACACGACTAACTGCGCTGCCTTAGCCGACGACGTTATAGCCTCGTCCGCGCATGCAGTTGCGCACGATGACTTCCTTATTCTGGTTCTTCGCGATCACGTCAGCTCCGGCCCCGATCAGAGCACCTGCCGCAGCAGCGCGACCCAGGTTGTCGCTGCTGTCTTGAATGATGGCAGTAGTCGCCGCAGCACCCGCCGCACCAATCGCCGCGTTACCCGCGGTCGATCCATCGACCGCTGCCTGAGACGCCGCCAGTTGCTGACATTGCAGCAGGTCAGACTGGTAGTTGGGGCCAACCGGGCCATCAATAACGGGCACGTAGTTTGCGCCTGTATTCGTGCAAGCCCCAGCCAGCAGCAGAGCCGGGACGATCAGAAGGGATTTCGGGTTAGGCATATTCATGACCTCTTTTTGAATTTCCGAGCAGAAAAGCAAATTCTTAAACGGCTTCAAGCCGATACCCGCAAACTGTCGCCCAATCGGCAAGGAATTGCAAACGGGCTAGGCGTTTAGGCACTTTTGAACCTGCGCTGCGAAGTCATCCCCGCGCTGCTCGAAATTATCATATTGGTCAAAACTGGCGGCCGCAGGGGCCAGCAAGACGGTCTCCCCTGCCTCACTGTCGGCTATGGCCTGCTCAACGGCAGCGGCCATTGTGGTGCAGACCTGCGCCTCGACCTTTAGCTGCATGGCGAAACCCGCCGCCTCGCGACCAATCACATAGGCCTTGATCACCTGATCCGACGCACCGTTCAGGGCGTCGATACCGCCTTCTTTCTCCAACCCACCGCAAATCCAACGGATTTTCTTGAACGCGCTCAGAGCTTTCTCGGCACTGTCCACATTCGTCGCCTTGGAGTCGTTCACGAAAGTCACCCCACCCGCTTCGGCGATGATCTGACTGCGATGCGGCAGGCCCGGATAGCTGTGCAAGGCATCCTCGATCACGCGCGGAGCCAAACCCAGAGACCGGCAAGCGGCATAGGCAGCACAGGCGTTCTGATGATTATGCGCACCCGGCAGCCCCTTTATGCCGCGCAAATCAATCGAGCCGGTCTGCCGCCCTTTGCGATATTCCGAAAGAAAGCCTTTGCGGGCAAAGACCTGCCATCCCGGACCGGTCAGCTTGCGCTCAACCGAGATCCGGATCACCCGATCATCCGCCGGGCCTTCGGCCAATTGCCCTGCCAGAAATGCACCTTCGGCTTCATCAATGCCAATCACGGCACGGTCTGGCCCGCCCTCGGCAAAGAGGCGTCTTTTGGCTGCGAAATAGCCACCCATTCCGCCGTGTCGATCCAGATGATCCGGCGACAGGTTGGTGAAGACGGCTACATCAGGCGTCAATGCGCGTGCCAGCTCGGTCTGATAGCTCGACAGCTCCAGCACAACGACCGATCCATCGCCGCCGGGGTCTATATCTAATACACCACGCCCGATATTGCCCGCCAATTGCGCCTCACGGCCAGTTTCTGTCAGGATGTGATGGATCAGGGCCGCCGTGGTCGATTTACCGTTTGATCCGGTCACTGCGATCACGCGTGGAGGCGTGTCGTAGTTGTTCCACTCCTGCCCCGCAAAGGATCGAAAGAACAAGCCGATATCGTTGTCCACGGGCACGCCGGTCTCCAACGCGGCAGCGACAACCGGGTTCGGTTGGGGATAAAGATGCGGAATACCGGGAGAGACGATCAGCGTGGCGATCTCATCAAACGCCCCGTGGCGACGTAGATCGAGGCACTGGAACCCCTCCCCTTCAGCCGTCTCGCGCGCAGCCGGATTATCGTCCCAACAGATCGCCTCCGCCCCACCGGCACGCAACGCGCGCCCCGTCGCCAAACCCGACCGACCAAGGCCCAAAACGGCGACCTTCTGCCCTGAGAAACCTTTGACCGGGATCATGCCGCCCCCTTCTTTCAACTTGAATGCGCGCCACACTGCACCGAAGAAAAACCCGATGGCAAGGGCGCTTTCAGGCTCGCGCGTCAGTGCGAGCCGGGCCCAACAGGTGGCAAGAGGGCCGCAGGCCCTCTGAACCTGGCGGGAGGGCTATCGGACTTTCAGTGTCGCCAAACCGATCATCGCGAGGATCAGCGAAATGATCCAGAACCGGATCACGATGGTAGGTTCCGCCCAGCCTTTCTTCTCATAGTGATGATGGATCGGGGCCATCAGGAACACGCGCTTACCGGTGCGTTTGAAATAGAGAACCTGAATGATCACACTCAGCGCCTCGACCACAAACAGGCCGCCAACCACCGCCAGCACCAACTCGTGCTTGGTCGCCACGGCAATCGCGCCTAGTGCACCGCCCAAGGCCAGTGACCCGGTATCGCCCATGAACACAGCCGCAGGCGGTGCGTTATACCACAGGAACCCAAGGCCGCCGCCAAACAGGGCCGAGGTAAAGATCAGAATCTCGCCCGTTCCGGGTACGTAGTGCACATCCAGATATTCGGTAAAGTCGACGCGGCCGACCGCATAAGCGATGATTCCCAGAGTCGTAGCGGCAATCATCGCGGGCATGATAGCCAAACCGTCAAGGCCATCGGTCAGGTTCACGGCATTGGCAGAACCCACAATCACGATAACGGCAAACGGAATATAGAGGATCCCTAGATTAACCAGAGTATCCTTGAAGATCGGCACCGCCAGCTGGTTCTGCAAAGCCTCCGGATGATGCAAAGACGCCCAGAAGGCCGCCAACACTGCAATGATGATCCCCAGTGCCAGGCGCATTTTGCCAGACACACCCTTGGTATTCTGCTTGGACACCTTGGCATAGTCATCGGCGAACCCGATCGCCGCGTAAGCCAGAGTCACGAACAGCACCATCCAGACGTAAGGGTTATCCCAGCGCGCCCAAAGCAGCGTCGACGTCACCAGCGCGCCTACGATCAGCAAGCCACCCATGGTGGGCGTTCCGGCTTTGGAGAAATGCCCCTCGGGCCCGTCATCACGGATCGGTTGGCCTTTACCCTGCCTGCGGCGCAGTACGTTTATCAAAGGTTTGCCAAACAAAAACCCAAAGATCAGCGCCGTCAAAAAGGCCCCACCCGCGCGGAACGTGATATAGCGGAAGAGGTTCCAGAAATCCCCTCCGTCCGACAGGGCGGTCAACCAATACAGCATTACAGTACCTTTCTCACACGAGGCGCACGGGCGCGTTACCCGTCAAGCGCGCCCCCTTGCCCCATTTTCCGTAGACCGTCAACAATCCGGGCTAACGCCATGCTGAGCGAGCCTTTCGCCAGCACGGTATCGCCACTTTCAATCAATTCCGGCAGGTGTCCCGCCATCTCGGCGCTAGTTTCAAACCACAGGCCCCTCTTTGTATCCGGCAAAGCCTCGTGCAGCGCTTTCATCAACGGACCAATGCAGTGAACCTGATCTACCTGCGTCATCGCGCTGACCTCGGCCATGCCTGCATGCATCGCGTCCTCTTGCGCGCCCAGTTCCTTCATGTCGCCCAAAAAGGCAATACGGCGCGTTCCGTTCGAGGCGGCCAAGACGTCCAGCGCAGCCTCCATCGAGGTCGGGTTGGCATTGTAACTGTCGTCCAATAATTCGATCTGACCGCCAATCGCCAGCGGCAGAGTCTCCCGAACCCCGCGCCCCTTGACTGGCGACCATTGACGCAGGCCGTCTATTGCCTGATCCAAGCCGACACCCATCTCAACACAAGCGGCCAACGCGCCCAGCGCATTCAGCGCAAAATGAGTGCCTGCCGATTGGACGTCGAAGTTAAACAGGGTGTCACCAACCTCAGCCCGTGCGTGAACGGAGTCTGGTCCAGCCGTCACGTTGGTCAGCTTGTAATTTGCAGCCTGCCGACCGAACTCAACGATTCCAGCGCCAAGGCCATGTGCTTTCTGGCGCAATATACCCGCATGTTCGATATCAGCGTTCACGATGGCTGCGCCACCGGGCTCCAGCCCTTCAAAGATCGCCGCTTTCTCGTGGGCGATTCCGGCAACGGACTCGAACGCTTCGAGGTGAACTGCCGCCACCGTCGTCACCAATCCCACTTGCGGGCGCGCCTGACGGGCCAGCGGGGCAATCTCGCCCGGATGGTTCATCCCGATCTCAATCACCGCGAATTCAGTGTCTTGCGGCATCCGCGCGAGCGTCAGTGGAACACCCCAGTGATTGTTATAGCTGGCGACACTGGCATGGGTTTTGCCCTGCGTTTGCAGAATGGCGGCCAGCATTTCCTTGGTTGAGGTCTTGCCAACACTCCCTGTCACGCCCACCACACGCGCCTCGGTCCGGGCACGAGCGGCCTGTCCGAGTGCTTCCAGTCCGGATTGCACATCGTCGACAATCAGCAAAGGCGCATCTTCGGACAACCCCTCAGGGACGCAAGACACCAAAGCTGCTCCAGCGCCCTTCTCCAGCGCCTGAGCTACAAAATCATGGCCGTCGCGCGCGGCCTTCAGCGCAACAAACAGGTCGCCCGGCTGCAATGTCCGCGTATCAATCGACACGCCATCCACAGTCCAATCACTGGTGGCGCGCCCGCCGGTTGCAGAGGCGGCCTCTGCCGCAGTCCATAGTGTCATGCGACCCTCCCGTCTAAAGCAGCCACGGAAATGCTCGCCTGCTCTACATCATCAAAGGGTAGCACCTGATCACCTACGATCTGGCCGGTTTCATGGCCTTTGCCTGCAATCAGCAGCGCATCGCCGGGTTGCAAAGCGTCAATACCCCGCAGAATAGCCTCGGCGCGGTCACCTACTTCGGTCGCCTCTGGCGCACCATCCATCACGGCGGCGCGGATAGAGGCCGGGTCTTCGCTGCGCGGGTTGTCGTCAGTGACAAAGACGATATCCGCGTGATTGGCGGCGGCCCTTCCCATCAGCAGGCGCTTGGTTGCGTCGCGATCTCCGCCCGCACCAACGATCGCAATCAGACGTCCCATCACATGCGGGCGCAGCGCTTTCAAAGCCGTTGCGACTGCATCCGGCGTGTGGGCATAGTCCACAAAAACTGCCGCGCCATTGTCGCGGGTTGCGGCCAGTTGCATGCGGCCCCGGACCGTTGTCAGATGCGGCAGGGTCTCGAACACCCGTTCAGGGTCGTCACCTGCAGCGATAACCAGCCCACAGGCCAGCAGGATGTTTTCGGCCTGGAACCCTCCGATCAAGTTCAGGCGCGTCTGGAGGGTCTTGCCCTGCCACGAGAAACGCAAATCCTGCCCGGTCGAGTCAAACCGTTGGTTAATCAGACACAGATCAGCCTCACCCAGCCCAACGGTCAGCACAGACTGCCCCCGCGCCTCAGTGATCTTGCGCACCCGCGCACCCTTCGGGTCGCTCAGGTTGATGACTGCGGTGCCGTCCTGCGGCAGAACCCGGTCGAACAAGCCCATTTTGGCCGCGAAATAGGCCTCAAACGTCTCGTGATAGTCTAGGTGATCCTGCGTGAAGTTCGAGAACCCAGCAGCGGCCAGATGCACTCCGTCCAGACGGCGCTGTTCCAGCCCATGTGAGGAGGCCTCCATCGCCGCGTGCGTCACGCCATTCTCGGCGGCCTCGGACAGGCAGCGATGCAGAGTGATCGGTTCGGGCGTGGTGTGAGCCAGCGGCGCGGTCCATGCGCCTTCGACCCCCGTGGTGCCAAGGTTGACGGCGGCGTGGCCAAGTTCGGACCAAATCTGACGGACGAATGTGGCGACCGAGGTTTTGCCATTGGTTCCGGTGACCGCCACAATCGTCTGAGGTTGCGCACCGAACCAAAGCGCAGCTGAGCCGGCCAACGCTTGGCGCGGGTCTTCAACCACAACCAAGGCAGCATCGGATGCGGCCAGTTCGGCCTCGGCGATCTGCGCGCCTTCAGCGTCGGTCAGAATAGCAGCAGCGCCCATGCGCAGAGCGAATTGGATAAACTCACCCCCGTGGACACGCGTACCGGGAAGCGCTGCAAACAGGAAACCGTCTTTGACCTCGCGGCTATCGACGGCCAATCCGGTGATGTCGGGATTCGCGCCTCCGCGTGCTGTCAGGGCCAGTTGGCTGAGTTTCTTTGTTCTTGCGCCCATGACCCACCTGTTCTCTGGCACCCTAATTCGAGGTCAGGGTTATAGCAGCGCTCGCCTCAGGCTCAAGCCGGGGACGCAGTCCCAGCAGCGGCGCGACACGGCCGATCAACTCAGCCGCCACAGGCACTGCCGTCCAGCCCGCCGTGCGGCGCTTTTCACCATAGGCCAGGATAGAGGGTTCATCCAAAGTGACGATCAGCACATATTTCGGATCGTAAGCCGGGAAGATGGTGGCAAAAGTGGCGATCACCTTGTCATCATAATACCCACCACGCGGTTTGGGCTTGTCGGCCGTACCGGTCTTGCCCGCCACATCATAGCCTTTGACCTCAGCAAAACTGGCCGTGCCGTCGGTCACCACTTTGCGCAGCATCTTCTGTGCCTGACGCGCGGTATTTTCCGACATCACCCGTGGGCCATATTGAGGGCCATTGCGGCGCAGGATCGTGGGGCTGACATAGTGCCCGCCATTGGCAATCGCGGCATACCCCGCCGCCAGATGCATCGGGCTGGTCGATAGACCGTGGCCGTAAGAAATGGTGACCGTGCTCAACTCACCCCACTTTTTGGGCTTTAGCGGGGCACCGCCTGCGGCTTCGACAATCTCAAACGGGGTGGGTTCGAACATGCCTAACGTTTCCAGAAAGCTCTGCTGGCGTCTTGAACCGATCTGCAAAGCCAGCCGTCCAGTTCCGCGGTTCGAACTGTGGACGATCACATCCGCCACGCTGATCTTGCCATAGTTCTTGCCGTTGAACTCACCAATTGGGAAACGGCCGATCTTCATCGGACCGGAGGTGTCGATGACGGTCTCGGAGTTCACCAAGCCAAGCTGGACCGCCTGCGCGGCGGTAAAGATTTTGAAAACCGACCCCAGCTCATAGACACCCTGTACATATCGATTGAACAGAGGGCTATCTGACGGATCAAAGCCCGAGGTCGGTGGGCGCGGACGGTCATTGGGGTCGAAGGACGGCAGCGACGCGGCCGAGATCACCTCGCCCGTATGCGCGTTCATCAGAACCGCGGAGGCCCCCTTGGCGTTCATGATATTCATGCCGCCGTACAACACCTGCTCGACCGCTGCCTGAATGGTCAGGTCGAGCGACAGTTGCAACGGCTTATTGCCGTTGGCCGGGTCTCGCAGATAGTCGTCGAACTTCTTCTCGACCCCCGCAACGCCGATCACCTCGGCAGCACTCACGCCTTCGCGGCCAAAGCCTGAACCGCCAAGAATATGCGCCGCCAGCTTGCCATTCGGATAGAGGCGCATTTCGCGCGGGCCGAACAGGATGCCCGGATCGCCTATGTCATGCACCGCCTGTTTCTGCTCGGGCGAGATGCGTTTCTTGATCCAAAGGAACTTGCGTTTACCGGTGAAGTCCTTGACCAGACGCTCTTTGTCGAGATCCGGGAAGATCGCGACCAGCTGATCAGCTGCCGCAATCGGATCAATCATCAACGGCGGCTGCGCGTAGACCGAGTAGGTATCCAGATTGGTCGCCAGAATGCGGCCTTCGCGATCAACGATATTGGCGCGCTGCATTGCAATCGAAGCACCGGGCGCGCTGGCCAGCGGCTCTTGCGCCTCGGACGTCGCCAGCATTCCCATACGCACACCCACAACCGAGAAGGCGCAAAAGAAGAACAGGCCCAAAACCAAAAGACGCCCCTCGGCGCGGGCGCGGGCGCGATCTTTCATCTTTTCATGACGTTGGCGGATATTCTCGCGCTCGATGACCTTTGGGTTTTCGCCTTTCGCGCGGGCATCCAGAACGCGGGCCAGAGGGCGGAGGGGGGTGCGGGTCATGGAATCTGCACCTCACCCAGGGCCTGAATATCCGTGATCGCCTGCAACTCGATCGGGTCAACAACCGGCAGGTCGGGGTCCTCGGCATAGGCGATCTGATCCGCGCGCCCGAATTGCTCGGCCCGCAAGGGCAGCAGGCCCATGCGTTCGAAGTTCAAATCGGCCAACTCACGCAGACGATCAGGGCGGTTCAGATAGGCCCATTCGGCATTGAGAACCGCCAGCTTAACCTGAGCCAAGCCGATCTCACCCTGCAGCGCCTGCATTTCCTTCACAACTTGCTGGGTCCGGTAATTCTCTTGATAGGCCCACAGAGCCAATCCGAACACGGACAGAGCGGTCAACACATACAGAACACTCTTCATTTTGCCCTTCCCCCAAGTTGTGGCATCCCAATGGCGCGGGCCTCAATTTCCCCCGCCGGAGCCTCGGTACGGATCGCAACACGCAGCTTGGCCGAGCGCGCACGCGGGTTTTCCTGCAATTCCTGCTCGTCCGGCCCGACGGCCTTGCGTGTTTTGAGCGTGAATTGTGGCAGTTCCTGTTCCATCTCGGGCGCATAGCGGTTGGCACGACCCGACTTACCGGCCCGAGATTGGAAAAACCGTTTAACCATGCGGTCTTCGATGGAATGAAAGGTCACAACGGCCAGTTGCCCGCCGGGCTTCAAAGCCCGCTCGGCAGCCATAAGACCCTGAAACAGCTCGTCATATTCCGCGTTCACCGCAATCCGCAAGCCCTGAAAACTGCGCGTCGCCGGGTGCGATTGCCCCGGCTTGGGACGCGGCAGGCAGGATTCGATGATCTCGGCCAAACGCAAGGTCGTGGTGATTGGTTCCTCGGCGCGGGCTTTAACAATAGCCTTGGCGATACGCCGACTCGCACGCTCCTCACCGTAGTGGAACAGGATGTCGGCCAATTGCGCCTCGGTCGCGTTGTTGACCAGATCGGCGGCGCTTTCACCTTTCTGGCTCATGCGCATGTCGAGCGGGCCGTCTTTCATGAAAGAAAAGCCGCGCTCGGCCAGATCCAGCTGCATGGACGAAACCCCGAGGTCCAGTACAACCCCATCAAGATCCTGCGCATATTCATCCATGCGAGAGAATACACCGGGCTGCATCACAAGGCGGTCGCCATAGTCGCCTGCCCAGTCTGCGGCCATTTCAAATGCCAGCGGATCGCGATCCACGCCGATCACCTTCTCGGCCCCAGCCTCAAGCAGACTTCTCGTATACCCACCTGCACCGAACGTGCCGTCTAGCCAAGTGCCCGCCACCGGAGATACCGCCGCCAGTAAAGGGCGCAGCAAGACAGGAATATGTGGGTTCGAAGATGAAGAGACCGCGCCGGACATGCCGTTACGCGTCCCCAACGCCATCGAGATAGACCATCGGGTCGAAATCATCCGGCAGATCGTCCATCCATTCCTCGGCTTTGGCTAGCTCCTCGACCTCATAGGTCTCGGGCTTCCAGATCTGGAAGGTGTCACCGGCTGCTATGAAGAACGCCTCATTCTCTAGGTCGATCTTGTTGCGCAGCTTGGCCGGCAAAACCAGACGCCCTGTTTCATCCACATTTGTGGGAAAGGACTGACCATGGAACATGCGTTGGAGCATCTTACGCTCCATCGAGCCACGCGGCAGAGCGTCGATCTTGTCGTCGACGTCATCAATCGCCTGCATGGTATAGCATTCCAGATATTTGCGGCGGTGGTCGCCATAGACAATCACAAGCTCAGGATTGTCACCGGGCTGCCAATTGGGGTCAGACGATTCAAGCACACGGCGAAACGAGGCCGGGATCGAGACCCTGCCCTTCGTGTCCACCTTATGGTGGCTTTCACCTCTAAACCTGCGCGCCAAGACGACTGTCCCTTTCGCTTGCGCCCCACTTGAATTTCACGTTCCCCCCGGATGAAAAACGGCGGGTTGATCTGCTGCCACTGATCAACCCGCCGCATTGGCCCGCTTTGCGGGATGTCCAGCTGCACGCGCCACCTGGGGGGATGTCTGCTCGCCCGCGCGCCGGATCTCTTGAGTGATGAAAGCGAGTTGCCTGTATGAAACCTGATTATTTTTGGTTGGGGTCGTTTGCTGCCCCTGCTGCCTCGTCCTCATCGGATGCATTAGGGATGACATGGGAATTCATGGAAATCAATAGGAAATTTTGGACACCGTCTAATGCAAACCATGAAAACAAGGTAAGTTTTAAGCCAATTTCGGAACTTACACACCTCATATCGACACCAAAGATTATTCGATAGCTATATATGGTGACCTCAAGAAACCCCCACGATCGCCCATGATTTCCCAAAAAATTTCGAATTCTCGTAAATATTGCCGACTGAAACCCATCAGCAACGCAAAAATCAAAGAATCACACAGAAGGAAACCGCGTGGAATGTGGCCGCTTTGATCTACTCCCACGAATTCCCAAGCCAAGATCCAAGATCGCTTTCTCGTGATCGAGTTGAAACAAAGCGTCCATCAAACGCACAAACTTTCGCAGCTGCGCTCAAACTCCGGGCAAGTCGAATGGTGAGAAGGACTCTTTGCTCAACCAAGACTTAGCGCCCAAGGTCCCGCAAACCCCAAAAAATCATGGGTGATTTCAAACCGCGACTGACAAGGCTCTGATATCCATGCATTTGCTGCATAGCAGCATTGACGTTGCGGGCTATTGTGCAATCGCAGCATTCACTTATTTTCATCCTCAAGCAAACGCTGGCACCGGTCAGCAAGACAAGAATGAACGGAATAACAAGATGGCAATGGCAACAAACACACCGGCACTTAAAGGCACTCACTTTGGCGGTATCACCACCTTGGTCGAGGCCGCAAAGACACGTTTTGCCCGCTACCGCCTGTACCGCCAGACGGTAAGTGAGCTGTCCGCGCTGTCGAACCGCGAACTGGCCGATCTCGGCCTAAGCCGCGCAATGATCCGCGGCCTGGCCCGTCAGGCGGCTGACGACTTCACAGCGCGTTAAGCGCACAGGAATACACGAGATCAGACCCTTCCTCCTCCCTTTAGGGTCTGTAATCAGCGGCGGCGTCTCTCTTCCTCCCTGACGTCGCCGCACCAAATACCGGCCTCGCAACGCCGGACCAAGACACACCGGGCTCTCCTCCTCCCTGCCCGGTGTTGAAAGCGCGCGGTGACGTCTTCCTCCTCCCTGACGTCACCGCGTCTTCCTCATACCGGGCTCAAACCCGGGTTCGGATACATCGGGGCTCTCCTCCTCCCTGCCCTGATGTAGAAAAGAACGGCGGTTTCCCTTCCTCCTCCCTGGGAAACCGCCGTTTTTGCTTTTTGGGCAAACGGAATAAGATCGGCGCAGTTACGATTATTCAGGAGTGCGTCATGGCCGCCTATTTCATCGCCCAGATTTCCATTCATGACCCGGACGGGTATCAGAAGTATCTTGAAGGTTTCATGCCAATCTTTGACCGGCACGGCGGGCGCCTGCTGACCATTTCTTCAAAACCCGTCGAGCTCGTCGAAGGCAATTGGGCCGAAGAAGGTATCGTGCTGATGGAATTCCCTGAAATGGCCGCAGCCCGGGCGTGGAAAGACGACCCTGACTATGTTGAACTGGCCAAGATCAGGCGCCAGACCGCAACGGCTAATCTGGTGCTGGTCGAAGGCCTCTAGCGGTCAGAACGGAACGTCGTCTTTGGCGGTCAGGAAACGGGAAACAACTTTTTTCACGCCTGCTTTGTCGAAATCGACCTCGACCTTATCGCCTTCGATGCCGGTAACCGCGCCGTAGCCGAATTTCTGGTGAAACACCCGCTCACCCAAGGTGAAGCTGGCAATGGCCGTGGCATCAACCACTGTATTCCGGCTTTCTTTGGGCTGGGACATTCCATACTGGCCCTGCCGCGCCTGCATCCGCTTCCAGCCCGGAGAGTTGTATACATTCGCCTCAGCCGCGCGGGTTTCGATCGTCGCGGCCGGTTGCCCGCCGCCATACAGCCCCGGAGGCGTCAGAACCTCCACATGGTCCTCAGGCAATTCGTCGATGAACCGCGATGGCATTGCGTTCTGCCATTGCCCGAACACCCGCCGATTGGCCGCGAAAGAAATCGTGCAGACCTCCTCAGCGCGGGTAATGCCCACATATGCCAGACGCCGTTCTTCCTCGAGGCCCTTGAGGCCCGATTCATCCATGGAGCGTTGCGAGGGGAACAAACCGTCCTCCCACCCCGGCAGGAACACGGCGGGAAACTCCAACCCCTTTGCCGCGTGCAAGGTCATGATCGAAACCTTCGCCCCGTCGCCCTCTTGTTCATTGTCCATCACCAGGCTGACATGCTCCAAAAACCCTTGCAGGTTCTCGAAATTGTCTAGCTGATTCACCAGTTCCTTGAGGTTCTCCAACCGGCCCGGCGCTTCGGGCGTCTTGTCGTTTTGCCAATGCCCGGTATAGCCAGATTCGTCCAAGATGATCTGCGCCAGCTCGATATGCGTGTGCTCCGGCGCACCATAGCGAATGGGCGACACCCCGTCGTCAATAACCGAGTCGTCATCGACTTCGATCCGAGGCCCTCGCGTCAGTCCATTCCACCGCGCCAATCCGTCGATCAACTCGCGCAGAGCCTTACCGCCCTTGCCCTTGATCAACTGGTTCTCAACCGCAATCCGCGCCCCTTCGACCAGAGATACCCCGTTTTGGCGAGCAACAACCTGAATCGTCTGCTGCGCTTTGTCACCAAGACCGCGTTTGGGTGTGTTCACGATCCGCTCGAACGCCAGATCGTCCTCGGGGCTGACCACTAACCGGAAATAGGCCATGGCATCGCGAATCTCCATCCGCTCATAGAACCGAGGGCCGCCGATCACCTTGTAGGGCAGACCAATCGTCAGAAACCGATCCTCAAACGCGCGCATTTGATGCGACGCGCGGACCAGAATAGCGATTTGGTCGAGGTTCATCGGGCGCACACCACGCGTGCCGCCCTGCATCGCGTCGATCTCTTCCCCGATCCAGCGCGCCTCTTCCTCGCCATCCCAATGGCCGATCAGACGGACCTTCTCACCATCCTCGGCGTCGGTCCAAAGCTCTTTGCCCAAGCGGCCTTCATTTCCACGGATCACATTCGACGCAGCCGCCAGAATATGGGGGGTCGAGCGGTAGTTCTGTTCCAACCGCACTACGAAGGCGCCGGGAAAGTCCTTTTCGAACCGCAGGATATTACCCACCTCGGCGCCGCGCCAGCCATAGATCGACTGGTCGTCATCGCCCACGCAACAGATATTCTTGTGCCCTGCGGCCAGCAGACGAAGCCAGAGGTACTGAGCGACGTTGGCATCCTGATACTCATCCACGAGGATGTAACGGAACCGGTTTTGATAAACTTCCAGTACATCAGGTCGTGTTTGAAAAATCGTGACCATATGCAGCAGCAGGTCGCCAAAATCCACCGCATTCAGATCACGTAAGCGGCCTTGGTACTGGGTGTACAGTTCGATGCCCTTGTGGTTGAATGCCTCAGCGTCAGTTGCGGGCACCTTGCCTGGCGTCAGTGCGCGGTTTTTCCAATCGTCGATGATTCCGGCCAGCATCCGTGCAGGCCAGCGTTTGTCGTCAATATTGTTGACCTTAAGCAACTGTTTGAGCAACCTCAGTTGATCATCGGTATCCAGAATTGTGAAGTTCGACTTTAGGTCAACCAATTCGGCGTGACGACGCAGCAATTTTGCACTAAGGGAATGAAACGTGCCCATCCACCTGATTGGGTGATCCAATTCAAACGGGGTCTTCGCCAACCGGTCTGCCATCTCACGCGCAGCTTTATTGGTGAAAGTCACCGCCAATATCTGGTGCGGAGATGCGTGACCAAATTTAACGAGTTGCGCAAGTCGCGCCATCAGAGTTTTTGTTTTCCCTGTCCCGGCACCAGCGAGAATCAAAACCGGCCCAAAAACCTGTTTGGCGGCTTCCTCTTGGGCCTGATTCAAGCCTTTCAAGTGACGGTCGTCCGGTGGAGACCTGCGAGCCATCGCCCGCGCTGATAGCGATGCGCCCTCAAAGGCGTCCGTTTCGTCAAAACTGCTCATATCGGCAAACTACGCTGGATGGGCCAAAAGGAAAAGGGTTTGTTCACGCCTTGTTCGCGCGAATTTTCCTTCGGGGTCATACAAATCTTAATCATTTTCACGCGCCCGCATGCAAGGAAGTTAACACTCTGTCAAAACCTGTTGCCGATGCTGCTCTGCACTTTGTGGGAGAACGCGGGTATGGAACAGACAGCAAAAGCACGCCTTATCGGCAAGCTGAAGGTCTTTGTCAGCACGGCAGTGCTGATCGCTCTGACGGCTTTGGCCGGTTGGGGGATTTATACGCTGCCTGCCCCGCTTGTGGATCGCATGCTGGAATCGGATCTGCGCCATCACGCCGTACGCCTTGAAAGGAAAGTGGAAAGCCAGCTTTTTGACGTCAAGACCAGTTTCGAACGACACATCCTCAGCCAACATGATGAGGCTTTTCTAAGCTTGCTGCCTGAAACCTCTGATATCTATCGTTTCAAACTGTTTGATTCCTCGGGTGAGGTTTTCTGGTCGACCCGCGATGGCGATGTCGGCTCGGTGAGTACCAAACCTTATTTCACGGACGTAGTTGCCATGGGCAACCTGTTCTACAAGCATGAGGAAAAGCCCATCGCCGAGGTAGACTCGCTGAACGCCGACCAGTTGGAGAATCTGGACAGCAACACCCGCCATGTGGCCGAAATCTATACGCCTGTAATTCAGAGCGGAAAATTCCTCGGCGCGATTGAGTTCTATACCGACATCACTGATTTAAGAAACCTGTTCATTGGCCGGGTTCGAATGTCGCTGGTCGCGATTAGTGCGGTGGTCCTACTGGCTTTGTCCGCCGTAATTCTGATCGTGCATCGCAACAATCGCAGGCAGTTGGGCGTGCTTCGCGTGCGTGCGCAGAAAGAACGAGAGTTGATGGATGACCAACTGCGCCTCGCGCGCGAGGTCCGACTGCTGGGCGAGTTGAATGAATGGCTGCAATCCAGCCGCTCGCTGGATGAGCTGTTCGACATGGTCTCACGATTCATGACGCATATCCTGCCCGAGGCTGAGGGCAGCGTTTACGTCTATTCCAACTCGCGCGATGTTCTGGACGGATGCGCCAGTTGGAACGGTGGCACCCACAAGGCGCATATCCACCCCGAGGGCTGCTGGGGCTTACGCCGTGGACGGACCTATGAATTCGGTGCCTCCGAAATTGATTTTGTCTGCGAGCATGCGGAACCCCATGACGGGCGGGCCTATTTCTGTTTTCCAATTCTCGCTCATGGCGAAACGATCGGCCTGTTGCACCTGCGCGCGAACGAGGGGAAGTGTGAGGTCTTTCACGCCAGCAAGAAACTGGCGCAGCTCTGCGCGGAACAGATCAGCATGGCGATTGCCAATGTGCGGATGCGTGATCAATTGCATGACCAATCCGTGCGCGATCCTCTGACGGGGTTGTTCAACCGACGCCACATGACCGACAGCCTCCGCCGGGGAATCAGCCGCAGCCAGCAGACCGGAGCACCGCTCAGCCTGATTGCAGTGGATGTCGACCATTTCAAGAAATTCAACGACACACATGGGCATGACGCGGGTGATATGGTTCTACGCGCCGTGGGCGCCGCCTTGGAACAGGGGTGCGACCGCGATGAGATCGCCTGCCGCATCGGTGGCGAAGAATTCATGCTGATTCTCCCCGACAACACGCCTGATGATGCGGTGACACGGGCTGAAACCCTGCGCCAAGCGGTCGAGGCCGTCTCGGTCAGATATGGCGACAAATCCCTGCCGCGGATCACGATCTCGGTCGGGGTAGCGCATTACCCTGCACATGGGACGATGCCGCAAGACTTGATGCGAGCGGCCGATGATGCCCTCTATTCAGCCAAGGACAACGGTCGAAATCAGGTGGGCGTTGCAAATGGTCATACCGACTCGGCGGCTGAACGTCCGGGGCCGAAATCGCTCAAACATAGGCCTGACGCGGCGTGATCCCCTTGCCGAATCGCAGTGTAGGTCGGATCAAACGCCATGGACCTGCACAGCACCTATCCCGGCATCGCCGACCTGAAACGCCGCGCCCGACGACGGCTTCCGCATTTTGTCTGGGAGTATACCGAAAGCGGAACAGGGACCGAAACGGCCATGCTCCGAAACCGAACAGCGCTGGATTCAGTGCGACTACTCCCCTCGATTCTAAAGGGTGAACTGGAATACGACACTAGCACGCGCTTCTTGGGGCGGGACTGCCCACTTCCTTTCGGAATCGCGCCGATCGGCATGTCGGGCCTGATCTGGCCGGACGCAGAAGGCATTTTGGCGCGTGCGGCTGCGCAGGCCTCTCTGCCCTACACACTGTCAACGGTGGCCAGCCAATCCCCGGAGGATCTGGCCCCTCATCTGGGTGAAAACGCCTGGTTCCAGCTTTACCCGCCTAGGGACCCAGAGATTCGAGCAGATTTTCTAGCCCGCGCCCGACAGGTAGGATTTAAAACGTTAGTCCTGACGGCAGATGTTCCTGTCGCGTCCCGAAGAGAGCGTCAGACACGCTCAGGGCTGACCCATCCGCCAAGGCTGACGCCGAGATTGCTGGCCCAAGTCGCGCGGCGCCCGGCTTGGGCGTTTGGGATGCTGCGACAGGGCATGCCCAAAATGCGCACGTTGGACAAATATATCGACAACACAAAATCGATGCCGCTCACGGCCCATGTCGGGTACTTGCTGCGGACGTCACCGGACATGGAATACGTCAAACGATTGCGCGATCAGTGGGATGGGCCCTTCGTGATAAAGGGAATCATGCGCCCCGACGATGCCGAAATGCTTGAACAAGCCGGGGTGGATGCGCTTTGGGTCTCTAACCACGGAGGGCGTCAATTTGACGGTGTCCCCGCCAGCATCGAAGTTCTGCCCGAGATTCGCAGTGCCACCAGCCTGCCTCTGATCTTCGACAGCGGCATCGAAGGCGGGTTGGACATCCTACGCGCTTTGTCCAAAGGGGCCGATTTCGTCATGCTTGGACGGGCCTTTTTGTATGGGCTGGCGGCGCTTGGCCCCAAAGGACCAGCTCATGTGATTGATCTGTTACGCCAGGATATGCTCGCAAATATGGGGCAGATGGGCCTTGCCGACCTGACCCAAATCAAGACGATTTATCACGAAGATTGATGCTGCGGCGCAGCAACGCTACAAGAAACGCGCGAACAATGGCCGTTTGCGAGCGTTAACATGCCGGTTATACCCAGAACCACTGATACACCTGCGCGTATTCTCCGCCTATGAACACGGCCGAAACACCAAGACCGGGACCCAAAATGACCGATTTCAAGAAGATCCTGATCGCCAATCGCGGCGAGATTGCCATTCGCGTGATGCGCGCAGCCAACGAGATGGGTAAACGCACCGTTGCGGTCTTTGCCGAAGAAGACAAGTTAGGCCTGCACCGTTTCAAGGCGGACGAAGCCTACCGAATTGGCGAAGGTCTTGGCCCCGTCGCGGCATATCTGTCGATTGACGAAATCATCCGCGTTGCCAAAGAGTCGGGTGCGGACGCGATCCACCCCGGCTACGGCCTGCTGTCCGAGAATCCGGACTTCGTGGATGCCTGTGTTCAGAACGGCATCACCTTCATCGGACCCAAGGCCGAAACCATGCGCGCCCTGGGCGACAAGGCCAGCGCCCGCAAGGTTGCCATCGCCGCCGACGTGCCGGTTATCCCCGCTACCGAAGTTCTGGGCGATGACATGGCCACGATCAAGAAAGAGGCGGCCGAGATTGGCTACCCTTTGATGCTGAAGGCCAGCTGGGGCGGCGGTGGACGCGGCATGCGCCCGATCCTGTCCGAGGATGAGCTGGAAGAGAAGGTTCTGGAAGGCCGCCGCGAGGCCGAGGCCGCATTTGGCAACGGTGAAGGCTATCTGGAAAAGATGATCACCCGCGCCCGTCACGTCGAGGTTCAGATCCTAGGCGATAAGCACGGTGAGATCTATCATCTCTATGAGCGTGACTGCTCGGTCCAACGCCGGAACCAGAAGGTGGTTGAACGCGCTCCTGCCCCCTATCTGACCGAAGAACAACGCGCCGAGATTTGTGAGCTGGGGCGCCGCATCTGCGCTCATGTGAACTATGAATGCGCGGGCACCGTCGAATTCTTGATGGATATGAACACCGGCAAGTTCTACTTCATCGAAGTGAACCCGCGCGTTCAGGTGGAGCATACCGTCACCGAAGAGGTCACCGGCATCGACATCGTGCAGGCTCAAATCCTGATCGCCGAGGGCAAGACGCTGGCCGAGGCCACTGGCAAAGCCAATCAGGATGAGATCCGCCTGAACGGCCACGCATTGCAGACCCGTGTGACCACCGAAGACCCGCTGAACAACTTCATCCCGGACTATGGCCGCATCACCGCCTATCGCTCGGCCACAGGTATGGGCATCCGTCTGGACGGCGGCACCGCCTATGCGGGCGGCGTAATCACGCGCTACTACGACTCGCTGCTGACCAAGGTCACTGCTTGGGCGCCGACACCGGAAAAGGCAATTGCCCGGATGGATCGCGCCCTGCGTGAATTCCGCGTGCGCGGCGTCTCTACCAACATCGCTTTCGTGGAAAACCTACTAAAGCACCCGACCTTCCTGTCGAATGAATACACCACCAAGTTCATCGACGAGACCCCCGACCTGTTCGCCTTCAAAAAGCGTCGTGACCGGGGCACCAAAGTTTTGACCTATATCGCGGACATCACAGTCAACGGCCATCCAGAGACCAAGGATCGCCCGGAGCCGCGCGCTGATCTGAAAGAGGCGAAAGCCCCCGCTCAGAAAGCCGAACCCCAGATGGGGACCCGCAACCTGCTGGAGCAAAAGGGCCCGCAGGCCGTGGCCGATTGGATGAAAGCCCAGCGTCAGCTGCTGATCACCGACACCACCATGCGGGATGGTCATCAGTCGTTGCTGGCGACACGGATGCGCTCGATCGACATGATCAAGGTCGCGCCCAGCTATGCCGCAAACCTGCCGCAGCTGTTCTCGGTGGAATGCTGGGGCGGCGCGACGTTCGACGTGGCCTATCGCTTCCTGCAGGAATGCCCGTGGCAGCGCCTGCGTGACCTGCGCGACGGGATGCCGAACCTGATGACGCAGATGCTGCTGCGCGGCGCAAACGGTGTTGGCTATACCAACTACCCCGACAATGTGGTGCAGGAGTTCGTGCGCCAGGCTTCGCAAGGGATTGATGTGTTCCGCGTGTTCGACTCGCTCAACTGGGTTGAAAACATGCGCGTGGCGATGGATGCGGTCGTTGAAAGCGGCAAGATCTGCGAAGGCACCGTTTGCTATACTGGCGATATTCTGGACCCGGACCGCTCGAAATACGATCTGAAATACTATGTCGGCATGGCGAAGGAGCTGCGCGATGCAGGGGCGCATATTCTTGGCCTGAAAGACATGGCAGGTCTGTTGAAACCGGCCTCGGCCAAGATTCTGATCCGCGCGCTGAAGGAAGAGGTCGGCCTGCCGATCCACTTCCACACGCATGACACCGCAGGCATCGCCAGCGCCACCATTCTGGCGGCGTCTGAGGCCGGCGTCGACGCGGTAGATTGCGCAATGGACAGTTTCTCGGGCAACACGTCTCAAGCGACGCTAGGCACTGTGGTCGAAGCGCTGCGCCATACCGAGCGGGATACCGGCCTGGACATTAAGTCGATCCGTGAGATCAGCGACTACTTTGAGGCTGTGCGTGGCCAGTACGCGGCCTTTGAATCCAGCCTGCAGGCTCCGGCCTCTGAGGTGTATCTGCACGAGATGCCCGGCGGCCAGTTCACCAACCTCAAGGCGCAAGCGCGCTCTCTGGGGCTGGAAGAGCGCTGGCACGAGGTCGCCCAGACTTATGCTGACGTGAACCAGATGTTCGGTGACATTGTGAAGGTGACGCCTTCGTCCAAAGTTGTTGGTGACATGGCGCTTATGATGGTCAGCCAGGGCCTGACGCGAGAGGAAGTGGAAAGCCCAACAACCGATGTGGCCTTCCCCGACTCGGTCGTGGATATGATGCGCGGCAACCTGGGCCAGCCTCCCGGTGGTTTCCCGCCTGCAATCCTTCAGAAAGTCCTCAAGGATGAGGCCCCCAATACCGAGCGTCCGGGCAAGAACGTACCTGCCGTTGATCTCGAGGCCACCCGCGCCGACCTGTCCAAGCAACTGGACGGCAAAGAGGTCGATGACGAGGATCTGAACGGCTACCTGATGTATCCAAAGGTGTTCCTCGACTATATGGGCCGTCACCGCTCCTATGGTCCGGTGCGCACCTTGCCGACCCGCACCTTTTTCTACGGAATGGAGCCGGGCGAAGAGATCACGGCCGAGATTGACCCAGGCAAGACGCTGGAAATCCGTTGTCAGGCCATTGGTGAGACCGACGAAAAAGGCGAGGTCAAAGTGTTCTTCGAACTCAACGGCCAGCCCCGCGTCATTCGAGTACCAAACCGTCTTGTGACAGCCACCACACAGGCCCGCCCGAAGGCCGAAGTCGGAAATACCAACCACATCGGCGCACCGATGCCGGGTGTTGTGGCTACTGTTGCGGTCACCGCAGGCCAAGAAGTCAAGGAAGGCGATCTCCTGCTGACCATCGAGGCGATGAAGATGGAAACTGGCATCCACGCCGAACGCGAAGCGGTGGTCGCTACCGTCCATGTACAGCCCGGCGGCCAAATTGACGCAAAGGACCTGCTGGTCGAACTGGAATAACCAGTTTAGTTTTCGAAAGCACAAGGGCCGCTCGGGGAACCGGGCGGCCTTTTTCATACTCAGGAGGAACACGATGCTGACCATCACCCCAGTCTACGCCTCGTTGCTGGCGATCCTTTACATTGTTCTGAGCTTCCTGGTCATCAGCCAACGCCGCAGTGACAAGGTCTCCTATGGCGATGGTGGCAAGCCGGACATGCTCAAGGTGATCCGGACGCACTCCAACTTCATCGAATACACGCCCCTTGCACTGCTATTGATCACCATGATCGAGCTTCAGGGCGCCGGAGCGCTGATGCTGAACCTGTTGGGCCTCTGCCTGCTGGGCGGTCGCTTGTCGCACGCCTACGGCTTTGGCCGCAGCCCGCAGATCGTGATTCTGCGCCAGATCGGGATGGTCCTGACCTTCACGGCGATCCTCATTGCGGCAATTGCGAACCTCGTTTTGGCGCTTTGATCCAAGCATCCGTTTTTTGGCGAACGCCTGTATTTTTCGGCCCGGTGCGATCAAGTTACGAAGGAGGGATACCAACGGTTCCATTGGCTGCCTCCAGTTAAAATCGTAGCGTTTGAACAACGTTGCAAACTGAGCAAATTAGCGGGTTGCGGGCCAAAAAATTTTGCCATATACGCCTGCTCATCCAGTTGGCCGTTGCCCAGCGAGCATAGACCAAAATGTTCAAGGTGACGCTCTAACTTTTAAAACTTAGCCTTTCGTGGCTTGATCTGAATGAGAAAAAGATCTGCCTCTGCACCGAAGGACCAAGTTGAAAAAGTGCCCCTATAGCTCAGCTGGTAGAGCAACTGATTTGTAATCAGTAGGTCCGCGGTTCGAGTCCGTGTGGGGGCACCACTTTCAAGCAAAACAATATGCTGACCTACGCACATGGTCGATTTCGACCTATCTTGCGGAGCAAAGGTCAAGCGCGCTTGGTGACAACAAAGCTTGGCGCGTTCGAAAAAACTGAAAACTCTGTGCGCTGTGTGAACAACATTACTGAACACAAAACCGAACACCGCCATAGATAACACTGTAACGAGTTAGCGTTCATGGTGTGTTTCGAACGCGAGATCGGTTTCTCCTCCCTGTGATAGGGGCGCGCTTTGTTTCCGGCGCGCCCCGTCTTGTTTTGGGCTCTGTGTCACGCTCACCGATCTAAAACGGACTTCAATAGAAGTCGCGAGGCACACCTTTGTCAAACGCTCTCACCGCCCTACGATTTGGGTGTGAACAAACGAAGCGAATGGCCATGCTGGAAGACAAGCGCAAAGATCTTGACTCGGAAAAGCAGAAACAACTCCTCCGGAAGTTGGTTGAAGATCTGAGTAAACAGCAGATCGACCTCTACTATCAGCCCACAAGCGAAATCGCTGCGTTTCTTGAGAAACAGATCGAAAGCGGTGAGTCTCTGCTGGCAGAAGACAGGGCGCTTCTTCGTCGGTTGAGCCGCCGCGATATCGAAGTGCTTCTCAGCCTACACTGATAGATTTGCCAAAATTTTCTGCTAGAGAAAGTGGTGGGCGACCCTGGAATCGAACCAGGCGTGCGTCTCCGCGAGGGAGTTACAGTCCCCTGCCACACCTTGCGGCCTGTCGCCCACTGTCAGGCGTTGCACCTGACGTGGAGGCGTGATTACTAGCGCACCAAAGGAGCGTCAACAGGAAAATACCGCTTTGACGCAGGAAATCGAACGCCCGGCCCGGAGGCCAATAAAATGAAGAAACCCAAGTGGGTCGTGGAAAAGGAACAGGCGCGCAAAGCAGCCGCTTCGGAAACGGTTTGGCTGTTTGGTCTGCACGCCGTGCGCGATGCGTTGATGAACCCGAAACGGCAGAAATTGCGCCTGATTGTGACCCGAAACGCCCGTGACAAACTGGCAGAAGCCATTGATTTTGCGGGCACCGAGGCCGAGATGGTCGATCCAAGAAAGTTCAACGCTCCGATTGATCAGGGATCAGTCCATCAGGGTGCCGCCCTTGAGGTCAAGCCGCTGGAATGGGGCGGGTTGACCGAAAACTGTATCGGGCGCGAACACCCTCGCGTGATTTTGCTGGATCGGGTGACAGACCCGCACAATGTCGGGGCGATTCTGCGCTCGGCCGAGGTGCTGGGCGCCAGTGCTGTGATCGGGACTCGGCACCATTCCGCGCCTGAGACTGGGGCGCTGGCCAAAACCGCGAGCGGCGCTTTGGAGCGTCAGCCCTATTTGCGGGTCCGCAATCTGGCCGACGCGATTGTCGAGTTGCAGGGCATGGGCTTTCTGGTGCTGGGTCTCGATGGTGAGGCCGAAGATACGATCGAGGCCGCCATAGGGGATCAACGTGATAGTCCAGTGGCGCTGGTGCTGGGTGCAGAAGGCCCTGGATTGCGGCAAAAGACCAAGGAAACCGTGGACAAACTGGTGAAAATTGACGCAGCCG
The DNA here is from genome assembly GCF_056161185.1 of Ruegeria sp. ABV3_008. Lineage (NCBI taxonomy): Bacteria > Pseudomonadati > Pseudomonadota > Alphaproteobacteria > Rhodobacterales > Roseobacteraceae > Ruegeria > Ruegeria sp. ABV3_008. The sequence continues at coordinate 241,300 of NZ_JBSWYP010000002.1, read as the reverse complement.
GTGGTTTTGGATCTTTGAACGTCTCAAATGCGGCGGCGATCGCCCTATATGCCTCACGGTATACAGGATAGGAGCGCGTCATTTCTGGCCCATCGAAAATCGCCACCTGCTGCTATTGCGGGACCCGAGCGGCGCTTGTCCTGAAGGGAAAGCAGCGGCATGAGCTGAGCTGCTCCAGCTGCGGCGCGCCGTTGCATGACCTCAAGATGTTGCCCAAGCGCAAGGTGACCGAAAGCGTGCCTAGGAAACATGCGGTAACTCATGCCGCGCCGCCGAAATCCAAGCGTAAGAAAAAGAAGAAAACCTTGTTTTCGCGCGTGATGGATGAGGCCTGGGATGTGATCGAGGATATCTTCGACTGATCCTCACGCCTTGGAATGATCACAACCGCGTCATCTGGGGTGTCTCGCCGCGCAAAACGTTGCAGATTGAGATGCTGGGTCCATGATTCCGTTGTAACTATGCCAATCCGCCACGCTCTCATTGGCGCGCTGAGCGCCACTCTTCTCGCTTCTGCCGCTATTGCGCAGACCATGCCCGTGTATTTCGCGCCCGAGGGGGCTGCGATGGCGGGATACGATCCAGTGTCCTATTTTCAGGGTGACATACCCGTGCAGGGCCGCCCCGAGATTTCAGTGACGTGGAAGGGAGCCGAATGGCATTTCGCCTCTCTCGAAAACCGCGCGCTGTTTGAGTCGAATCCGCGCGCCTTTGCCCCTCAATTCGGGGGCTATTGTTCCTACGCGATGGCACAGGGCATCCTCAAGGGAACCGATCCGGGGGCCTGGCAGGTGGTAGATGGGCGCCTATACTTGACGTTTTCGCCTGAAATTGAGCGGAAATGGCGTGAGGATCAGTTGGAATACATCCATCAGGCCGAAGGGAACTGGCCTGAGATTCTGTATCGGGAATAGGCAACCTTCCGCCGTTTGTGAAAAGTCATCACAAAAATGCGCGTGCCCTCTTTTTTTTATCCAAAACATGCCTAAATGTCACAGTGACCGCGGAACGGAACTGCCGCGGGTCATTTCACTGTCCCTCGTTCCAACAACTGGCGCCCAAGGTTTCTTGGGCGCTTTTTTCTTTTTCAGCCGTCGCATAGGGTAGCGGTATGGCTGACTATTCTGATGAGTTCCTGAGATCCCTTCTGAAGCGCACCAAGACCGTTGCCGTGGTCGGAGTGTCCATGAACGAGGTGCGGCCGAGTTTCTACGTAGCCCGCTATCTGTCGCTGAAAGGCTTTACCGTAATCCCGGTTAATCCCGGCCATGCGGGAAAGCAACTTTTCGGTCAAACCGTGCATGCCACCCTGTCAGATATCACGGAAGACGTTGATATGGTGGATATCTTCCGCCGCTCTGAGGCTGTGCCTCCGATCGTGGATGAGGCGCTGGAGGTATTCCCATCCTTGCGCACCATCTGGATGCAAATCGGTGTTGAACACGCAGAGGCCGCCGCCAAAGCTGAGGCGCGCGGCGTGGATGTGGTGATGAATCGATGCCCCAAGATCGAATATCAGCGCCTGTTCGGAGAACTGCGCATGGGCGGCTTCAGCACCGGCATCATTTCTTCCAAGCTATAGCGTCACTGCGCCGGGTAGGGTTTGAGGCGGGCCACCTGTTCTTGCCTGCGCTTTTCCAGAACAACCTCACGCGGGACCCAGTCATATCTTGTGTCTTCCTGCAGCGGAGACCAGAAAAGAACCCCGCCATAGCGCCACGGGTCCAACACAACGCCGTCATAGAGCGACTCGCCCCGCGCGCTGATGATCGCTGTGCTGTGGTCGATTCGCAGTGGATTGTCGGCATTGGCGATGGCGCGATGCATGTCCAGCGTTTGGAAGTTCTCTTGCTTCAACCGCCGCTCGATATCTTCGGCCCAGTGCCAGCATAACCCACGCGGGCGCAGGCCCTTGTTGACCTTGGCATTGTGGATCAACGGAGGGTCGGTGATCTCATATTCCTGCACCAGCTGCGCGGTGTAGGAATACGCAATGCGGGCGGCCCGGTTGGCCTCAGCCGGGTCGATATCGGGACCAAGGCTTTGGATTTCCGAGGCAAGACGCTGAACTTCATCACCGGTGGACGGTGGCGGGGCCGCACAGGCGCCCAAAGTCACGAGGGCCAGAACGCAGGCCAAAGCTCTGATCATTGTGATGTCCCTCGACCGATAGACCGTGAAACATGATCATAGAACCGCTTCGGCGCGGACGGAAGACTGAGCTTAACTTTTTGGGCGTGCGGCCTTTTCGGCGATACCGCTAAGGCCCTGACGCCGCGCCAACTCCGACAGCACATCGTCCAGCGCAACGTCGCGCGCGGCCAGCATGACCAGAAGGTGATACAGCACGTCGGCGGCCTCGGCCGTTAGCCCGTCCTTGTCGTTCTTGACGGCTTCGATGATGGCCTCAACAGCCTCCTCGCCGAATTTCTCTGCGCATTTCTCTGGGCCCTTGGCCAGCAGCTTTGCTGTCCAGCTGTTCTCCGGGTCCGCCCCTTTGCGCGCCTCGATTGTGGCGGCCAGATCGTGCAGAATGCTCATGTCAGCCTCATCGGGATACCGGCGGCGGCCATGTGTTCCTTGGCCTCGCGGATGGTGTATTCACCAAAATGGAAGATCGAGGCCGCAAGTACGGCGCTCGCCCCGCCCTCGGTGACGCCTTCGACCAGATGGTCCAGATTGCCAACCCCACCCGATGCGATCACAGGCACATCCACCGCGTCGCTGATTGCGCGGGTTAGCGGCAGGTTGAACCCTGACTTGGTTCCGTCCCGATCCATCGAGGTCAGCAGGATTTCTCCAGCACCTTTGGCAACCACGGTTTTCGCGAACTCGACCGCGTCGATGCCGGTGGGTTTGCGGCCGCCATGGGTGAAGATCTCCCATTTTCCGGGGCTGACGGTTTTGGCGTCGATGGCGCAGACGATGCATTGGCTGCCGAACTGGTCTGCCGCCTCGGCAATGACATCCGGGTTGGCGACAGCGGCCGAATTGAAGCTGACCTTGTCCGCTCCCGCCAGCAGCAAGGCGCGCACGTCATCCTTGGTACGCACGCCACCACCTACTGTCAGAGGAACAAAGCACTGCTCGGCCGTGCGCTGAACCACGTCGAACATGGTGCCGCGGTTTTCATGCGTGGCGTGGATATCGAGAAAACAGATCTCGTCCGCGCCGGCGGCGTCATAAGCCTTGGCCGATTCCACCGGATCGCCCGCGTCGCGCAGACCCACGAAATTGACGCCCTTGACCACGCGGCCATCGGCGACATCCAGACAAGGAATGATACGGGTTTTCAGCATTCGCTTTCCTTTGTTGCCCGCACCCTTACCGGCAAAGCCCCGCCGATGCCAGACTTGTGATTGTCACCCCTCTCAAACCTGTGAAAACTGTTCCCAAATTCATCAGGAGATCAATAAGATGCGAAACCTTATTCTGACCACCACTTTCCTTTTTGCAGGAGCAGTTGCCGCAATGGCTGACGATATCATTAAAGTAGAAACCACAAAATCTGTTCCCGAGGCGCTGGACGCCCTCGAAGCCGCTGTGGGCAACGCGGGAGCGACCGTATTTGCACGCATTGACCACGCAGCGGGGGCCGAAAAGGTCGGCACGCCGATTCCGCCCAATCAGGTGCTTATCTTCGGCAACCCCGCGCTGGGGACACCTGCTATGCAGATCGACCCGCGTGCGGGCCTGTTCCTGCCGTTGAAAGTGCAGGCCTATGAGGATGCGAACGGGCAGGTCTGGCTGGCCTATGAAGACCCGAAAGAGACGATGGATGAACTTGACGAGGTCGAAAACTCGCCCGTGATCGAGAAAATGCGCGGTGCGTTGAAGAAACTGACCTCGGCTGCCGCGCAGTAGGACATTTAGTTCAAGGCGCGAATGGCCTCGGCCAGGTCAATCGCGCCATCATACAGCGCCCTTCCCGAGATCGCGCCGTTCAGCTCAACTCCGCAATCGCGCAGGGCGATGAGATCGTTCAATGAGCTGACGCCACCCGAGGCAATGACCGGAATGGAGACGGCTTGGGCCAGTGCGGCTGTGGCTTCGATATTCGGGCCCTGCATTGCGCCGTCGCGGTTGATGTCGGTATAGATGATCGCCGCAACGCCAGCATCTTCGAAACTGCGGGCCAGATCGGTGACCTGCACGTCAGTTTCCTCGGCCCAGCCTTTGGTGGCAACCATGCCGTTTCGGGCGTCGATACCCACTGCGACCTTACCGGGGAAGGCTTTTGCGGCCTCACGCACCAGATTGGGGTTTTCGACAGCAACGGTGCCAAGAATGACCCGCGCCAAACCCTTTTCGATCCAAGTCTCGATGGTGGCCATGTCCCGGATACCGCCGCCCAACTGGGCGGGCACGTCGCAGGCCTTCAGGATCGCCTCGACCGGAGCGGCGTTGACCGGCTCGCCCGCGAAGGCACCGTTCAAGTCGACAAGGTGCAGCCACTCACATCCTGCATCAACAAAGGCACGGGCCTGCGCGGCCGGGTCTTCATTGAAAACGGTGGCTTTGTCCATTTCACCGCGCAGCAGGCGAACAGCGTTGCCGTCTTTCAGGTCGATGGCGGGATACAGGATCATGTCGGGCGGCCTTATCTGAATGTTACACGGGCGGCGTATCGCACAAGCGGGTTAGCGACGCAAAGTCAATCTTGCCCGAAGCCCGACACCGGGCCAGAGTGAACCCAAATCAGGGAGGTTATCATGAAGAAACTTGCACTTTCGATTGCTTTTGCATCGCTGGCCACAGGCGCGATGGCGGCAGATCCGGCGGATGGGCTGTGGAAAACACAACCCGGCGACACAGGTGGGTACCTGCACGTGTCGATCAGCGAATGCGGCAGCGCAATTTGCGGCACTATCGACAGCGCATTTGACGGCAATGGCGACCAGATACTGGACTATGAAAACCTGGGCAAACAGATCATCTGGGACATGGTTGCAGAAGGCAGTGGCAGCTATGACAACGGCAAGATCTGGGCCCCCGATCGCGACAAGACCTACAACTCCAAAATGACACTGGACAGCCAGAACCAGCTCACGGTCAAAGGCTGTGTCGCAGGCGGATTGGTCTGCCGGGGGCAGACCTGGACTCGCATTCAGTAACGCCCTACGGCGCCCAAGTCAGGAAGTTGCCGATCATACGCAGGCCAACATCCTGGCTTTTCTCGGGGTGAAATTGCATCCCAAGCATCGTGTCGCGGCCAATCACGGCCGTGACATCCTGCCCATAGTCCACATAAGCCAACCGCTGCGCCGGATCCGCGACGCGAAAATGGTAGGAATGGACGAAATAGACGTGATCGCCTGATTTCACACCGTTAAACACCGGGTGATCGCTATCCAGAACCAGATCGTTCCAGCCCATATGCGGCACCTTGAGCGAAGCGTCAGAAGGCTCGATCCGCAGCACGTCCCCAGCCACCCAATCCAGACCATCGGTTTCGGTATATTCATGGCCTTTTGAGGCCATCAACTGCATCCCAACGCAGATTCCAAGGAAGGGGCGACCTTTCTGTTCAACCGCCTCAACCATCGCATCATAGATGCCCTTGTGTCCACGCAGCTCGGCGGCGCAGGCTGGGAAGGCTCCGTCCCCGGGTAGCACCAGCCGGTCCGCGCGCGCGACGACATCCGCGTCCGAGGTCACAACGACCTCCCCCGCGTCCAGCTCTTTCGCCATACGCTGAAAGGCTTTTTCGGCCGAGTGCAGGTTGCCGCTCTCGTAGTCGATGATCGCGGTGAGCATTTGAGTCCTTTCTGTGCGCAACTTGTCCGAAAACCGGTGCCCACTTTTCGGGTTACGCTTACAACGCGCCCTTCGTTGACGGAATCGCATCCGCCTTGCGCGGGTCGGTTTCAACCGCATCCCGCAGGGCGCGGGCAACGGCCTTAAAGGCAGCCTCAGCAATGTGGTGGCTGTTGAAACCGTGCAGCTGATCAATGTGCAGCGTGATGCCGCCATGGGTGCTGAGCGCCTGAAAGAACTCGCGCACCAGCTCGGTGTCGAAGGTGCCGATCTTCTGGGTCGGCAGGTCCACGTTCCAGATCAGGAACGGGCGCGCAGACAGATCCAGCGCACAACGCACCTGAGCGTCGTCCATAGGCAAGTGACACTCGCCATAGCGGCGGATGCCCTTCTTGTCGCCCAATGCCTGCGTCAGAGCCTGGCCCAGCGCGATGCCGGTGTCTTCGACCGTGTGGTGGTCGTCGATGTGATAGTCGCCCTTGGCGCTGATCGTCATGTCGATCAGCGAATGACGCGCCAACTGATCCAGCATGTGGTCAAAGAAGCCGACGCCGGTCTGGTTGTCATACTGGCCGGTGCCGTCCAGATTGACCTCGACCGAGATCTCGGTCTCGGCGGTCTGACGGCTGATCTTTGCGCTGCGCATGGGCGAATTCCTTTTGCTTCGAGGGAGCTTATAGACGGGGTTGGGCGGGTTGATCCAGTGCCCGCAGCGCAATCGCTTCAAACTGTTGCAGGGGATTGCACACAGGTCCGGGCCGTGCCAGCCTGCCGGAAACTCAAGTCAGAAGGCCCGGCACATGTCCACCTGCGTTTTCATCCAGATCCGCTGCAAACCCGGTACCACCTACAAGGTCGCCGAAGAGATCGCCCTGCGCGAGATTCACTCGGAGCTTTATTCCACAAGCGGCGAATACGACCTGCTGTTGAAGCTCTATATCCCAGAGACTGAGGATGTGGGCCATTTCATCAACGAACACCTGCTGGTGATTCCAAACATCGAACGATCCTTGACCACGATGACGTTCAAGGCGTTCTAACATGAACCTAGATGCTGCAGAATCGGCCCGGTCGCGAAAGACATCCGGGCCAACGCAAAACGCTGATGCACCGCGTTCACGTCGAGATCGACCATTTGGGAAGGTTTGTATCTGGAGCGGGCGAGGCGATTCGAACGCCCGACCCTAACCTTGGCAAGGTTATGCTCTACCCCTGAGCTACGCCCGCATCAGATACATATGTTGGTCCGAAGACCTTAACTCAATGGAGCGGGCGAGGCGATTCGAACGCCCGACCCTAACCTTGGCAAGGTTATGCTCTACCCCTGAGCTACGCCCGCGCCGTTGAGTGAGGAGGGATGTATAAATTCCCGCGCGAGCCTGCAAGCGGAAAAAGACAAAAACCTGCAAAAATCTTTCGACGGAATTTCGGGGCTAAAGCGTTCAAGGGGTAATGAGGCTTACACGGCGAAGGGACGCGTGATGAAATCAAGGGCTTTGGCAGAAATAAAGACGGCACTGTTGGCGGCGCTGATTGTTTTCGCGGTATTGCTCTGCCCGCTCGAGGACGATCCGTTGGCCGAGGCCCCCTCCCCTATGTATGAGCAGCAGGTTTTGACTGGTTAGGCCATGTCGGGTTTTACAAACGGATACCGCATTCGGCTTAGTTGGCCTCTGCGGACAGGTGGGAAGTCTCGATTTCTTTGCGAAGACTTCACCAGCCGCCCAACGGCTTGCCAGTTACGGCATTTACCGATGAAGGCGCAGGATGTAACACCAGAGGAAGGAGCCCGGCAAAAACAGGACGAAGATGCAGGTTGTTATCCACGCAGGCGTGGCCTTTTCCGACAATGACCGGTTGATCGAAACCCTTATCGCGAACGCGTCGGTTCTGAACCAGCAGCGGGTCATCCCTCTGGACCTCGCGCAGGGGCGGCATTTTGTGAAAGTCGCCTCGGATTCCATGACAACCGGAGTACCTCTGCCAGATGTCTTGATGGGCTTGAACGAGGTTCTTCCCGACCGCACCACCTGTGATCGCGCCGTCCTATCCAGCGACAAGGTTTTTGGCCCAAGACGAGCCGCGATTCTGCACGGGCAGTTTTATCCAAATGCAGCCGAGCGGATTGCGTTCCTGGACCGTGTTCTAGAGGCGGATCAGATCGAGCTGTGTTTCGCTCTGGTGAACCCGGCCAGCTTCATCTCGAAACTGCTTATGTCACTGCCCGAAGAGCGGCGGCAAGCCGTTCTGGGGAACACCGACCTGAGCAGCCTGAACTGGCTGACCATGATCAACGACATGCGGGAAACGGCTCCGAACGTTCAGATCACGCTTTGGGCCAACGAGGACACTCCGCTTATCTGGGGCGATATCCTCAGAACGCTTGCGGGACTACCGGACAAGGCGGCCCTGCAACATGAATACGCGTTCCTTGCTTCGGTGCTAACAGACGCGGGCCGTGCAGAGCTGACGCAACTGCTGGAACAAATTGCCTGGCAGGATCGCGATATGCTGCGGGAAAGTCTGACCCATCTGTTTGATGAACATGCCGATCCCGCGCAGATCGAGGAAGAGCTTGAGATTCCGGGCTGGACTTCAGACGTTGTCAGCGCGTTTTCCGAGATCTACGAACAGGATCTCGCGGCACTACGCGCCATGCCGGGCGTGAGGGTGCTGCAGCCCTGACACGGGCTGCATCGCATTACATACCCAGCGCTTCCTTGTACATTTCAAGAACCGCCTCTTCTTCGGCGATATCATCTTTGTCGCGCTTGCGCAGAGCGACCAGTTTGCGCATGACCTTGGTGTCGTAACCGCGTGCTTTCGCTTCGGCCATGACCTCTTTCTGCTGCTCGGCCAGATCTTTCTTTTCGGCATCCAGACGCTCGATCCGTTCGATGAACTGGCGCAGCTCGCCTGCTGTCACGCGGTAGTTGGCGGCGGCCTGATCTTCGGTCATGTCTTCCATGTAGGTCTCTCCCAGAGGCTGAATTGCGATGCTGAGACATCGGGCATGGTGCCGGATACATCGCCGGTGCCCGGGTCGCAAGCACCCAATCCCATGGGCGGGCTTGTCGGCAGGCCCCTGATCCGCTAAGCGCAAAAACACGGCACCAGAAAAGGCAGGCAACCATGTTCGAAATCATTACCTGGGGCGGCGCCGCCCTGTCAGTGGCCGGTCTTGTCGGTCTGGTCTGGTGTATTCTGCGCGTTATGAAGGCCCGCAAGGCAGGCCTTTCAGATGACGAACTGCGCGCTGTTGTTCAGGGTGTTCTGCCCTGGAACCTGGGAGCATTGTTTCTGTCGGTCATGGGACTGATGCTGGTCATCCTGGGCATATCGCTGGGATAACCCGACCGATCAGATCGGCAAATTGTCAAACCGCGCTTCCATCGCGTCCTCGCACAGGGCCGCATCCAGATGGCGCATGCGCGACGGAACATGCATCCCTTGCTGACGCATGCGATCTACGATCTTGCTGAAACTGGGCTGCAGCGCCAATCGGGTATCCAGACACGCGTTCTGAAGTTTTTGCTCTAGCTCTTGCGCTTCGAAATAGAGGTTATCTGTCGTCATTGTGATCCTCCCAATTGTCAGTATCCCCGATATAGGTAACGCGGATACGACACGAAGATGCTACCGGAAACGATGGCGATTTATTGCCCGCTAAAATAGCCTGTTCGGCAAATCTGCGCGTCTGGGTTAAAGTTTAGGCAAATTTCATATGTCGTGCCTTGACGGACATCAAAAACCGAACTGACTCTTGTAACACATTCTGCTTTTCTTATATGTCGTCTTAGTGGAGGAAACCATGAAGCCAAAAGTGAAAGCGTTCTTCGACGACCAGACCTTTACGGTCTCGTACGTCGTCCACGAAGACAGCAGCCGCGCTTGTGCGATTATCGATAGCGTTCTGGATTTCGATCATGCCTCGGGCCGGACGGGGACAAGCTCTGCCGACCAGATCATCGCTTATGTACACGCCAAAGACCTCAAGACCGAGTGGATTTTGGAAAGCCATGTGCATGCAGACCACCTCTCGGCTGCGCCATATCTGCAGCAGGAACTGGGCGGCAAAATCGGGATCGGACATCACATCGTCGAGGTGCAGGAAACCTTTGGCAAAATCTTCAACGAAGGGACCGAGTTCCAGCGCGATGGCAGCCAGTTTGATGCCCTCTTCCGCGAGGGCGACAGTTTCCACATCGGACAGATGCGAGGCGATGTGCTGCACACACCAGGTCATACGCCGGCCTGCTTGACCTATGTGATCGGCGATGCCGCTTTTGTCGGCGACACCTTGTTCATGCCCGACTTCGGCACCGCACGATGCGATTTCCCGGGCGGCTCGTCCGAGACCCTTTTTGCTTCAATCCAGAAAATCCTGTCTCTGCCCGATGAGACCCGCATTTTTGTAGGGCACGACTACAAAGCTCCGGGCCGGGATGAGTATGCGTGGGAGACGACGGTGGGCGAGCAAAAAGCGCTGAACATCCATATCGGGCAAGGTCGCAGCATCGAAGAGTTTGTGGAAATGCGGGATGCGCGCGACGCGACACTCTCCAAACCCCGGCTGATTCTGCCGTCGCTTCAGGTCAATATGCGCGCGGGCCAGATGCCTCCGGCCGACGAACAGGGCGATGTTTTCCTGAAGTTGCCGATCAACAAGCTGTGACCCGCGCCAACAGTATAGGATGGACATAGAATGAACCCGGACTGGATATGGGGCCTTTGTGGCGGCATCCTGATTGGCTGCGGCGCTGCGCTTTACCTGCTTGGCAATGGCCGGATCATGGGGGCCAGTGGCATTCTGGGAGGTTTAATCGACGGCCCGGCGAGGCGCGAGAAACTGGTATTTGTCTTGGGGCTGATCGGTATGCCGCTGATCATGAGCCGTCTGATGAGCGAACAGCCTCAAACTCACCTGACAGAAAATCTGGGCCTTCTGGTCGTCGCCGGGTTGCTCGTTGGCATTGGCACGCGGCTGGCCAACGGTTGCACATCGGGTCATGGGGTCTGCGGCATCTCTCGGTTTTCTCTACGCGGGATTGTTGCGACTCTAATCTATATCGCTGCCGGAGCGGTGGTTTTGGCCCTGTTCCGCCACGGTTTGGGGGTGATCTGATGCGGCTGTTGATCGCTTTGGTATCAGGCGCGTTGTTTGGCGCGGGGCTGTTGCTGTCGGGGATGACGGACACCCAAAAGGTTCAGGGCTGGCTGGATATCTTCGGCGCATGGGACCCGACGCTGGCCTTCGTTATGGGAGGCGCGATTCTGCCCATGTTGGTCGCGTGGCGCATGACCAAGACCCGCCAACCTTTGACTGGCGGCACATTTCCCACCCCTGCCCGGCCCGAACTTGACCGAGGGTTGATCCTCGGCTCGGTCCTGTTTGGCGCAGGCTGGGGATTGGTCGGCCTATGCCCCGGCCCAGCCATGGCGGCACTGTCCTATGGCGGGACCAGCAGCGCCGTCTTTCTGGTTGCGATGGCGGCGGGGATGCGGTTGGCGCCGGGGCTGCGCGCGCAACTGGACAGGGCGGCCAACGCGGCCTAATCAATTGGCATGGAGATTCGACCAATAACCCCCCGCTACGCCGTGTCCCCGCAGATCACTGTCGAGGACGTGCCCGCCATTGCCGAGGCCGGCTTCGTCAAGGTTATCTGCAACCGACCCAATGCCGAAGTTCCCGAGATCATGCAATCGGATGCCATCGGAGACGCGGTCCGCGCAGCCGGGCTGGAATACGAGGTGCTGGAATTGACCCACCAGACCATGACACCCGAGAATGTCGCCCGGCAACGCAATATGGCCGAAAATAGCTCTGGCCCGGTTCTGGCATATTGCGCGTCCGGCACGCGTTGTTCGGTTGTTTGGGCTCTGGGTCAATGCGACCAGATGAGTACGGATGAGATTCTGACTGCCACCACCAATGCCGGGTATCAGTTGGAGCAGCTGCGCCCTACTCTGGATCAACTGCGCAACACGTCAGACTAGATCAGACTTCCCCATACTTCGGGCCATCGAGGCCCGCCAGTTGCGAGATTTCTGCAGCCATTCGATCGGGTTCAACAAGGCTCAGGTCGTCGTCGACCGGATCGGCAACCGAGGGGCTCGCGACCAGATCGAGAGGGTCGGACAGGATATCTACGCCTGTGTCAGCCATTTCGCCCCGGACATTGGCGAGGCGGCTTTCTATGAATTCGGCGGACTCCAAAGCATCCAGCGCGGGCAGCGGTACGTTTTCGTTCAGCCGAACGGCGCGCATCCCGCCCGACTGCCCCAGACGCCCGACCGAGGCGCGGGTGCGTTCGATCGTCAGAACCTCAGTCCGGTCCAATCGCGCGCCGGTCAGCGGCAACAGGCTGCCCACCTCAAGCGCGGATAGATGCGCCAAAGGCAACCTCATCCGGCACACCACGGCGTTCAGCTCGGCCCGGACAACGCCTGATGACTGCTCCAGCCGAGGGCCTGTGTCGACATCCAGCTCAACCTCAGCTTCGTCGGGCGCGGGCGGATCGGGCAGCACGATCGTGATCTGGCCCTGACGCAACCCACCTCCAAGTTCCACAGTCAGGTCAAAAACGCGGTAGCTATCTGCCACCAGCGACAAGTTCAGACCGCGCAAGTCCACCGCCCTTGAGGCATACTCATACCCAGTCAAACCCTGCTGATTTGCAGCATCGACCAGACCGACGGCACGGCGCAACGCATCCTCGACCAGTGGTGCGGCCATGGCGGCGTCCGTATCCGTAAAGCCCCGCTCGGCGGGCGCGTCCGGTGTAACCTCACCAATGGTTTGGGTCTGAACGATGGCCGAGACGCAGTTCAAATCCAGACAGGCCGCCGCCACCCCGTCGGGTCCCGAAAATTTCAACAACAACCAATCCTCGGCCAATGTGGCCGCAAGCCCGGCCTGCGCCCGATCTGCCTGTTTTGCCCCGATAACAGCCAACGGAAGGTTCAAACGCTCACCCGCGGCCCGCGCAAAGCCCAGACGCAACGCCCGCAGGATCGAGCGGGGTCGATCCCCCAGATCCCCCTGCCCCAATGACAATTTGCGCGCCAGAGCGGCGCCGGCCGTGTGTGCCATGGCTTCGGTACCATCCGATTTCTTGTCGTGAGTCTTGGTGTAACCCGGTAGAGGTTACAAACTTCTTTAAACCGAACTATTGCGCCGCTTGCCGGTAAGCCAAAGGCAGGCTGACGCGGAACGCCGCACCGCCCTGCCCCGGCAGATATGTGATATCGCCGCCCAAACGGTGCATGATCTCGCGGCAGATCGCCAAACCCAGCCCGGCGCCGCCGGCCTTGTCCCCTCCGACCCGGGCGAATTTCTCAAAGATCATCGACCGCGCCTCAGGCGGCACCCCGCTGCCATTGTCGATGAAGTCCACAACCAGCTGCCCGCCCACATCATGCGCCGAGATCGTCAGAACGGGCTCATCGGCATCACAGTATTTCCGCGCATTGGAGATGAGGTTGATAAACACCTGCCCCAAGCGGTCGAGATCAGTTTGCAAGGGGATACGCTCGGATGCCTTGCTGCGCCGCACAACCAGCCGCTGATCCGTGCCCGCCAGCGCGCTGGAGATCGACCGATCCAGAACCGAACGCAACGTATCATCGCCAAGGTTCAGCCTGACCTGTCCGTTCTCAAGAACGCTGAGGTCGAGCAGATCGTCCAGCAGACGTGTCAGGCGAAGCGCCTCGTCGTGAATGATTGCGGCATAGCGGGTCTGTTCTTCGTCGCTCAGCCCCTGGGTGTCGCGCATGATCTCGGAAAATGCCCGGATCGAGGTCATGGGCGTGCGCAATTCATGACTGACTTGGCTGAGGAAACTGTCTTTCTGCTCGGATATTTGGGTTAGCTTGGCGTTGGCATCGCGCAACTGGCGTGCCGTGCGACTAAGTTCGGCAGATTTCTCTTCCAACTGGCTGGAATACTCCAGCAATTGCGCAGATTCGTCGGCAACGGCCAGAAGGTCCTCAACCGAAACCGAGGCACCCCCCACGATCTGCCCGATCATCGCATGTGCCGTCGCCGCCCCTACTGAGCCGCTGAGCTCCCTCTCAAGCCGGGCCAGAAACCCGGGTGTCGGCTCGGGCAATGGTGAGCGCCCGCCCTGAAGCTCGGCCTCGCGCTGGAATAGTTCTTGGGCGGGCAATGTGCCCAGAATGCGCTGGGTCATGATCATCAGGTCTTCGCTTTGCGCAACCGACCCGGTCCAACCGCGCGGCGCGACCGAGTGGTCAAAGACATTGACGAATTGCGCGCCCTGAAGCCGCTCCAACGGGCTGGGAAAGCTCAGCAGGGACGCGACACAGAACACAACCGCATTCAGGGAAATTGACCACATCACGGAATGCACCATTGGGTCGATACCTTCGATCCCGAACAGTGCCTGAGGTCGCAGCCATGCAATACCAAATGGTCCGTTCAGCAACACACTCTCGGGCATCCACGCAGCCCCCATTCCGGGAAGAAGCAGCGTGTAGATCCACAGCACAAAACCCACGGTCAAACCTGCCAGGGCACCGGTTCTGGTGGCTCCGCGCCAGAACAATCCGCCGACCATCGCGGGCAGGATTTGCGAAATACCGCTAAAGGCCACCAACCCGATCGAGGCCAACGCCGCGCCGCCGCCAGACAGACTGTAGTAGAAATAGCCCAACGCCATGATTGCAGCGATCGAGATACGCCGCGCCATCAATACGATGTTGCGCACGTCACCGGGTACAGCCCCAACTCGCTCATGCGTGTTCAGCCAGATCGGCATCACGACGTGGTTTGACACCATCGTCGACAGCGCCATGGCCGTTACGATCACCATCGAAGTTGCTGACGAGAACCCCCCTATAAAAGACAGCATCGCCAAACCGTCCTTACCCTGCGACAACGGTACAGTCAGAACGAACAGATCCGGGTTGGACCCTTCCGGCAGCATATCAAGCCCGACGACGGCGATTGGGACAACAAACAGGCTCATCAACAGAAGATAGAGCGGAAAAGCCCAGGCGGCGGTGCGAAGATGGCCTTCGTCATCATTCTCAACCACCATCACCTGGAACATGCGCGGCAAGCACACAAAGGCGGCGGCGGACAAGAAAATAAAGGTCGTCCAGCGACCGGCATCCACTTGCCATTTACCAATTTCGGAGGCGTCGATCCGCTCCATCATCGGGCCAAAGCCACCGGCAACGCCCCAGACCACGAAGATACCGACAGCCACCAGCGCAAAAAGTTTGACCACCGACTCGACCGCAATGGCTGTGACCACACCGTGGTGGCGTTCATTGGCATCCAGATTGCGGGTGCCGAACAGGATCGCAAACATCGCCAGCCCAGCCGCCACCCAGAACACGCTGGAGCCTTCGCGATAGAGGCCCGAGGGGTCGGCCTCGGCAAAGATCGAGAAAGACAGGGTAATCGACTGCAATTGCAGCGCGATATAAGGCGTGCCGCCAATCACGGCCAAAATCGTGACGCACACAGCAAGCGTGTTCGACTTACCATAGCGCGAAGACAACAGGTCCGCGATCGAGGTTACGCGCTGGCTGCGTCCGACGCGCACCAGTTTGCGTAGCCCCCACCACCAACTGATCATCACCAAAGTCGGCCCGAGGTAGATTGTCACGAACTCCAAACCCGACCGCGCCGCATTGCCGACCGCGCCGTAAAAGGTCCAAGCCGTGCAGTAGATCGACAGGGACAGCGTGTAGATCAAAGGGGAGCGCAGCCATTTGCCCCGTCCGGCCGCCGCCATCCTGTCTGCGGCAAATGCCACGCCGAACAGCAGAACGACATAGCCCAGACAGACCAGAATGAGGACGTTCAGCGTTGCCATCAGCCCGCGTCCGACTCAGAGCTGTCATCCGCGCCGGTGCGCCGGGCGACGAAGCCAAAAATCAGGCTGATCAGAATCAGACCGATCCAACAGGCGAAGATGTAGAAGATCGCCGACGACAGAGGCACACCGCCAGATTCAGAATCGGCAGCTGGCCACAGCAGCGGCAAGACCAGCAGCGCACCGCCCAGAAATGGCAATAGCCGAGCCGAATCCGCCAACCTGCGCCGACGATAGCTTTGCCGTTCCAGAAACAAAGAGGGCCGCGCACCGCGCGACGTGCGGTCCTGACCCTCGGGCGACGTCATAACTGCGTCGCCTGCGCATGCAGATCGCGTACAGCGGTCAGCACCTCGGCGTTGGAAAACGGTTTGGTCATGAAGCGGCTGACGCCCGCATTCTCGGCCATCTCACGATCTCTGGACTGCCCGCGCGCAGTCAGCATCAAAACCGGCAGGTCCTTCATGTCTTCCAAGGCGCGCAGATCGCGCAGAATGTCCATCCCACTCTTGCCCGGCAGCATTACGTCCAGAATCACCAGATCAGGCTGCGCGCCCTGAATGACCTGAAGCGCATCCGCACCATCGCCATGTGTCTCGACCTGCCACCCCTCGCGAGTCAGCAAGAACCGGATGGCCTCGGCGATGTTGGGCTCATCCTCAATTAACAGAACCTTACGGCTCATTTGTGTATATCCTCCCGATGACTGGCCTCCACCCCGGAACCGGTCTTCGCCAGACTAAGCGGTTGTTCGGGAACCTGTCAAAAGCCTTCGCTGAGAATTGACGGCTCGCGACGAGAACCGCAATCACCGCTTGGGCAAATCCGGCAGCTTGGCCCGACCCGTGTCGCCTCTGGGTTCGGTTCGACTACGACCAGCGGCCGTATCAGCATGGCTGCGCGATACGAAGGTTCCTGATCGTATCCGGACACGCCGTGCGGCCAGGCATAGGCGTGACATTCGAACATTGCGGCGGCACGCCCCTGCTGCGCGACCTGCCGTCTGATCGGAACCAGAGGCCGGTTCAGCGCAGAAAATAACGGCCAATGCGGACATGCCTCGCCGTGGCGTGGCAGTGACAGGCCGGGGACAGGCTTCAGAAACAGGATACTGCCCGAGCCGTCGCAGATCACCAGCCCTACTGGGCGGCTCAACACCCCTTCGGGCAGACTCGCGAGGCGTCGGAACACTGTCGGTAGATCGACCGAGAATCGCTGCGCGAGTTCCAAAGGGTTCGGATCACCATCTGCCAGCGTGATTTTTAGGGCATCAAGCGGCATGGCCTTGGCATCAGCCTCACTCTGCTTAAGCCATTCCCCTGCAAGGTTACGTGCAGCCGAGGTATTCAAGCCCTCTAGATCAATAACCTCTGCCCCTTGCCCGGCGTCGAGTTCTGGAAAGCTATAGCCGCGCGCTTCAAGAAACACCTCAACCTCTTCCAGCGGTGCGCCACGCGGGTCTTTCGACTTGTCGCTTTCGTCCAGGTAGGTCACCAGCGCTTTAGAGCTGTCGGCCAGTCGTTCGGCATCCTGATGAAGGTTCTGGTGAAACCGATCCTGCCACTCGGCGTCGATATCCTGCGGGTCTGCCAGAATCGCTGCTGTCGACCGAATCGCCGCTGCAGTCGACAGCACTTCGTGCATTGAGGCTGCCAGATGCGGGTCATGGGTCAACCGATCCGAAAGCGTTGCAACCGTCCGTTCCAGCGACACCACACGACGATGCATCTGCGCCAAAACCCCGGACCAACCGGGAAAGCGGCCTGCGAATTCCTCAAGCGTATCAATCTCGGCTTGCTGGCCCACCGCATCGGCCGCCGCTTCGCGCAAAGCCGATATCAAGGTTGCTTCGATCCCTTGCGTCAACACGGATGGCTCAACCGCCAGCGCCCCAGCGATATCGACCAGCAATTTGCCCCCAATCCGGCGGCGGTTGTGTTCGATCAGGTTCAGATAAGAGGCCGAGATCCCCACCTGACGCGCAAGCTCTGCCTGCCTCAGACCCGCGATCTGCCGTCTTTCGCGGATCCGGCTACCGGTCAGCAAATCCCGCATGATCAAGGTCCTCAGTCACGTTTAGTTATCTTCGGTTGGCCGTTTTTTCAGTTTATCCTATCATTTTCGTGATGTTATGCATCACTTTTCAGGTTGAGTTGACAAGATTGACAACTTCCGGTCCTCCGCCGCATCACCAGACGCGCTTCGCCCCTTCTCATTTCCTGCATTTACCGCCACCATATGGGTATGAGCGATCCAGCTTTTGAATATGCACCCATCGGCCTTGTCGAATTGGAAAACCGCATCATTCGACGGTGCAATTTGCAATTTGCGCGCACCTTTGGCGGGGATGAAGCCGAATACAACAACATGCCCTTGCTGCATCTTTACCCCTCGGTCGCGGATTGGGAGAGAATCGGGCAACGAAGCCTGCAGGTGATGCGCGATACCGGCTACTACACCGATGAACGGGTGATGCGCCGCCGGAACGGAGACCTGTTCTGGTGCCGCGCGCGTGGACGCTCGCTTACACCTGATGATCCGTTTCGCCATGGAATCTGGAGCTTTTCCGACATCTCGGAGGAGCGGCCGCTGGTGGAACTGACCGTGCGCGAGCGCGAAGTGGCGATCCTATCTTGCCGCGGCCTGTCTGCTAAGGAAATCGGGATGGAACTGGGCCTGAGCTACCGCACGATCGAGGCCTACCGCGCCCGGCTGCTAGAAAAATTCGGCGCCCGCAAACTGCCGGAACTGGTTGCAAAGCTCTCTGGTATGCCCCTGTAGGCACAACTGCCCGTCACAAACCATCCAAACCCCCTATTTTCAGGCATAAACGGCGCTTTCCATGGCTGCTCGCTTGGCTTATAACGCTGCGTAATCAGATCGAAGCCCGCGTAGATACAGACGGGCCAAAGGGGAACCTTCGAGGATACTCATGACAGATACCAAACACGAAGCGGATGTGGCGTTCATCAAAGCCTTGGCCGAACTGCTGCGCGAAAATGACCTGACCGAGTTGCAGGTCAAACGCGAATATGGCGAGGAAGACAGCCTGAACGTACGCGTCAGTCGCGCAACGCAAGCCGTTGCCGCTCCGGTTCAGGTCGCCGTTCCGGCCGCAGCCGCAGCTGCAGTCGCCGCCGCGCCGGCCCCTGCAGCAGCCCCCTCAGCCCCGGCCGCAGACGTGGAAGACCCGGCCAGCCATCCCGGCGCTGTGACCTCGCCCATGGTCGGCACGGTCTACATGCAGCCCGAGCCCGGCGCACCCTCTTTCGTTTCGGTCGGTTCGTCTGTTTCGGAAGGAGACACGCTGCTGATCGTCGAAGCGATGAAAACCATGAACCACATCCACGCGCCCAAATCGGGCACCGTGAAACGCATTCTGGTCGGCGATGGCGACGCTGTGGAATTCGGCACCCCTCTGGTCATCATCGAGTAAGGCGGGCCCATGTTCGACAAGATCCTGATTGCCAACCGAGGCGAGATCGCCCTGCGCGTCATCCGCGCCGCGCGCGAGATGGGGATTAAGACGGTCGCCGTCCATTCCACCGCCGACAGCGACGCGATGCATGTGCGCATGGCGGACGAATCGGTCTGCATTGGCCCCCCGCCCAGCCCGCAAAGCTATCTGTCCGTCCCCGCCATTATCTCGGCCTGTGAGATCACCGGCGCGCAGGCGATCCATCCCGGCTATGGCTTCCTATCCGAGAATGCCGAGTTCGTGCAGATCGTCGAAGACCACGACATCTCCTTCATCGGCCCCACCGCGGAACATATCCGTGTCATGGGTGACAAGATCACCGCCAAGGACACGATGAAGGCGCTGGGTGTGCCATGTGTGCCCGGCTCCGACGGTGGCGTTCCAACGTTGGAAGACGCCAGGCGTATCGGTGAGGAATTCGGCTATCCTGTTATCATCAAAGCCACCGCCGGTGGCGGCGGTCGCGGCATGAAAGTCGCGATGAGCGCGGATGAGATGGAAAGCGCCTTCATGACCGCGCGGGCCGAGGGCAAGGCCGCTTTTGGCAACGATGAGGTCTATATCGAGAAGTACCTCACCACACCGCGCCATATAGAGATTCAGGTCTTCGGTGACGGCAAAGGCAACGCGGTCCATCTGGGCGAGCGCGACTGTTCGCTTCAGCGTCGTCACCAGAAAGTGTTCGAAGAGGCCCCCGGTCCCTGCATCACCCCCGAAGAACGCGCCAAGATCGGCAAAATCTGCGCCGACGCGGTGGCCAAGATAAACTATATCGGCGCGGGCACCATCGAGTTCCTTTACGAAAAAGGCGAGTTCTATTTCATCGAGATGAACACCCGCCTGCAGGTGGAACACCCGGTGACCGAGGGCATCTTCGGCGTCGATCTGGTGCGCGAACAAATCCGCGTGGCCTCAGGCTTGTCGATGTCGTTCGGACAGGATGACCTTGAGATCAATGGTCACGCCATCGAGGTTCGGATCAACGCAGAAAAGCTGCCCAACTTCTCGCCCTGCCCCGGTAAGATCAGCGCGTATCACGCACCTGGTGGCCTGGGCGTGCGGATGGATTCGGCGCTTTACGATGGTTATTCAATCCCGCCCTATTACGACTCGCTGATTGCCAAGCTGATCGTTCAGGGCCGCGACCGCGCCGAGGCTCTGGCCCGCCTGGAACGCGCCTTGGGTGAGTTGATCGTTGACGGTATCGACACCACAGTGCCTCTGTTCCACGCGCTGTTGCAGGAGCCGGACATCCATAGCGGCGACTACAATATCCACTGGCTGGAGCATTGGCTTGCGGAGAATATGGCCGACTAACCCCACAGGGCCGGTTGGCATGCGCCGCCCGGCCCTTGGATGTTCCTCATGAGCCTGTCACCAGAACTTTTGCTGCATGGCTATTCGATCGGCATCTTCCCGATGGCCGAGCATCGCGATGACCCGGACCTGTTCTGGGTCGACCCCAAATTCCGCGGGGTTTTCCCGCTGGACGGTTTCCACATCTCGCGCAGCCTTGCAAGGCGGATACGGAGATGCGGCTTTTCCATCTCGATCAATCAGGATTTTGAAGGCGTCGTCGATGGGTGTGCCGATCGTGCGGACACATGGATTAACGCCGAGCTGCGCGACCTGTATCGACAGGTGTACAACGCAGGCCAAGCACATTCTCTGGAAGTATGGGAAGATGACCAGCTTGTCGGAGGCGTTTTCGGAGTGGTTCTGGGCGCGGCGTTCTTTGGTGAGAGCATGTTCTCACGTCGCACCGACGCCTCGAAAATTGCGCTTGCTTATCTGGTGGACCGCCTGCGACAGACCGGTTTTCAGCTGTTCGATACACAGTTTCTGACCGCCCATCTAGCCTCACTCGGCGCGATCGAAATCCCTCGCAGTGACTACAGAAAAGCGCTGGAAGAAGCGATTGGCGATAGCGCTGACTTTGCAGCTGAGGTGCCTCAGTCCGCCGATGGGGTGATACAGCGGATCACCCAAACGTCATAACGCGAATGATCCAAGGCGTTCAGTGCCGGAGAGGTCGCGATCATCCAGCCGTCAAACAACTGCTCCGCCTTGCCCTGTTCCCAGATTGTCAGGAAGGCAAAGGCATCCCCGGTCGGGTTGTCGACGGGATAGCGGCAATCCCCCAAAGCGACATCCAGACCAAAGATGGCCTGTGTCTGACCAGTCTGCAGCTCAACATCCACGGTCTGACCGTTGACCTTATCCAAGCCGCGCAACATCGCTCCGGGTCCGGACTGAACCGTTTGCTGAGCTGTCGCGGATGTCGCGGCCAGCGCCAACACAAATGCCAAAGCGCGCATCATTCGCTGCCGTCTCCGGCGACGAACTTCACCAGCAACGAGATCAGGCTGACCGCGCCCTGCGTATCTTCGATCTGATCGCCGGGCTCAAAATAGAACGGAGAACCGCCGGGCATCACCTCAACAAAATTGCCCCCCAATAAGCCTTCGGAGGAAATCACGATGGCACTGTCATCGGGCACGAGAACACCATCCGCGACCGAAAAAGTCGTATCAGCGCGGTAGGTCTCAGGGTTCAGGGTCACGTCGGTAACGGTCCCGATTTTGACACCCGCAAGGCGCACATCCGTGCCGACGTTGACCCCTTCCAGCGACCGGAAGGACGCGCCCATCTCATATCCGGCACTGCCTTGCGACAGGCCGGTGGATTGGCTGGCATAAACACCAAACGCGACGGCGCCGGCCAAGACGGCACCGCCGACGAATACTTCGGTCCAGTTGTGGGTCGACATTGCTCGCCTCGTCTTATTCCGGGCTCCAGGCCTCGTAGTCCTTACGCTCAACAGGCTCTGCCCGGCGCAACGACCCTGCAGGGGTGTAAGCAAGCGCGGTACCTGTTAGGTTCTCCTGATGGGGTTTTTCCCAAGCCTTATGAGCCAGCGGTTTGTCTGTAGGCGGCTCATCCCAGGTGCGGTGAAGCCACCCATGCCAATCGGGATCAACCCTGCTGGCTTCGGCTTCACCATTGAAAATCACCCAGCGTTTGCTGTCATCGGCGGTTCTATAGAAGACGTTGCCTTCATTGTCCTCGCCAACTTTAACACCTTTACGAGCAGTGAAAATCTGTGTGTTCAGGGTTGCCCCGTTCCACCAGGTTACAGCCCGCAAAAGAGTGTTCAGGATGCCCATGATCTGCCTCCGGCAATTCGGTCCTGAGAAGGTATGACCCAAAGGCGCGCCAAGGTCCAGTACCCGCCGCGTGACTGCGTCACTGCGGCAATAAAGCGGTCACTTCAATTTCGATCCGGTATTTGGGGTCGATCAAACCGCATTCAATCATCGTCGCGGCTGGAGGATTGGCTCCAAAAACCTCGGATAACACGGGCCAGCAAGGCTCGAACTCGGTCCGGTCGGGCAGCATGTAGGTCACACGAACAACATCGGCGAAACCTGCGCCAGCCTCTACCAATGCTTTCCCAATGACGTCCAAGGCTGATCTGCATTGATCTACAACGCTCTCACCCTGTCCAACAGTGCCGGAAACGTGAACCCACCCTCCGGCCACCACGGCGCGGCAATAGCCCACCTTGCCTTCAAATTCACCACCTGAAGAGATACGCTTGATTGCGGTCACGGCTCATTTCTCCGAGTATTTGAATGTCATGAGATTTTGCGAGGCTCTGCCTCGCGCTCCGGGATATTTTTGGCCAGATGAAGTAAAGGATCCCCTGTTAATCTGGCTGGAAATACCTCGCGGGAGGCGCCTGAAGGGCGGCGGGGGCAGCGCCCCCTTACCCCTTAACCAGCTGACGCAGATTCCGGCACGGCATCCGCATAGATGATCAAGGGCTGCGATTCAGAGGTCACGGCTTCTTCATTTACCACCACTTCGGTCACATTTTTGAGGCCCGGAAGTTCGAACATCGTATCCAGCAGGATATCTTCGAGGATCGAACGCAGCCCCCGAGCGCCGGTTTTACGCTCGATCGCTTTCTTAGCGATCGATTTCAGCGCCTCATCGGTAAAGGACAGTTCCGCGTCCTCCAGCTCGAACAAACGCTGGTATTGTTTGACCAGAGCATTCTTGGGTTTGGTCAGGATGGTGACCAGAGCGTCCTCGTCCAGATCCTCCAACGTCGCCAGAACCGGCAGACGACCGACGAATTCCGGGATCAACCCGAATTTCAACAAATCTTCCGGCTCGAGGTCCTGGAAGATTTCGCCAACGCCACGCTCGTCATTGTCGCGTACGTCAGCGCCAAAGCCCATTGCCGAGCCTTTGCCGCGCTGCGCGATGATCCTATCCAGACCGGCAAACGCGCCGCCACAGATGAACAGGATATTAGTGGTGTCCACCTGCAGGAACTCCTGCTGCGGATGTTTACGTCCACCCTGAGGTGGAACCGAGGCGACGGTGCCTTCCATCAGTTTCAGCAGCGCCTGCTGAACACCCTCACCCGAGACGTCACGAGTGATCGATGGGTTTTCAGACTTGCGCGTAATCTTGTCGACTTCGTCGATGTAAACGATGCCACGCTGCGCGCGTTCGACATTGTATTCGCTGGCCTGAAGCAGCTTCAGGATGATGTTCTCAACATCCTCACCCACATAGCCAGCTTCGGTCAGCGTTGTTGCATCGGCCATAGTGAACGGCACATCCAGAATACGCGCCAGCGTCTGGGCCAGCAGCGTCTTGCCGCAACCGGTCGGACCGATCAGCAGGATGTTCGACTTGGCCAGTTCAATATCGCTGCCCGCTTTCTGGGCGTGGTTCAGACGTTTGTAGTGGTTATGGACCGCAACCGACAAAACCCGCTTGGCGGTGGCCTGACCGATCACGTAATCGTCCAGAACCTCGCAGATATCCTTGGGTGTCGGTACCCCGTCCGAGGACTTCAGACCGCTGGCCTTTGTTTCCTCGCGAATGATGTCCATGCACAGCTCGACGCATTCATCACAGATGAAAACGGTCGGGCCTGCGATCAGCTTGCGCACCTCATGCTGGCTTTTTCCACAAAAGCTGCAGTAGAGCGTGTTTTTGCCGTCACCGCCTGAATTCGTCGCCATGATCTACCTTTCGGGCTTCGTCTCTGCGCCCCTACCTTTGGGGCGCGCTTGCGCATGTTCGTGCAGCTTAGGCCAGCGCTCTGGCGGCTACAATCTCAAAATGGGCCCGCACTTGGCGCGCGGGACGCGTTTCTTAGGCCTCTTCCGTGTCCATCTTGGCACGGTTTTCGACGATCTCGTCGATGTGACCCCAATCCTTGGCCTCTTCGGGACTCATGAAATTGTCACGATCCAGAGCCTTTTCAACGGACTTCTTGGTCTGACCGGTGTGACGTACGTAGATGTCATACAAGCGATCTTTCAGCTTCTGTGTCTCGGCGGCATGGATCATGATATCGCTGGCCTGACCCTGATATCCGCCGCTGGGCTGGTGAACCATGATCCGGCTGTTGGGCAACGAAAAGCGCATGCCCGTCTCACCGCCAGCCAGCAGAACCGAGCCCATTGAGGCCGCCTGACCGATGACCAATGTGGAACATTTAGGCTTGATGTACTGCATTGTGTCGTAAATCGACAAACCGCTGGTCACCACGCCGCCGGGCGAGTTGATGTAGATCGATATTTCCTTGTTCGGGTTTTCCGCCTCAAGATGCAGCAACTGCGCGACGATCAAATGGCTCATCCCGTCGTGAATCGGACCGTTGATGAAGATGATCCGCTCTTTGAGCAGGCGCGAGAAAATGTCATAGGCGCGCTCCCCCCGGCTGGTCTGCTCAACGACCATGGGCACGAGCGTATTCATATAGGTATCTACTGGATCGAACATTCGGAACCTGCCTGCTTTGCTATGGATCGGGACATTATCCCAACAAGAGTTACCCGAGTCTTAGTGTCGCCACTGGGGGGCTGCAAGGGGGGCCGACAAGAACGACCTTGCAAACTGTTCGCAAGATACGGCGGCCCTTGTCTTCGGCTCCCACCACACAGGGGCCGAAAACGGCGCTTTTTTGTTCACCGCTACTCTGATCACAGTATTTTGATGCGTGCATATGGGCGTAAAAGTGCAAAACAAGTAAATTGGATGTACTTATCCGGAAAGCAGTATATGGCTGGCTCCACCCACAGCGGGATAGTAAGGAACAAAGTTTAGATGGCACTCCCCCAAGTAACCCAGGACACCCCTTCAGCAGAGCTTGACGACATGGTCGAAAACGCGGCTAGGGCGGCGAATTTTCTGAAGGCAATTAGCCACGAAGGGCGTCTTATGATCCTGTGCCATCTGGCGTCGGGCGAGAAATCTGTTACCGAGCTTGAGACCTTGTTGTCCGCACGCCAGGCCGCCGTGTCGCAGCAATTGTCGCGCTTGCGGCTGGAGGGGCTGGTGACGCCCCGCCGCGACGGCAAAGCGATCTATTACCGACTGGCCGATGACAAGCCCCGTCGGATGCTGGAAACCGTCTATGAGCTGTTCTGCAGCGAAAACACAGGGCACTAACAGTTTGCCCGGCAGGCCGGAGACGTAGACCCAGCGCGACCCCCGGTAAACCGCAAAAGTGCTAGCCTCCTCAGTAAGATACTGCTACCGAAGGCCTAATCGAGCATGAAGGAGAAAAACATGATCCGCGCAATTCTGATTGGCCTGAGCCTGTTTGCACTGACCGCCTGCGAAACCGCCAAAGGCGCGGGCAAAGACATCGAAAAAGCGGGCGATGCGATCCAAAACGCAGCCTCGGACGTGCAGGAAAACCTCTGATTTACGCCTTCATCTTGCGGATCGCAGGATGACGCACGCAATATGTTGTTGATGCCGTAGGTTGAACTGGCTATTATGCAAGGACAGGTGCATAGACGCGGCATTGCATCGTCTGACGTTAATACGGGGCTCTTTTGCACATGCGAAAGAGCCCCGTTCCCATTCTGACGAGGGGTGGGTGGTAGCCTGCATGAAGCCAGCAAGGGAAAAGGCGTCAGGTGCGCAGACGCGGTCTTTGCATGCGCCCTTGCGGGCAACCCCTGACGCCTTACCCGGACGAAGTTTGTCCTAAGACCACTTCGATCCAGTTGCCCCGGCCCCCGAGGGAACCGCAGCCGCCGCCACAAACTCGAAAGTCGCCGCGACGCACAAAGCCCATTTGAGAAGATGATCCGTCGACCCAAGACACGAAGCCCTAACTCGATGCACCACCCACTGGTAAGCCCTTGCAAAAAAACGTCAATCCTAAGATCAAACTTCCCTGCGTAGACCCCCTTGGCCTTTGCATCCCGCCTTCTGATCCGAGGAACTCCAGCGGTAATACCAATCTTGCATTGCACCCGTAATCGGGCAAGAAAATAGCACTGCAGCATGGAAATCAGACGGGGATAAGTTGTTGATATCTGCCGGGAGGGTATTGTGGATAACTCCGGATTTCTCGAAAACCACGCAGGGTTAGAATTGCAAAACTCTTTTCGCCAAACTCTGACCGGAATATTGCGATTTGCTGCAGGTGCAAACGGCAACCTACGACAAACTGATCGCAAATTGCAGGAACTGACAATGCCGCACCGTCCGCAGAACCGAATCGTTCGGACTGAAACAGGACTAAATACCCTACTTACTTACCTGCGCTGTCGAACATTTGTACGAGACGGTTTTCAGAGCGAGGCCTGCGCCCGGTATTGATCCCTAGGCGACGGTCTAAAAACGCAGGCCCTGTTAAAGTCAGTCGCGGAAGCAGAGCAGGTATGTTCGCAAATGATCGACTGGACAAACCCTCCCAGCAGAGTCTTCGGCATGCTGCGGAAAGGATCCGACATTTCTGAAATGGAGCTTGGACCGGACGGCGAATTTTTCACCGCACGCGACTCCGCGCTGAAGGTTCGCGAGATCCGAATAACCCGGGCCGAGGAACACCGCGTGTTAACCCGGCCTATACTGGATCCTGTCGCGCGCGGCGAAATCACCGTCCGGTCCGCCTCCTCCCTGTGGAGACGAGTTTTCCGATATTGAGAAGCGTTCCGGCCCAGACGGTTTACCTACTATTCTGTCGCATTCAAAATCGTGCGACAGTCTGTACCCCCTACAGTCCGGCCGGGCCGGAAACGCTTCAGTTCACCTGACGTTCCAGAACGGTGCTGTAGGTTGTTCCAGTCCGCAGGCTACGGAAATCCGCGTAAATTCGACCATCCTCGTAGCGCGCGTCGATCAAAGCGTTTACACCAATCGCCGGCTCGGCCGAGCTTTCGACGATCCCGATTTTTCCCGAGCCATCCTGGCTGATGGAACCGGTGGCCTCGTACATCGTCCAGTCATCCATGGCATTGCGACGCCACATACTCGGCCCCCAGAACACATTGTCGTTCTGAGCCTGAATTTCGAGCACCCATTCCGACTGGTTAAATCGTGGAGCATCGCCGGTAGCCGAATTCGACGGCGAAACTGTAGTCTGGCTGGCCGTCCAAATACCGCGCAGATCAGGCGTGGTTTCGGCACCAGCGGCAGTACCAAGGGCTAGGCTCGTGGCCAGAGCGGCTGCTCCGACAGTCATAAATCTGGTCATGGTCTCTTTCTCCCTGAAATCGGTGCCATCTCTGGCTGTGTTCAACAGATTGGGAGGAGTGCGACGGGTTACAACTTTCCTGAAGGAACCTTCATCAAGCGTTCATGCTGTGTTTGATCGTGCAGCCCGCTTTCCGCTCTATACATCCGGCGCCTCACTCGGTAAGGAGTGCCCTTCGACGATCATCCGCGTAATAGACGCTCTGAGGGTGACCGCAGCATCCCAAAGAGCCGAGCCATGAAACAGACACTTCAAGACGCCCTTGATCGCAAAGGGTATGACACGCTGACCCCTGTCCAAACCGCCGTATCCGCGCCCGGCTTGGAAGGCCGAGACATGTTGGTTTCGGCACAGACCGGGTCGGGGAAAACCATTGGCTTCGGCCTTGCCATCGCCCCGACCGTTCTGGGCGACGTGGATGTATTCGATGCGGCTGGCGCGCCTTTGGCGCTGGTTATCGCGCCGACGCGCGAATTGGCGATGCAGGTCAAACGCGAATTGGCATGGCTGTATGCGGATGCAGGCGCGTTCATCGCGTCCTGTGTCGGCGGCATGGATATGCGAGATGAGCGGCGGGCGCTGGCCCGCGGTGCGCATATCGTGGTCGCTACGCCGGGCCGCCTACGCGACCATATCATGCGCGAGTCGATTGACCTGACCGCCGTTCGCGCCGTGGTTCTGGATGAAGCCGACGAAATGCTCGACCTGGGCTTCCGCGAAGATCTTGAGTTCATTCTGGAACAGACCCCGTCTGAGCGTCAGACACTGTTGTTTTCCGCCACGGTTCCCCGCGCCATCGCCTCCCTCGCCGCCCGCTACCAGCGCGATGCCGAGCGGGTCAGCACCGTCAGCGAGCGCACCCAACATGCCGATATCGAATACCGCGCAATGAATGTGGCCCCGCGAGATGGCGAGAATGCAATAATCAACGTGCTGCGCTTCTATGAGGCCCCCAACGCCATCATCTTCTGCAACACCCGCGCCATGGTCAGCCGCCTGACGGCGCGGCTGTCGAATCGTGGATTCTCGGTCGTGGCCCTGTCCGGAGAGCTGACGCAGAGCGAACGTTCGAACGCGTTGCAAGCCATGCGCGACGGACGCGCCCGGGTTTGTGTGGCGACCGATGTAGCCGCGCGCGGGATCGACCTGCCGAACCTTGATCTGGTGATCCATGCAGAACTGCCGAACAGCCATGAAACGCTGTTGCACCGCTCGGGCCGAACCGGGCGCGCCGGACGGAAAGGCGTCAGCGCGCTGATCGTGCCGCCCGCGTCGTTCAAAAAGGCGCAACGCCTGCTGAAATTCGCCAAGCTGACTGCCGATTGGGGGTCTGCGCCCTCGGCCTATGAGGTTCAGGCGCAGGACATGCAGCGGATGTTCAGCTCGGACGACTGGACCCTGGATGTGACCGAGGGCGAAAGTGCTCTGGTCGATGATCTGGTCTCGCGCTTTTCACCGCAGCAACTGGCGGCGGCCTATCTGCGTCAATACGGGCGCAAGCACTCCGCCCCCGAAGAGCTGAGCGAGACGCCGGATGTCGCGCCAAAGCCGAACGTTCCCTTCGGCCCAAGCGTGTGGTTTTCGCTGTCAGAGGGACACAACGAAAACGCCTCGCCCCGCTATCTGCTGCCCATGTTGTGCAAAGCGGGTAAGATCACCAAGGCCGATATCGGCGCGATCCGCGTTGCTGACACCGAAAGCTATATCGAGATTCGCGAAAGCAGTGTCGAAGGTTTCCTGAAGGCCATCGGCCCCGAGATGACGGTCGAAGGCACCAAAACCCTGGTGCAACTGGACGCGCCGCCCGCCCTTTCCAGTGGTGGCCGCAAGGGTCCCAAGCGCGACTTCAAAGACAAGAAGCGCCACGAACGCCCGGCCCGCGCGGCTGAGCCACAGCCCGCAAAACCACGCCGGAAACCGGCCGAGAAACCCAAGCCCGAAACGCGGCCCAAACGGGATGAGACTCCCTCGGGCGATCAGCACAAGAAACCCGCGCGCCGTCCGAAAGGCCCGCCTCCACCCAAAGGCAAGCCAAGCAGCAAGAAAAACCGCGCACGTGCGGCTGCGATGAAGGGTGGCAACGCGATGCCCAAGCGGAAAAAGTAGACCGCCTTAGCGCACGTGGCTGGTTGTGCAAGCGAAGAAATTTGTTTTCTTCGCTACACCATATATTGACAACATGCCACCACCAACCCCAATATGGTGTTGCTTCGGTTCTTTCGATTCCTGTTGAAAGCTAAGAGGGAAACCGGTGAAAAACCGGCGCTGCCCCCGCAACTGTAAGCGGATAGTTCGGCTGAATACGCCACTGAAAGCGAGCTTTTGGGAAGGCCAGTCCGAACATCAATCCGCGAGCCAGGAGACCTGCCGTAAGCAAAGAAAGAAAACCGCGAACGGAGGGTTCGGGGGCGTGTTCAGGGTTCATTTTGCCCGCAGCGTCCTCGGCATTCATTAAAAGGACAGAGGACGACATGAGCATTACCGTATATTCCAAACCCGCATGCGTACAATGCACCGCCACCACCCGCGCGCTGGATGCAAAAGGCATCACCTATGACGTCATCGATCTGACCCAGGACGACAGCGCCATGACCCATGTGACCGAGCTGGGCTATCGTCAGGCCCCTGTCGTTGTGGCGGGCAGTGATCACTGGTCGGGTTTCCGCCCGGACATGATCGCCCAACTGGCCTGATCCATGGCCGCGCCGATCCCGGCGCTGGTCTATTTCTCATCGAAATCCGGAAACACCCACCGCTTTGTCTCGCGGCTGGGCCTGAGTTCTTTCCGCATTCCGAACGGGATGGACCCGCTGCCTGACCCCGGACACCCATACGTGCTGATCAGCCCCACCTATGCCGATGGCGAAGGGCGCGGGGCGGTTCCTAAACAGGTGATCCGGTTTCTGAACGACCCGGACAGACGCACCGGGATCCTTGGAGTGATCGGCACAGGCAACCGCAATTTCGGTGCGACCTACGCTTTGGCCGGTCGCATCATCGCCCAGAAATGCAACGTACCGCTGCTCTACACGTTTGAGCTGGCCGGCACAGAGACCGACATCGCCCGCGTCCGCGCCGGGCTGGAAAAACTAGGGAGAAACCTATGCTCGACAGCAGCGTAAACGAGCAGGACTATCACGCGTTGAACGCGATGCTAAACCTCTACGATGGTGAGGGAAAGATCCGGTTCGATGCCGATCGTATGGCCGCGCGGCAGTATTTCCTGCAGCACGTGAACCAGAATACCGTGTTCTTCCACTCGCTGGACGAAAAGCTTGGGTATCTGGTGTCCGAGGGCTACTACGAAGAGGCCGTTCTGGACCAGTATTCCAAGAACTTCATGCGCAAGATCTGGGACGCGGCCTATGCCAAGAAGTTCCGGTTCCCGACCTTTCTGGGCGCGTTCAAATATTACACCTCTTATACGCTGAAAACCCGTGATGGGCAGCGTTTCCTGGAACGCTATGAGGACCGCGTCGTCATGACCGCGCTAGCGCTGGCGCGCGGCGATGAGGCACTGGCCCTGTCCTTTATGGAGGAAATCCTCGACGGTCGCTTCCAGCCCGCCACCCCCACCTTCCTGAACGCCGGTAAAGCCTCGCGCGGAGAGCTGATCTCGTGCTTCCTGCTGCGGCTTGAGGACAACATGGAGAGCATCGGGCGCGGCATCAACTCGGCCCTGCAACTGTCCAAACGCGGTGGAGGTGTAGCGCTGCTGCTGACCAACATCCGCGAGCACGGCGCGCCGATAAAAGGCATTGAGAACCAGTCCTCCGGCGTGATCCCAGTGATGAAACTGCTAGAGGACAGCTTCTCCTACGCCAACCAGCTGGGTGCGCGGCAAGGCGCGGGTGCGGTGTATCTGAACGCGCACCACCCGGACATCATGCGCTTCCTCGACACCAAGCGCGAAAACGCGGATGAGAAGATCCGGATCAAAACGCTGAGCCTCGGTGTGGTGATCCCTGATATCACTTTCGAGTTGGCGAAAAAGAACGCCGATATGTACCTGTTCTCGCCCCATGACGTGGAAAAGTTCTACGGCGTGCCGTTCTCGGAAATCTCGGTGACCGAGAAATATCACGAGATGGTCGATGACAAGCGCATCCGTAAATCCAAAGTCAACGCGCGTGAATTCTTCCAGACCATCGCCGAGATTCAGTTCGAATCCGGCTATCCCTACGTGATGTTCGAAGACACGGTGAACCGGATGAACCCCATTGCGGGCCGGATCAACATGTCGAACCTGTGCTCCGAGATTTTGCAGGTCAATGAAGCTTCCGAGTTCAACGATGACCTCAGCTATTCCCATCTGGGCACGGATATCTCCTGCAACCTCGGCTCGCTGAATATTGCCAAGACGATGGATGGCGGTGATCTGGGCCGCACTGTCGGCGCTGCGATCCGCGCGCTGACAGCGGTGTCCGAGATGTCGGCGATTGACTCGGTGCCGTCGGTACGTCGGGGCAATGATGAAAGCCACGCAATCGGACTGGGACAGATGAACCTGCACGGGTTTCTGGCACGCGAACATATCCACTATGGCTCGCCAGAGGGGGTCGAGTTCACGTCCGTATACTTCGCGACCGTGGCCTATCACGCGATCCGCACCTCCTGTGATCTGGCACAGGAACGCAAGACATCTTTCAAAGGGTTCGAAGACTCCGAATATGCTTCGGGCATATTCTTCGACAAATACACCACCCGTGACTGGCTGCCTGAAAGCGACAAGGTGAAAGGGCTGTTCGATGGCATGACCCTGCCCACGCGCGGCGATTGGGAAGCGTTGAAGGCAGATGTGATGAAACACGGCCTCTATAACCGCAACCTTCAGGCGGTGCCGCCCACCGGGTCGATCAGCTATATCAACAACTCGACCTCTTCGATCCACCCCATCGTCTCGAAGATCGAAATCCGCAAAGAGGGCAAGATCGGCCGCGTCTACTACCCGGCGGCTTTCATGAGCAATGAAAACCTCGAATACTACCGCGATGCCTATGAGATCGGCCCCGAGGCGCTGATCGACACCTATGCAGCGGCGACCGAGCATGTGGATCAAGGCCTGTCGCTAACCCTGTTCTTCCCGGCCGAGGCCACGACCCGAGATATCAACCGCGCGCAGATCTACGCGTGGAAAAAAGGCATCAAAACCATTTATTACGTACGTCTGCGCCAGGAGGCCCTGGAAGGGACCGAGGTGCAGGGCTGCGTATCCTGCTCGCTGTAAGGGGAAACGATATGAAAGACATGATCCAAACCAAAATCCCCCGCGCCATCAACTGGAACCGGCTGGAGGATGACAAGGACCTTGAGGTCTGGAACCGCCTGACGGTCAATTTCTGGCTTCCCGAAAAGGTGCCGCTGTCCAATGACATCCAAAGCTGGGCCACGCTGACGGATCATGAAAAGCAGCTGACCATCCGCGTCTTTACCGGCCTGACCCTGCTGGACACGATCCAGAACACGGTCGGGGCCCCTGCCCTGATGCCTGATGCCGTAACCCCGCATGAAGAGGCCGTGCTGACCAACATCGCCTTTATGGAGGCGGTTCATGCGCGCAGCTATTCCTCGATCTTCTCGACGCTCTGTTCAACCAAAGAGATCGACGAGGCCTTCCGCTGGTCCGAAGAAAACCCGCATCTGCGGGCCAAGGCCGAGGCGATCCTGAACACATACGCTCCGGGCAACGATCCGCTGAAACGCAAGGTCGCGTCGGTGTTTCTGGAAAGTTTCCTGTTCTATTCCGGCTTCTACCTGCCCATGTACTGGTCTAGCCGCGCCAAGCTGACCAACACCGCCGACCTAATACGCCTGATCATTCGGGATGAAGCCGTTCATGGCTATTACATCGGCTACAAATTCCAGCGCGGCTACGAGAAGCTCTCCGAGGCGGAACAGCAGAAGTTGAAGGACTATGCCTTTGGCTTGATGTTCGAACTTTACGGGATCGAGAACCAGTACACCGAGGAGCTCTATGACGAACTCGGCCTGACCGAGGATGTGAAGGTCTTCCTCCACTACAACGCCAACAAAGCGTTGCAGAACCTCGGGTTCGAGGCCCTGTTCCCACCAGAAGTGTCCGAAGTGAATCCGGCGATTCTGGCCGCCCTCAGCCCGGACAGCGAGAACCACGACTTCTTCTCGGGCTCTGGCTCCTCTTATGTCATCGGCAAGGCCGTAGCGACCGAGGACGAAGATTGGGATTTCTGATGGCAAAGGACACTCTGACCATCGTTCGGGACTGGCACGAAGCCTTCGAAGTGCCGGTCGTGGAAGCACCCGCAATCCCCGAGACGCGCGCACAGATGCGGTTGGCGATCCTCGAAGAGGAAGTCGCGGAGCTGCGCGCAGCGGTGGAGGATGGCAATCTGGTCGAGGTGCTAGATGCCCTGTGTGACATCCAATACGTGCTGGACGGCACCTTTCTGGAATTCGGCCTACACAGTGTCAAACAAGCGGCGATGGAGGAGGTCCATGCCTCGAACATGTCCAAGCTGGGCGCCGATGGGAAACCGGTTCTGCGCGAAGATGGCAAAGTGCTGAAAGGTCCGGCCTTCCGCCGGCCCGACCTCGCCCGCATCCTTGAGGATGGCTAACACCGCCTTGATTGGGACGAAAAGCGATCGGTGAAAATGAACAGGGCGGGGAAATCCCCGCCTTTTTTCACTTCAACTGATTTTCAACCGGATCAGCTGCAGTTCAACGGCACCGCAAAGCCTGAGCTGCGATCGGATGAGCCCTTGCTGTAGACATCTCCTGCAGGCAGGCAACCGGTAAAGCGTTCGGTCTCTCTGCCAAACGCCGCCCCCACAGAGTTATCGACCCGAGTGCTGTTTGAGCGAGTCCGAACAACTCCGAACAGGGTGCCGTTCACATTCACTGTGCTCAGATACAGGTTCTGGCTGCTTCCCGATAGCTCCACCGCGTTTGCAGGCGACTGACCGCCGTTTTCGATCGCCACACCGGCAATCTTATCGATCCCGACCTTGTCGGATAGGACTGAGACAGTCGGCAATTCCGCAAGCTCGGCCGGGACATTGGTCGCTGGCGGTAAGAAGGCGACGGCTCCCGGAACATCGGACACCGTGCGCGGTTCACCATCAATCCCGGTGAACCCGACACCTTGGCGATTGAAGGGGTCTTCACAAGCCGCGAGGGTCAAAACGGCGATTGTCGGTAGCAAGATTTTTTTCATGACGGTCAACATTTTGTGGCGATTTGCTAAACCGTAGCGGTAGCGAGATGCAAAAAGCAAGCCGCGGCAGGTGCGAAGGGGCGTGGCGCTGATGCGTCCCTGCAACGGACCTGTTCCTGTCACACGGCGAAGCCAGCGTTCGCGTCACAAAGAAAAAGGGCTCTGACAATTCAGAGCCCTTTTCAAAATGTCCAATTGGAACGGCAGATTACTTAATCTTGCCTTCCTTGTACTCGACATGTTTCCGAACGACCGGGTCGTATTTACGAATGGTCATTTTCTCGGTCATCGTACGCGCGTTTTTCTTGGTCACGTAGAAGTGGCCCGTGCCCGCGGTCGAGTTCAGGCGGATCTTGATTGTCGTCGGCTTCGCCATGGTTATCTCCTGCGTCCGAAAAGGCAGGGCCTTCCGGTTGAATTCCTATGAGCGTGCGCTTTTACCCCGTCGCGCGCCCGAGTCAACCGGATTCCGCAAGTGAGGCGCACAAAAGCTTAGTTGCTAACTCGCACCGGATTTGGCGCGATCACGCTTTCGTGATATGGTCGCTCAATTCGGAAGACCCAAAAGTCGGCGCCAAGCCCGGCCTTCGAGGCATCCATATCAGGCTCGACCCTAAAACGGCAGATTACGTTTAAGCGTGTTTGGGGGTTAATCATGACAGAATGGAAACTGCAGGCCGAAGAGCTGGCCAATTGTAACTGCAACTTCGGCTGCCCATGCCAGTTCAGTGTTCTACCCACCCATGGCAATTGCGAGGCCGTCGTCGTGTTCGATATTGAATCCGGCCACTATGGCGACACGGATCTTGCCGGTGTGCGGGCAGCGGGCGTGTATCACTGGCCCGGCCCAATCCATGAAGGCAATGGCCAGATGCAGTTGATCATCGACGAAAGCGCCAATGCCGATCAGCGCGCTGCGTTGCAGGCGATCATGTCCGGCGAAGACACCGATGAAATGGCGACCATGTGGTACGTCTTCAGTGCAATGGCGCCCAAGAAACACGAAACTCTGTACGTTCCGATCGAACTGGACTGGAGCCGCGAGGACCGGACCGGCTATGCGAAAGTGACAGGTGTGTTCGATGTTAAAGTCAGACCGATCCCCAATATCGTAACAGGCGATCCACATCGAGCGGCGTTCCATCTGCCCAACGGGTTCGAATATCGCACCGCCGAGGCGGCCTCGGGCTCGGCCCAAACCACGGGTGCGGCGATCAGCCTGGCCTTTGATGCGACCCACGCGCATCTGGCGCATCTCAACATCTCGGGACACGGGGTTCTGGGCGCTTAGGCCGGGTGTCCAATGACTGAATCCCCACCACCGAGCCATTTGGTTGATCGGGTGCTTCGGCATGACCGTAGCGTTGTTCTGGTCTGTGTCGCGCTGATCATTCTTGCGGCGTCATGGTACACGATTGCCGGGGTTGGCATGAACATGACCGCCGTGGACATGACCCGGATGGCCCGCCCGATTGGCAACCCAATGCAGATGGCGACCGAGGTAGATTGGACGGCGCCTTATGCCGTGCTGATCTTCCTAATGTGGTGGGTGATGATGATCGCGATGATGACACCCAGCGCCGCCCCTACTGTTCTGCTGTTCATGGCGTTGAAACGGGTCGGGCCGGACAAGGCCAATACGGCGCGGCTGAGCCTGTTTTTTCTGGCCGGCTATCTGGTGGCCTGGGCCTTGTTCAGCGTGCTGGCAACCGGCGCACAATGGCAGTTGGAAGTTGTTGGACTGTCCGATGGCCCGATGATGACCATCCGCTCTCGGACGGCGGCCGGGTGCGTTATGATCGCAGCGGGGCTGTACCAACTGTCTAGCCTCAAAACCGCCTGTCTACGCCATTGCCGCAGCCCGGCGCGTTTTCTGGCCGACCATAACAGACCCTACGCCTATGGCGCATTCCGCACCGGCGCGCTGCACGGAGCCTATTGTCTGGGCTGCTGCTGGGCCCTGATGCTGCTGCTGTTCGTGGGCGGAGTGATGAACCTCTATTGGATCGTCGGCGTCGCCATTTACGTCGCGTTGGAGAAACTGATGCCGCGCGCCATGTGGCTGGTGCCTGCAACCGGTGCGGCGCTGATCATTCTTGGCGTCTGGCTGGTGGCCGTGCCTTAGCGCACGCCTCGGATCGGATTTCAGGCCAAAGGACCGGCCCAATCAAGGGTCCCTAAACTTCAGTCAGGAGGCATCCATGCCTATTTTTATCACCTATGCATCCTATTCACAGAAAGGCGCGAAGGGGATGGTCGGCAAACCATCCGATCGGACGGACGCCGTCAAAGCGCTGTTGAAAAAGGTCGGTGCCAAGCTTTTGGCCTTCTACATCACGACGGGGGAGAACGACGTGGTTGTCATCAGCGAAGCACCGGACGAGACGGACGCAGTTGCAGTTGGCATGGCGGTCGCCGCCTCTGGCGCGGTATCCAAAATAGAAACCGTAAGAGCTTGGAAAGCGAAGGACTTCGTGGCGGTCCAGAAAAAGGCCGCGAAACTGGTCGGGGCCTATACGCCCCCCGGCAACTGACAATAGGATACGCGCGGAGGGCCT
The DNA here is from genome assembly GCF_056161185.1 of Ruegeria sp. ABV3_008. Classification (NCBI taxonomy): domain Bacteria; kingdom Pseudomonadati; phylum Pseudomonadota; class Alphaproteobacteria; order Rhodobacterales; family Roseobacteraceae; genus Ruegeria; species Ruegeria sp. ABV3_008. The sequence continues at coordinate 203,940 of NZ_JBSWYP010000002.1, read as the reverse complement.
GTAAGCCGGATCTTGTTCCGGGGTTGCCCCCTTCGATGACCATTCCTCTAGGCCGCGCATTGCTGCGCGGCTCAAGCTGCCAACCCGGTCCCTCTCGGCCAAGACGCGCTTAGCGGTGGTATCGGCGGACGCCGACCATCCCGCGCGGGGACCCTATTTGGCATTGCTCCCGGTGGGGCTTGCCGTGCCGCCGCTGTTGCCAGCGGCGCGGTGGGCTCTTACCCCACCGTTTCACCCTTACCTTTGACCGAAGTCGCAGGCGGTCTGATTTCTGTGGCGCTTTCCGTCGGGTTGCCCCGCCCGGGCGTTACCCGGCACCGTTGTCTTGTGGAGTCCGGACTTTCCTCTCGGGTCTTGCGACCCCAGCGGCCATCCGGCCCTCCGCGCAGAGGGGTGGGTATGCTGTGTTCCCGGTCGCGTCAAGGGTGGATGGGGTGGAGGAAGGGGCCAGCCCCTTCTTGGCCTTTGGCCAATTCATCCCCGAGATATTTTTGGCCAGATGAAGAGCGGATCAGGTTGTGCGTGGGGTCGACCTGAGCGCCTTGAAATCGGCAAGTGAGAGCGGACCTGTACCCCAGGGGCGGTATCGTAGGCGGATGGCAGCCAGAAGCGTCTCGTTCGGGACATCGGCAGTGAAACCTGCGGCGCGGGCCAGTGTGCGGAAGTTGTCGCACGTGATGTCTGCCGGGGCGGTTTGGGTTCCGCGTGCGGCGGCCAAACCCTGACGTTCGAGCCGCTGCCAGTCGAACTTTGATCCGGGGTCGCTTTTTCGGCCGGGGGCCATGTCAGAATGGCCAATCACGCCCTCGGGAGGAATCGCCCAGCGCGACATGATCTGAGGCAGGAGGGTTTCCAGTGTTGCCAATTGCAAATTCGAGAAAGGGTGTGCTCCGGTGTTATCCAGTTCGATCCCGATGGAGCGCGAGTTGATGTCGGTCTGACCGTGCCACTCGCCCGCACCGGCGTGCCATGCACGGTCTTCTTCGCGCACCATCTGCCAGAGCATACCGTCGGAACCAATCAGGTAATGCGCCGATACCTCGGCTTGTGGGTCACAGAGGCGCTCCAGCGCAGCCTGAGCGCTATCCATCGCGGTGTAGTGCAGGACAATCAGCGCCGGTGTCAGGCCGTCGCGGCGGGGGCCGAAATTCGGCGAAGCGTGCCAGACCGGCGCAGGCTTAGTTGTTGATGGCACTGCGGAACGGGCTCGGGTCCCAGCTACAGGCATAGCCGTCGCCATCCGGGTCCAGTCCTTTGCGGTCGCGCTGTGGCCCTCCGTTCGATAGGAAAGCGATCTGGGCCTGATCTGGCGAGGGGAATTGCGCGCAGTTGCGCTGTGCTTTGGCCTGCAGGTTGAACCCCGCGCGGCTGTAAAGCTGCGTTCCAACCGGGTTCGATGTACTCAGCGCGTATTGCACGATGTTAGGTTGACCGTCGGTGCCGCGTTCCGGCACGGCCGTGGGTGCGACCACTTCGTAGGTCTGGCGGTTCTGTTCGATTCGAGCGGCATCGGATTCGATGCTGCGGCGTTCGGACACTGCCCCAAAATCCTGTTCGTCCGAGATGCCCGTGTTACTTGGCAAGGGAGTTTGAACGCCTGCGTCGGATGTGCTTGCAAGGGCTGCCGCCGTCTGGTTGGCGATATCGGCGTTCGCGCCAGTGGCAGCAGGCAGCGTCGAGACCGTTCCCGGACTGCCCAAGGTCTGCTCAGAGACATCGACCGGTGCCAGAAGCGGGTTGACGACAGCCCCTTGGCCGGACAGCTGCGCCTCGCGCTGTGCCTGATATTGTGGCGTGTTGAATCCCGGGTTCGAGATGGGCGCGACCGTGTTGCAGGCCGCGAACAGGGCGAAAGCCGGGATCAATGGCAAACAGCGCATCAGGTGACTCCGTTTCTGCTGGCGTCGCGGCTGGAAAGTTACCACCATTGTGCCGGTTTTGCCACAAAGCCTGCCGCGCTTTCCAAAGCATAGGCGGTGTTGAGCAGGTCGCCTTCATCCCAGGGTCGACCGATCAGTTGCAGACCCAGCGGCAGCCCTTGTTTATCAAGGCCTGCAGGCACCGAAATACCCGGCAATCCAGCCAGGTTCACGGTCACGGTGAAGACGTCGTTCAAGTACATTTGAACGGGATCAGCCTCGGTCATCTCGCCCAGACCGAAGGACGCAGACGGGGTCGCCGGGGTCAGAATCGCGTCGACACCCGCAGCAAAGACATCCTCGAAGTCCTTCTTGATCAGGGTACGGACCTTGCGCGCGCGATTGTAGTAGGCATCGTAGAAACCTGCCGACAACACGTAGGTTCCGATCATCACGCGACGCTGGACCTCGTGGCCGAACCCTTCCGCGCGGGTTTTCTCGTACATCTCGGTGATGCCATCGCCCTGCGCCAGTTGCGCGCGCCGGCCATAGCGAACACCGTCGTAACGGGCGAGGTTCGAGGACGCCTCGGCCGGGGCAATCACGTAGTAGGCAGGCAGCGCGTATTTGGTGTGCGGTAGCGAGATATCGACGATCTCGGCCCCTGCAGCCTTCAGCATCTCGGCGCCATCTGCCCAGAGCTTTTCGATCTCGGCAGGCATACCGTCCATGCGGTATTCCTTGGGGATACCGATCTTTTTGCCTTTGATGTCGCCGGTCAGCATCGCCTCGAAATTAGGCACGGCCAGTTCGGCGCTAGTGGAATCCTTGGGATCGTGACCACACATCGTCTCAAGCATGATCGCTGCGTCGCGCACGCTCTTGGTCATCGGGCCCGCTTGGTCCAGCGAGGAGGCGAAGGCCACGATGCCCCAACGCGAACAACGGCCATAAGTTGGCTTGATGCCAGTGATGCCGACAAAGGCGGCGGGCTGTCGGATCGATCCGCCCGTGTCGGTTCCGGTTGCGGCCAGACACAAGTCGGCGGAGACAGCCGAGGCAGACCCACCCGACGAACCACCCGGTGTCAGCGGCGCATCGTCATTGCCGCGACGCCATGGGCTGACTGCGTTGCCGTAGGTTGAGGTTTCGTTGGACGAACCCATCGCGAATTCATCCATGTTCAGCTTGCCCAGCATTACCGCTCCGGCATCTGCCAGTTGCTGCGACACGGTGGATTCATATTCCGGCTTGAAGCCTTCCAAGATCTTCGAGGCCGCCTGCGAGGGCACGCCCTTGGTGCAGAACAGATCCTTGATGCCGATCGGCAGACCGCACATCGAGGGCGCATCGCCCCCCTTGATCCGCTCGTCAGCAGCCTTGGCGCGCGCCAGCGCAAGCTCGGGCGTTTTGTGGACAAAGGCGTTCAGCGCGCCGGCCTCATCGATGGCCGCAAGGCAAGCTTCGGTCAGCTCAACCGAAGTCACATCCCCCTTGCGCAACGCGTCGCGAGCCTCTGCCAGGCCCAGTTTGTTCAGATCGCTCATGTCTTACTCCACCACTTTGGGGACTGCGAAAAAGCCTTCGCGCGCATCGGGGGCGTTGGCCAGAACCTTGTCCTGCTGGTTTCCGTCGGTGACCACATCCTCACGACGTTTCAGGCGCATAGGCTCGACCGAGACCATCGGCTCGACGCCTTCGACATCCACTTCGTTCAGTTGCTCGATGAACCCAAGGATGGTGTTGAACTCGGACGCCAGCGCGGGCAGCGCGTCATCCTCGACCTTGATCCGGGCCAGTTTGGCCACCTTGGCGGCGGTGCTTTGGTCAATCGACATCGGAAAACCTCATATGCGTTAGGGGGCATTTACCCGTCCGGGGTCCGGGTCGCAAGAGCGCGATAGGGTCTGCCCTGGCATCATCTGACATGGCCTCTTTTCCATTTTGCATACCTCCCATGCAAAAAAGTAAACCGTTTAGTTCATTTTTACTCTTGAAAGACTGAACTGAACTGTTCATTTCTATTTCACGGCACAGCCAAAACCCGGAGTAGAGACATGAAACCCTTCCTGATTGCATTTGTAGTGGCCACCACTGTTGTAGCGTCGCAAGCACAGGCTTTTGGCCCAACAATGAATACCCTGACACCTGATCTGACCTTCCCCACTCCTGCCCCCGAGGTTGTCAGCCAGGATCAGGTCAAGACGAACAAGTGATAGACCCCCTGCCCCGGGTCGGGTGATAACTGCCCGGCCCGGACGGCAACAATTGACTGCTGCTCTTTTCGACGCGACCCGCTACGGTAGACCGAGTGATGCGCCGAACCGTAAGGTTGGTTCGGCAAGAACCAACGGAGCAGAAGATGAGCGCGCGCAAGCAAGCCGTTCTGGACGCGATTGATGCGGCCAACAGGCAAGACCCCAACATCGAAGACGGCCAACCGGTCGAGCTGATCTATGGTCAGCGCATGAGCACTGAGATGGACAGGCTGTTCCCTGACGCCTCGGACATGTTGCAGATTGCCGCCCGTGGGCAACACGTTGAACGCTGGAAGCTGGCGCGCAACGAATATCCCGAAGGTCGTGCCGGATATCTGGCCTGGCGCAAGGCGCAGGGTGTCCATCACGCTGAGGTTGTCATGGGCCTGATGCAGCAGGCCGGATACGACGCGGATGACGTCGACGCGACTGGGCGCATGCTACGCAAGCAAGGCATCAAGCGCGATGATGAGGTTCAGGCGCTTGAGGATGTCATCTGCTTTGTATTCCTGAAATGGTATTTTGCGCCTTTCGCCGCAAAACACTCGGCCGAAAAGATTCAGAGCATTGTCGAAAAGACCGCCCGGAAGATGTCAGCCGAGGGTCGCGCGCGGGTTCTGCAGGAGTTCGATCTGCCCGAAAACCTGGCTGCTGCGTTTCAGGACTGAGACGCGCGGGTCAGGTGCCTGCGATAGACCTCGATCATCCAGCCCAGCATGGTTGCGTTCAGGATGTGCCACATGAAATGTGTACCCAGAGGAAGCTGCATGCATAGTGGCTCATCCAAAGCGCGGAAGGTGATCGAGGCGATCAGGATAAACGCGCCAATCGCTAGCCCTCGGGCCGTTTCCGGTGTGCGATTGCGCAGCAGAAACGCATAGATCAGGATCAGCAGCGGCACCGGCGCGTATGCGGCGGACCCTCCCAACCCGGGCACCAGTTGAAACAAAGGCAGGGTCGCGGCGGCATAGGGAATGAAAAGCGCGGTCACCATCGTGGCGGGCAGAGGACGCATCTGCCAGACGTGCCGATTGATCGCAAAGATATAGACCAGAATATACAGAAGGATCGGCGCGACATCGGCCAACGCTGCCCAGACCTGCGCGTGGGTGTGAAACAGATAGCTGCCGATCCCGATCGTGGCGAGGATCACAACCAGCAGCATCGCCAGAGGCATCCCCTGCCCGCGCACCCTGCGCCACATGATGAAAGCCGCGATCAGAAACGCAGCGTTGGTCACCGCGTTGATCGGCTCGGCCCAATAGGCGGGGGTAAGGCGTTCGCAATACCCATCAATTTCCTGAAACCAATCCATGAACTTTTACATAACGGATGCTAGTGTGATGCCAATAGGCATCGCAGGAGGATTTCTCATGAACATCATTTGGTTGGGCCATGGCAGCTTTCGCATTGAAACGGAAGGTCAGGTGCTGCTGGTCGACCCATGGCTGACCGGCAACCCGTCTCTGCCCGAGGATCAGCATGATGCAGCCGTCGAAGGTGCCACGCATATCCTTCTGACCCACACGCATTTCGACCATGTCGTCGACATCCTGCCTTTGGCCAAACACCTGAAGGTGCCGGTGGTCGGTCAGTACGACCTCATGGGTTATTGGGCCGAGGCCGAAGGGATCGAGACCATCGGCTTCAACAAAGGCGGAACTGTCAATCTGAACGGCATCAAGGTCACGATGGTGCCTGCCTCGCACAGCTCGACCTTCTCGACCCCGGACGGGCTGCGCACCGGCGGCAGTGAGGTTGGGTTCATGATCGCAGCCGAGGGGCGTATGCTCTATGTCTCGGGTGATACCGATGTGATGGCGGATATGGATTGGATGGCGGATTACTACAAACCCGATATCGGCATTTTGTCGGCGGGCGGACATTTCACCATGGACATGAAAGCCACCGCCTATGCCGCCAAGCGGTACTTCAACTTTAAAACGGTGATTCCCTGCCACTACAAAACCTTCCCCATTCTTGAGCAATCCGCGCAGACTCTGATCGACAGTCTGCCCGGTGTGGACGTGATCGAACCTGAAGTCATGAAAGCGATCTCTCTCTGATGCCTGCGTCAGATTTCAGCGCGCAGGAATACGCGGACCGTCTGAGCAAGACCCGCGCGGCGATGAACGCGCGCGGGATTGAGACTCTGCTGGTCACCGACCCATCCAACATGGCCTGGCTTACCGGGTATGACGGCTGGAGCTTCTACGTCCCGCAGATGGTGATCCTACCCGCACAAGGCGCGCCTCTGTGGTGGGGGCGCACGCAGGACAAGGCCGGTGCCGCGCAGACCACCTGGCTTGACCGGTCCGACTTGTTGGACTGGCCGGAAGAACACGTCCAACACCCCGATCACCATCCCGTCGACGCTCTGGTTCTCGCGCTGCGTGACCGGGACTGGACCCGAGGGCTGGGCGTCGAGATGGACAATTACTACTACTCCGCCGCCAGCCACCGCATTCTTGAGCGCGCGTTCGGTGAAACGATCGATGCCACGGGTCTGGTGAACTGGCAGCGTGCGGTCAAAAGCGACGCCGAGATCGACATGATGCGCAAGGCGGGCCAGTTGACCGCGCATATGCATGGGGTGCTGCGCGAGGCATTTTGCGAAGGCCTGCCCAAGAACCAACTGGTCGCCCAAGTGCAGGCCGCAGGCATTGCGGGCCTGCCCGGTTTGGCGGGCGACTACTCTGCTATTGTGCCGATTGCTCCTTCAGGGCGTGAGGCCTCGGCGTCGCATATCACCTGGAATGACAGGCCTTTGGCGCGCGGAGAGGCCACCTATTTCGAGATCTCCGGCTGCTACCGGCGCTACCACTGTCCCGCCAGTCGCAGTCTGTTTCTGGGCGATCCACCGGATGACGTCCGCCGGGCCGAAGCAGCGGTTCTGACGGCGATTGAGGCCACTCTGGCAGCCGCCCGACCCGGCACTACATGCGAGGAAATCGCCACTTGCGTCTACGTCAGTTTCGCCCGCGCCGGATATGAAAAAGCCAACCGCACCGGCTATCCCATCGGCCTCAGCTACCCGCCCGACTGGGGAGAACGCACGATGAGTCTACGCCCCGGCGACACCACGGTACTGCAGGAAAACATGACGTTTCACTTGATGCCGGGACTGTGGACTCCGGACTGGGGCCTGGCGATAACCGAAAGCTTTGTGGTGACGCCGGAGGGCGGCCAACCGCTGGCCGATATCCCGCGAGAGATGGTGGTTAAATCCTAATCGCGTTGGCTCGCGAAAAAGCGCCTGAGTAGATCGGCGGCCTCGTCAGCGGCGATGCCGTCATAGACCTCGGGCTTGTGATGGGCCTGCGGGTGCGCAAAAACCCGTGCGCCATGGGCGACCCCACCTGATTTCGGGTCGGACGCGCCGTAGTAGATGCGGCGGATGCGTGCTGCCGCCAAAGCCGCTGCGCACATCGCGCAAGGCTCCAACGTCACATAAAGGTCATGATCGGGCAGCCGTTCCGAGCCCGCCTCGGCACAGGCCGCGCGCAGCGCCAGTATCTCGGCATGAGCGGTTGGGTCGTTCAGCTCTCGCGTGCGATTCCCGGCAGAGGCAACGACCCGTCCGTCGGACGCGACGATCACCGCGCCGACCGGAACCTCCCCCCGTTCGGCGGCCGCGCGGGCCTCGGCCAGTGCCTCGTCCATATGTGATTTGAACACCATGCCCCTGACTGCCTCAGAAACCTGCCTTTCGCAAGCGGGCGGGATGGGGTATGGCCCTGCCATGAGCAACACCCCTCCTCCCGGCGACCGGATCGCCAAAGTCCTGGCCCGTGCTGGCGTTGCCTCGCGGCGCGAGGCGGAACGCATGATCGAAGCAGGCCGCGTCAGTGTGAACGGCAAGGCTATCAAAAGCCCCGCCCTGAACGTGACCGGCAAAGACAGGATCACCGTCGACGGCAAACCGGTGTCGGAACCCGAACCCTCACGCCTGTGGCTGTATCACAAGCCGACCGGTCTGGTGACCACGACCAAGGACGAAAAAGGCCGCGCGACGATCTTTGACGAACTGCCCGAAGGCATGCCTCGGGTGATGTCCGTTGGCCGGCTGGACCTGAATTCCGAAGGGCTGTTGCTGCTGACCAATGATGGCGGCATCAAACGCAAGCTGGAGCTTCCCTCAACCGGTTGGCTGCGCAAATACCGCGTTCGGGTGAACGGACGCCCCAAGGACGAAGACTTCGCCCCCCTGCGCAAAGGTCTTGTGATCAAGGGCGAAAGGTTCCAGCCCATGACCGTCTCGCTGGATCGTCAGCAGGGCGCAAATGCCTGGCTGACCATCGGCCTGCGCGAAGGCAAAAACCGCGAGATCCGCCGCGCAATCGAGGATATCGGCTTTACCGTGAACCGCCTGTTGCGTGTGTCTTACGGGCCGTTCCAACTGGGCGACCTGAAACCGGGTGAGGTTGAAGAGGTCCGCCGCCGCGTGATGCGCGATCAACTTGGTCTGGATGGGGGTGAAAAACCCGAAGGTACGGCGAAACGCGCGACCCGACCGCAGCGCAAACGCCCTCCGATCGGCAAGAAACCCCGCAAGTGATGCGGGTTTAGCAACCTTCCCCCTAGCGCCAAGCCCTCGTATCCCCTAAATTTTCTGTGAGTGCTGCTATTTGGGGGGCTGAATGTCCGGGAGCGGAGTGCAAAAACTGGCCTATGCGGCCCTTCTGGTGCTGCTATTTGGCGTCTGCACTGGCCTGCTTGGGGGTCTGTAGCCATGGCCAAACGGTTCGGTGGCAAATACAGCCCTCAGGGTCAGGACTCGCCAGACAGCCCGCTGCCGCGCGGCCAGTTTGACAATGCTCGGGTTGAACCAGCAGGCGCGCGGGCGAATATCCTGTTCATTCCCGCCATCCCTCTGGTCTTTTTGTCGCTGAACGATGGCGCGATTGGCATGACCATGGGCCTTGTTGCCGCTGGCCTTCTGACCGCTGCCGCGTTTTTGCTGCGCGAGGGGTTGCGGGCCGAGGCCGCCTATAACGCCCGCAAAACCGCGCGTCGCCCGGCCTTCCCTCGCAAGATCTTTGCCAGCGTTCTGACCGGGTTGGGGGCTGCGCTCGCGTCCTACCGTAGCGAGTTTCTGGACGCCGAGACCGCATCACAAGCAAGCCTTGTAGCCCCGATCCTGTTCGGTGCCGCCGCCGCGACCCTGCATTCTGTGTCTTTCGGCCTAGATCCCATGAAAAATAAGGGGATGGAGGGTATCGACACGTTCCAGCAAGACCGTGTCGCCCGCGTTGTCGATGACGCTGAAAAGCATCTGGCCGAGATGACCGATGCTATCAAACGCGCCGGAGATCGCCGGATCGAGGCGCGTGTCGAACGGTTTCAGGATACCGCCCGCGATCTGTTTCGCACGGTCGAAGAAGATCCACGCGATCTGGCGGGCGCACGGAAGTATCTGACCGTCTATCTGCAGGGCGCACGTGATGCGACCGTCAAGTTCGCGGATGTCTACGCCCGCACCCGCGACGGACAGGCCTTGGCAGATTACTCCGCCCTGTTGGATGATCTGGAACAAAATTTCGCCGCGCGTACGCGCAAAATGCTATTGGATGACCGTAGTGATTTGACGGTCGAAATCGACGTGCTGCGTGAAAGACTGCAGCGCGAAGGTGTCCGGCTGGACTGACCGGCCCTTTATATTTGAGCGAGGAACTCCCCTATGTCCGACGAGATCAAGAACAAAGCGGTTGAGGCCGAAACACTGGTACAAGAGGTCACCGCGGTGGCCCTGCCCGAACCGCAGGCCGAGGTCGTCTCGCTTGAAGAGGCCGACGAACCCGTCAGCGCCGAGATCCGCAAGCGGATGGATGAGATCGACATGGGCAACACCAATTCGATCGTCGCCTTCGGCTCTTCCGCGCAGGCCGAATTGCAAGAGATCAGCCAAGCCATGCTGGCGGATGTGCGCAACAAGGATGTTGGCCCCGCAGGTGACAGCCTGCGCAACATCGTCACCACGATCCGGGGGTTCTCGGTCAGTGAGTTGGACGTACGCCGCGAACGCAGCTGGTGGGAAAAACTGCTAGGCCGTGCAGCCCCATTCGCCAAATTCACCGCGCAATACGAAGAGGTTCAGGGGCAGATCGACCGCATCACAGACGATTTGCTGTCTCACGAACATACTTTGCTGAAAGACATCAAATCGCTGGACCTGCTCTATGAAAAGACGCTGGGGTTCTATGACGAGCTGGCGCTCTATATTGCTGCAGGCGAGGAAAAGCTGACCGAGTTGGATAGCCACGACATCCCCGAGAAAGAGGCCGAGGTTCAGGCAGCGCCCGAAGACCAGCAAGTCATGAAAGCGCAGGAGCTGCGCGACATGCGCGCCGCGCGTGACGATCTGGAACGCCGTGTGCATGACCTGAAACTGACCCGGCAGGTGACGATGCAGTCACTGCCCTCGATCAGGTTGGTTCAGGAAAACGACAAGTCTCTGGTGACGAAGATCAACTCAACCTTGGTCAACACCGTGCCACTGTGGGAAACCCAGTTGGCGCAGGCCGTTACCATCCAGCGCAGCGCCGAAGCCGCCGCTGCAGTGCGCGACGCCAACGATCTGACCAACGAGCTGCTGACCTCGAACGCGGCCAATCTGCGCGAGTCGAACAAGATGATCCGCGAAGAGATGGAGCGTGGCGTGTTCGACATCGAAGCCGTCAAACAGGCCAACGCTGATCTGATCGGCACGATCAATGAAAGCCTGGCGATCGCGGACGAAGGCAAAGCCAAACGCGCAGCTGCCGAGCAAGAGCTTCAGAAGATGGAGGCCGAATTGCGCGACACGCTGGCCGCCGCCAAGGCACGGCGTGACGGGACCGGCGACAATGCCGGAACGGCTGTTCCGGGATAAGGTGGGCTGGGCGTGCGGCCTTTGACCTGTCTCAAAACGGGCCTTGGTGCTCTGGGGCTTCTAGCGCTTGCGGGGTGCGAAGAGGCGCTGACCTCTTCGGTCGTTCCGCAGGTGCGGCCTTCGGCTCCGCCGACTGCGGCGAACGCCTATGTGCCACCATCGGCCGCCAGTCAGGACCTCGCGCGGTTCTATCAACGCATCGAGCGGGACCTGCTTACCCGCGGCCTGCTGCGCACCGATGGTGGCGGGCCAGACACCCCTTATGACGCCGACGACCTGAGCCGGAACTTTGTGGCCATCGCCTTCTATAGCGAATATCCTGATCACACTGTCTCGCTCGGGTCGCGGCAAACGGATGGGCAACTCAGCCGCTGGTCGGGGCCCGTTCGTATTCAGACCGAGTTTGGACCCTCGGTCCTGCCTGCGACCCGCACCAGTGACGCGGATCAGGTCCAGTCCTATGCCGCAAGGCTGGCCAAACTGACCGGCCATCCGATCTCGACCGTCAGTCGCAAAGCCAATTTCCACGTGTTTTTCGCCGGCAAGGATGACAGCGCTTATGTTGTTACACGCCTCAAGGAACTGGTACCCAATATCAGTCAGGCCTCACTGGATCTTGTCGCCAACCCGCGCGCGAGTTTCGACTGTTTTGTGTTTGCTTCGGCCACCCGCAACGATCCGAACAAATACGTGCGCGCAGTGACGCTGATCCGGTCGGAACTGCCCGATCTGGTGCGGCGCAGCTGTATTCACGAAGAGATTGCGCAAGGGCTGGGCCTGTCCAATGACAGCCCCGCCGCGCGGCCTTCGATCTTCAACGATGATGACGAGTTTGCTTTGCTGACAAGTCATGATGAGAAACTACTGACAATGCTCTATGACCCGCGTCTTTCGCCCGGAGTGACGGTCGATCAGGCCCGCCCCGTGGTACGGATCATTGCGCGCGAATTGATGGGGCAGCCGCTCTGACCCCAAGGACAGGAGAACCCAAATGGGAATTTTCGATTTTCTGACCGGCGAATTTATCGACGTCATTCACTGGGTCGATGACACCCGAGACACCATGGTCTGGCGGTTCGAACGCGAAGGGCACGAGATCAAGTATGGTGCCAAGCTTACAGTTCGCGAAGGCCAGGCAGCGGTGTTTGTGCATGAAGGGCAGTTGGCGGATGTATTCACACCAGGTCTCTATATGCTTGAGACCAACAACATGCCGATCCTGACGACTTTGCAGCACTGGGATCACGGCTTTCAGTCTCCGTTCAAGTCAGAGATTTATTTCGTCAACACGACGCGGTTCAATGATCTGAAATGGGGTACAAAGAACCCGATCATGCTGCGTGATCCGGAATTCGGACCAACCCGCATTCGGGCCTATGGCACCTATACGGTGCGTGTGAAAGACCCGGCGAAATTCCTGGTTGAGATCGTCGGAACCGATGGTGAATTCACCATGGATGAGATCAGCTTTCAGGTTCGTAACATCATCGTGCAAGAGTTCAGCCGCGTGATCGCTGGATCCGGCATTCCGGTTCTGGACATGGCTGCAAACACCGCCGATCTGGGCAAACTGATCGCGGCCGAGGTTTCGCCCGTGTTGGATGGCTATGGGCTGGAGATGCCTGAGTTCTACATCGAAAACATCTCGCTTCCGCCTGCGGTAGAGGCCGCGTTGGACAAGCGCACCTCGATGGGGCTGGCGGGCGATCTGGGCAAGTTCACCCAGTATTCGGCAGCCGAGGCGATGACCGCTGCGGCCAACAACCCCGGTCAGGGCGGCGGCATGGGCGCGGGTCTTGGCATGGGAATGGGCATGGCGATGGCCAATCAGATGGCGAACATGGCAGCGGGCCAACCGAGCGGCCCGTGGGGATCGCCCGCTCCCGCTGCCCATCAACCATCCGCCCATGCGGCCCCGCCGCCCCCTCCGCCTGTTGAGCATGTTTGGCATATCGCGGTGGATGGGCAGACCAGCGGGCCGTTCTCGAAGGCCAAGATGGGGCGTATGGCGTCGGACGGAGAGCTGACGCGAGACACCCATGTCTGGACCGCTGGTCAGGATGGCTGGAAGAAAGCAGGCGAGGTGCAGGAGTTGGCGCAGCTGTTCACGATCCTGCCTCCACCTCCGCCGGGTGCGTAAGCGGTAGCAGGCGGACGGATGACTGAAGAACACCGCTTTCCCTGCGACCAATGTGGCGCGGACTACCGGTTCAATCCCGGCGATGGCACGTTGACCTGTGACCATTGCGGCCACTCCGAACCCATTGGCTCAGGCCCATGGGGCGGCGCAAGCCTGCGCGAGCTGGATTTTGACGCCGCCATCGCGGACCGTCTGCCCGACAGCGAGATTGAGGAAACGCGGGTTCTGTCCTGTCCGAACTGTGCCGCTCAGGTCGAGTTCGACCCGAATACCCACGCAGCGGAATGTCCGTTCTGTGCCACTCCTGTGGTGACGGATACAGGCGTCAACAGGCATATCAAACCCAAAGGCGTCCTGCCTTTTGCGCTGGATGAACGGTCCGCCCATAAGGCGATGGAGGATTGGCTGGGTCGGCTTTGGTTCGCGCCGAACGGGCTGAAGGACTATGCTCGCAAGGGGCGAAAAATGCAGGGCATATATGTGCCCTACTGGACCTTCGACGCGGACACCAAATCCAGTTATCGCGGCGAACGCGGCACCGTCTACTACGAAACGCGCACCGTCATGCGCGACGGGAAGCGGGTGCAACAACAGGTGGCCAAAGTGCGCTGGAGCCCGAAATCCGGTCGTGTCGCTCGGTTTTTTGATGACGTTCTGGTGTTGGCGTCACGCTCTCTGCCCAAGAAATATACAGACGCGTTGGAGCCCTGGGATCTGCCCGCACTTGAACCCTACCAGCCGCAATACCTGGCGGGGTTCCGGGCCGAGGCTTATTCGGTCGAGTTGCCCGATGGGTACTCCGAGGCGCGTGCGCATATGGCGCGGGTGATCGAACGTGACGTGCGCTTTGACATCGGCGGCGACCGGCAACGTATTCACGCGGTGGACACGGATGTACGCGATGTGACGTTCAAGCATATCCTGCTGCCCATCTGGATGGCTGCCTATAAGTATCGCGGGCAAACCTATCGGTTTGTGGTCAACGGGCGCACTGGCCGGGTGCAGGGGGAACGACCGTGGTCTGCGATCAAGATAACCATTGCGGTGGTCCTCAGCCTGCTGGTGGCGGCGGGCGTGGGGTACGTGATGGCGACGTCGCAGGGGTGAGCCCACCAAAATCACACAGGCAGACGTTTTCCCGAATACTGGCAAGACGCTGGATGACAAGTGGGCCTCCGGCGGCTAAACCGACTGCTGAACGCATGCGATTTTGGGAGAGCGATGCGCGCAATCTTACAACGGATCTCTAGGGCGTCAGTCTCGGTGGATGGAACTGTTGTCGGTCAATCGGGACCGGGACTGATGATTCTCGTATGCGCGATGCAGGGCGACAGCGAAGAGAACGCCTCGAAACTGGCGACCAAAATCTCCAAGCTGCGGATCTTCAAGGATGAGGCCGGTAAAATGAACCGATCTGTTGTGGACATTGGCGGCTCGGCTCTGGTTGTCAGCCAGTTCACCCTTGCTGCGGATACCGCCAGCGGTAACCGGCCCGGATTTTCGCAGGCCGCTGCGCCGGATATCGGAAAACACCTTTATGAAAGTTTTGCCAAGAACCTCGCCGCGTGCGGAATCGCGGTTGAGACAGGGCAATTTGGGGCCGACATGGCCGTTGAGCTGGTCAATGATGGGCCAGTGACAATCTGGATGGAGAATTGATGACCCGCGCTGAACAGGCAATCGCACTCTGGCAAGCCGGAGTCGCGGCGGTAGACGGATACACGGCGACCCGAAAAGCACTATCCGATGTTGCAAAACCGGATCGAATATTGGCCGTGGGCAAACCTGCGGCGGCGATGGCCCGAGCGGCATTGGATCATTTCGGAGACATCCCAACGCTGGTGGTCACCAAGGACGATCATGGGCGCGACCTGCCGGAGGGCGTCGAGGTGATCGAGGCCTCACATCCAGTCCCGGACAGCCGCAGCCTTGCAGGCGGCAGGGCACTGCGCCTCGCGGTCGAGGCAATGCCGCCCGAGGCGCATTTGCTGCTGTTGGTGTCGGGCGGCGCGTCCTCGCTGGCCGAAGACTTGATAGGTGGCAAAACGCTTGAGGATCTGGAGGCGTTGAACAAAAAGCTGCTGTCCGAGGGACTTGATATCGGGGCGATGAATGTGGAACGACGCAAGATTTCGCAGGTCAAAGGCGGAGGATTGCTGTCCCGGCTCAAAGGCCGACAGGTCACGGTTCTAGCGATCTCGGACGTGCCGGGGGATGACCTGAACGTTATCGGCTCGGGCATCGGTGCGCTGCCTGAACAGGTCTCCTACGAGGCCGAAGCGCAGATCATTGCCTCGAACGCCCATGCTCGTGCGGCGGCTGCCGAAGCGGCCGAGGATGCGGGTCTGTCGGTGCTGGCCAATGAAGAGGCCTTGCATGACGATTATCAGGCCGTCGCCACCGCAATCGGTGAGAAGCTAAGGCAGATGGGATCAGGCGTCATGGTTTTCGGCGGCGAACCGACTGTTGTTCTGCCCCCAAACCCCGGACAGGGTGGGCGCAATCAGGCACTGGCACTGGCACTGGCGCACGAGATTTCCGGCCTTGAAGATATCACGGTCGTGGTCGGAGGAACCGACGGAACAGATGGCCCAACCAACGCAGCGGGCGGGGTCGTTTCTGGCGCCACTTGGGCCAAAGGCGCGGATGAAGCGCTGGCCGCCGCCAATAGTGGGGCCTTCCTGGAAAACGCGGGCGCTTTGCTGGTGACCGGGCCGACAGGAACCAATGTCATGGACCTGATTGTCGCAATTCGGGATTAGAATGACGTATTCTCCCGATACCGACCAAAGCAACCAATAGATCATTTTCGGCATAGCGGAGGACGCAAAGACACGGCGCTATGACGGCTTTGATAAACACGGTATTGTCAGGCAAGGCACATTTGCGACACGGAATTCCACTTGCCCGACCCGCTGAAATGCGTCAACGTTGACTCACGCGTCAATAAAAAGCCCGAAAACGGGCGAACACAACCAACTGGGAGCTTCTGAATGAACGAACAACTCACTCACATGTCCAAACAGGTGACGGCAGGCAAACTGACCCGTCGCGAGTTCATGGGCAAAGCCGCCGCTCTTGGCGTTTCGGCAGCCATGGCCAGCACGATTTTTGCCGACGCGGCCCGTGCAGCCGGCCCGAAAAAGGGTGGCGATCTGAAATTCGGCCTGCAGGGCGGCGAATCGACCAACTCGCTGGACCCGGCGACCTATGCAAGCTCGGTCCCGTTCCAGAACGGCAAACAGTTTGGCGACCAACTTGTCGAAGTTGCACCCGACGGCACGATCGAGCCACGCCTAGCCGAAAGCGTCGAAGGCAGTGCAGACGCGAAGGTCTGGACCTTCAAGCTGCGTCAAGGGGTCGAGTTCCACAACGGCAAGACCATGACCAGCGAAGACGTGCTGAAAACCATGCAGCGCCATTCGAACGAAGACTCCAAGTCCGGTGCATTGGGCATCATGAAGGGCATCGAGTCGATGAAGGCCGATGGCGACAATTTCCAGGTCACCCTGTCCGAGCCCAACGCCGACCTTCCCTATCTGATGGCCGACTATCACCTGATCATTCAGCCGGATGGCGGTATGGAGAACCCGGCAGCCGGTATCGGTACAGGTCCCTACAAGCTGGAAGTTGATGAGCCCGGCGTCCGTCACCTGTTCACCAAGAACGAAAACCACTGGAACAGCGATTTCGGCAACTTCGACAGCGTCGAAGTGGTTGTTATCAACGACGCAACCGCCCGGACAGCCGCGCTGCAATCGGGTCAGGTTCACGCCGTGAACCGCGTCGAGCCCAAAGTTGCCGACTTGCTGGGTCGCGCACCTAACCTGACTGTTCATTCGACTGCCGGTCGTGGCCACTACGTGTTCATCATGCATTGTGACACGGCTCCGTTCGACAACAACGAACTGCGCACCGCGCTGAAATACGCGATCAACCGCGCGGATCTGGTGGACAAAGTTCTGCGTGGCTATGGCTCAATCGGGAATGACATGCCGATCAACGCGGCCTACCCCTTGTTCGACGAGACTATCGAACAGCGTGAGTTCAGCGTTGAAAAAGCAGCCGAGCACTACAAGAAATCCGGTCACGATGGATCGCCGATCATTCTGCGCGTTGCAGATGGCGCCTTCCCCGGTGCTGTGGATGCGGCGGCGCTGTTCCAGCAAACCGCAGCTCAGGCAGGTATCCCGCTGGAAATCAAGCGTGAACCCAATGATGGCTACTGGTCGGAAGTGTGGAACGTTCAGCCGTTCTGTGCCTCGTACTGGGGTGGTCGTCCGGTCCAGGACCAGATGTACTCGACCGCGTATCTGTCGAGCGCAGACTGGAACGACACGCGCTTCAAGGTTCAGGCCTTCGACGACTTGCTGTTCGCAGCGCGCGCCGAACTGGACGCCGAGAAACGCAAGGGTATCTACAGCCAGATGGGTCAAATGGTCCGCGACGAAGGCGGCCTGATTTGCCCGATGTTCAACGACTTTGTTGAAGGCATCAGCAACCAGCTGGACGGTTGGGAATCTGATCCTACGCAAGAGATGATGAACGGCAACATCTCGCGCAAGATGTGGTTCGTGTAACTCGGGCAACGGATAATGCATCCTATCATCAAACTGGTTTCCCAGCGCCTTGCGCTGGGACTCCTATTGCTGCTCGGCGCTTCGGCTCTGATTTTTGGCCTGACCGAAGCCCTTCCCGGAGACGCCGCGCAAGCCGTCCTGGGGCAGTCCGCAACCCCTGAGGCCCTTGCAAACCTACGAGAAGAGATGGGCCTGAACCGCCCTGCCCTAACCCGCTATTTCGAATGGTTGGGTGGCATCGCGCAAGGCGATCTGGGGCAATCCCTCACCAATAAACTCGATATCTCCGAGAGTATCGGCAAACGCCTCGGTAATACACTATTCCTTGCTTGCGTCGCTGCGATCGTTTCTGTTCCGCTTGCGATCTTCTTGGGCCTTCTGGCCGTCCGGTTCCGCAATCGCTGGCCCGACAAGTTGATCTCGGCGATCACGCTGACGACAGTCTCAATCCCCGAGTTTCTGATCGGCTACGTGGTGATCTACTTTATCTCGGTTAAACTGGGCTGGTTTTCATCCCTGGCGATGATCAACGATTCCATGACCTTCGGGCAGAAGCTGAATGCAATTGCCCTGCCGGCCTTCGTTCTGACGCTGGTGGTTCTGGCGCAAATGATGCGCATGACCCGCGCAGCAATTCTGAACCTCATGCAATCGGCCTATATCGAAACCGCCGAACTTAAGGGCCTCAGCACTTTTCAGGTCATTGCACGCCATGCCTTCCCCAACGCGATTTCCCCGATCGTAAACGTTGTGATGCTGAACCTGGCCTATCTGGTCGTCGGCGTCGTCGTGGTCGAGGTTGTATTCGTCTATCCCGGCATGGGGCAGTATCTGGTGGATGCGGTGACCAAACGCGACGTGCCCGTCGTTTTGGCCTGTGGCGTTGTATTCGCGGCCGTCTATATCGGCCTGAACATGGTTGCCGATATCGTGTCGATCCTTGCCAACCCAAGACTGAGGCATCCGAAATGATAAAGAACATTCCTCTTTCGGCACTGATTGGCCTCTTGTTCACTGGCGCATATTTCTTTGTGGCCATCGCGGCCCCCCTGATTGCGCCCTATGGAATGGCAGAAGTTGTTGGTGATGTGTGGGAGCCAGCCAGCGCCGAACATCTGCTGGGTACAGACAATATTGGGCGGGACCTACTGACCCGCATGATCTATGGCGGGCGCACGACGATCTTCATCGCCGCCGCAGCCACGTTGCTCAGCTTTCTGACCGGTACGTCTCTGGGTTTGCTGGCCGCTGTTCTGGGCGGATGGGCGGATCAGGCACTCAGCCGGACTGTTGACCTGATCATGTCGATCCCGACCCTGATCCTTGCGCTGGTTATTCTGGCCATCGTTCCGGTGACCGTTCCGATACTGATCCTTGTGATGGGCCTGCTGGACGCAACCCGCCCCTATCGACTGTCGCGCTCGGTCGCGGTGGACATCAATGTGATGGACTACGTCGAAGCCGCGAAACTGCGCGGTGAAGGGCGCGCGTGGGTTATCTTCCGGGAAATCCTGCCCAATGCTCTGTCACCGTTGGTGGCCGAGTTTGGTCTGCGGTTCATCTTCATGGTTCTGTTCATCTCGACCCTATCCTTCCTGGGCCTGGGCGTGCAGCCGCCGCTGGCGGACTGGGGCGGCATTGTGAAGGAAAACAAGGACGGTATCGTCTATGGCATCGGTGCTGCCCTGTGGCCCGCCGTCGCCATCGCGACGCTGGCCATCTCAGTCAACCTTGTGGCTGACTGGGTTCTGAACCGCACCACATCGCTGAAAGGAGGCCGGGGATGAGCGACGATATCCTTCTCAAGGTCCGCGACCTCAAGATCGGCGCGACCGTCTATCCGCCGGGCGAAAAGCCCCATGACATCGAAATCGTGCACGGGGTCAGCTTTGACCTCGAACGCGGCAAGGTACTGGGGCTGATCGGTGAATCTGGTGCCGGTAAATCCACCATCGGTCTGGCCTCGATGGCCTATGGCCGGGGTGGCGTAAAGATTACCGGTGGCGAGGTTTGGGTAAACGGGCGCGATATCCTCAAGACATCTCATGGGGATATCCGCAAGCTGCGTGGAGGTGAGGTCACCTATGTGTCCCAATCCGCCGCCGCGTCGTTCAACCCTGCCAAAAAGATCATGGATCAGGTCGTCGAAGCGGCGGTCGAGCAGAAGAAATTCACCCGCAAACAGGCCGAGGCCCGTGCGCGTGAACTCTTCGCCAAGCTGGGCCTGCCCGATCCGGACAATATCGGCAGTCGCTACCCGCACCAGGTTTCCGGTGGTCAGCTGCAACGCTGCATGACCGCGCTGGCCTTGTGCCCTGAGCCTGATCTGGTGGTGTTCGACGAACCCACCACGGCCTTGGATGTGACCACCCAAATCGACGTTCTGATGGCGATCAAGGAAGCCATTGCAGATACCGGCGTCGCTGCGCTGTATATCACCCACGACCTTGCGGTTGTGGCGCAGGTTAGCGACGACATCATGGTTCTGCGGATGGGCGACACTGTCGAGTACGGCAATACCGATCAGATCATCAACAACCCTCAGGAAGACTACACCAAGGCCCTGGTCTCGGTCCGGTCTATCGAACATGAAGAGAAAAAGCCGACCTCTGAGCCGGTTCTTCAGGTCGACGGAATTACCGCACGCTACAAGGGTCTGAACTTCGATGTTCTGCACAACGTCAATGTTGAGCTTCATCCGGGGCAGACTTTGGCGGTCGTGGGCGAATCCGGGTCGGGTAAGTCCACGTTGGCGCGTGTGATCACCGGCCTGCTGCCTGCACGTGAGGGTGAGATCACCTTCAACGGGCGCAAGCTGAGCTCGGATCTGAAGGGGCGCACGCGCGAAGACTTGCGTGAGCTGCAGATGATCTATCAGATGGCGGACACGGCGATGAACCCGCGTCAGACCGTCGGCACGATCATCGGCCGCCCGTTGGAGTTCTACTTCAACATGCGTGGGGCCGAGAAACGCAAGCGCGTTGTCGAGCTGCTAGATGAGATCGAACTGGGTGAGAAGTTCATCGATCGCTACCCGGCGGAACTCTCCGGTGGGCAGAAACAGCGTGTCTGTATCGCGCGGTCGCTGGCGGCCAAGCCCAAGATGATCATCTGTGATGAGGTCACCTCGGCCCTTGATCCGCTCGTAGCTGACGGCATCCTGAAGCTGCTGCTGGACCTGCAGAAGATCGAGGATGTAGCCTACCTGTTCATCACTCATGATCTGGCGACGGTCCGCGCGATCAGCGACAGCATCGCGGTTATGTATCAGGGTCGCGTCGCGCGCTATGGCTCGAAGTCTCAAGTGCTTAGCCCACCGTTCGACGACTACACCGACTTGCTGCTCAGCTCGGTTCCCGAGATGGAGCTTGGCTGGCTGGAAAAAGTGGTTGCAAACCGCAAGATGGAGGCGGCAGGGAACTGACCCTTGCCCCAACCAACGCTATGAAATCCCGGCACGTGTTACAAACAGGTGTCGGGATTTTGCTATTCGGGGCGGGAATAGGCAGCCCAAGCGCAACGAATCTTCTAGGGTCGCCTGAAACACTCTCGAAAAGGGTCGGATCATGGACCGCAAACTCCTCCTCATCATTCTGGACGGCGTCCCGTGGCGCAACTTCCGCCGGTTGTTCGGCAACCTCGAAGGTTGGGTCGACAGCGGTGAGGCCCGCGTGTGGAAACTCCGCTCGGTCCTGCCATCGACATCGGCCAGTTGCTATGCCTCGATCCACACGGGCGTAACCCCGCAGGAACATGGCTGCACCGGCAACGGCAATGTCTTCCGCCTAAGCCACAAGGACGTGTTCAGCCAGGTCCGCGAGGCCGGAGGCGTGACCGGAGCCGTGACGCACAGTTATTGGTCGCAATTCTTCAACCGCCATCCGTTCGACTATGTGCGCGACGTGGAATACGACGAGCCGGAGAGCCAAACCATCAACCATGGCCGGTTCCACAGCATGACCGGCTATGGCAAGGCCAACCAGATGACGCCCTGCGATGTCGATCTGTTTGCCACTCTGACGAACCTGTGCCTACGCCATGGGTTGGACTATGGCATCCTGCACACCTGCACCTTGGACAGCATGGGCCATCGCTTCTTCCATGATTGCGAGGAAATGGACCACGCCTGCTTCGTGATGGATGAGATGCTGGCCCCCTTCATCCCGAACTGGCGCAAGCTGGGCTATGAGGTCATCGTCACCGCCGATCACGGGCAGGACGAACGCGGCCACCACGGCGGGCGGAGCCCGTTACAGCAGGAAACCGCGCTCTACTACTTTGGCGACGCGGAAGGCCCAGAGGCTGATACCGTGATCGACCAGCTACAGCTTGCCCCTACCATCCTGACCCGAATGGGCGCTCCGCTGGCAGACACGATGAAGGCCAAGCCGTTCTTGAGCTGATCTGGATGCTTTGCTGCCTCAGTCGAAGGCAGGAATGTCCTAAACTTGGAAGGGTATTTCTGCTCTCAACTAGACCCGCGATGGGTTAGTCGTAGGACCAGATCCCCTGCCCCAGCGCCTCAATGGCGATGGAAATCCGTTCAAAACTATCGGCAGCGCGCTTGACCGAGGTTCGAGCGCGAAGATATCCATGGACCAGGCCGGGTTCGTTGATCCATTCTGCCCGTCCTCCGGCGGATTGGATCGTAGCGCAATAATCTGATCCATCATCCCTGAGAGGGTCGCAATCGGCGGTGATGACAACGGTCGGTGGCAAGCTCGAGAAGTTGGTGTCCTGAAGCGGTGCAAAAGTTGGATCGCCGCTCGGGGCTGGCCCCCCGCATCTAACTGTTTCGTAGAACTTGATATCCTGAAGCGTTAGCAACGGCGCATGCGCGTGTTCGATATACGAGCCTTTGGACGTATCACCGCCCAGCCCGGGGTAGATCAGGACCTGCCCCAAGATGTTCTCTAGCCGACCCCGCGCGTGGTGAGCGACAGATGCGGCCAGATTGCCTCCTGCACTGTCACCCGCCAGAATCATCGGGTCGCCAAACTCTTCCGCCGCCCAGTTTGTAGCAGTCCAACAGTCCTGAAATTGCGCCGGATGCACATGCTCGGGGCACAGGCGGTAGTCTACGGCGACAACTCGGTATCCGGTCTGTGCGCAAATCTCGGCGCAGACATCATCGTGGCTATCCAGCCCCCCAACGACGAAACCGCCGCCATGGAAGTAGACGGCGGTTCGTGTCGGTTGCCCTGCGGTATAAAGGCGGACCGGAACGCCATTGGCAGACATGTCCTGCACAGCCACCCCTTCGGGTCGCGGCTGGCGAAAGTCCTGACACATCGCGTCATAAACCTTGCGCTGGTCTTCGATTGACAGATCCACCGCATCGTCAGGATAGCTTTCCGCCGTGCGTTTTATGAACGCCCAAGTTTCCTCATCAATCAGACGTTCATAATCCATGTTCCCTCCCGGTTAGGCTGCCCACTCCCACGGCCGGGTGTACGCGCCCAGCACTTTGCTGACATCGTCCTCGGATGTGCCGTTCGCGTCAAGCTGCGCGACAAGGCCACGCTTCTTGTCGTCGATGACCGAGACGACACGGGCATCAACGCCAGCTTGCTCAAGCGCGCCATTGTAGATCCGGGTGATCGCGTGTTTGCGCAGATCAGGTTTGAACACCTTACCAACGGCAGTCTTGGGCAATTCGGTCAGAATTGTCATGTGCTTGGGCTGAGCCGCGCGTTCATGAACATGGACCTTACAGAACTCCATCAACGCCTCTTCGGTCACCGAAGCTCCCTCCACCAGTTCTACGAATGCGCAAGGCACCTCACCGGAATGGGCGTCGGGCTGACCAATGGCACCGGCAAAAGCCACCGCCTCATGCCCCAGCAGGGCCTCTTCGATCTCGGCAGGGTCAATATTGTGGCCGCCACGAATGATCAGGTCCTTGGCACGGCCAGTGATCCAAAGGTACCCGTCCTCGTCAAAGCGCCCCAGATCGCCTGTGCGCAGATACTTGTCGTAGTGGTACAGGTTCTCGTTCTTTTCCGTTTCGGTGTAGGTATTGCCTGCAAAGACACCGGGGTTTGAAACGCAGATTTCGCCGATCTCATCCACCGCGCATTCCTTTGGACCGTCCGGGCTATCCTGCAGGATTTTGACATCGGTGTAGGGGAAGGGAATCCCGATCGAGCCGATCTTTTTCTCACCATCCACCGGGTTGCACGAGACAAGGCAAGTGGCCTCGGTCAGGCCGTAGCCTTCGACGATGGTCACACCTGTTGCCTCTTCGAACCGCCGGAAAAGTTCGACCGGCAGCGGGGCCGAGCCGGAGAACGCCGTTTTCACCGAGGAAATATCAGCATCCACGGGTCGTTGCATCTTGGCCGAGATCGCGGTGGGCACGGTGATGATGAAACTGACCTTCCAACGTTCGATCAGCTTCCAGAAATTGTCGAACACGCCATCGCCACGATATCCCTGAGGTGTCGGGAAAATTACATGCGCGCCCGAGGACACGGCCGCCATCCAGATCACATGCACGGCAAAGACGTGGAACATCGGCAGCGGGCACATGATGACGTCGTTTTCGTCGAACAACAACGTATTGCCCAGCCAGCCATTGTAGATCAGGCCCGAATATTTGTGCTGCGCCACCTTCGGCATGCCGGTCGTGCCGCCCGTGTGGAAGTAACAGGCCACCCGGTCGTCGGTGCTGTCTGCGAAGGTCAGGGTCGTGGGCTGTTTGGCCAATTCCTGATTAAAGTTCTTATAGTCCGCATGCGCGAGCTTTGCCTTGTCGCCCATTTTTGGCCGCAGGAACGGGACGATCCAGGATTTCGGCGGTGTCAGGTAGCGGTTCAGGTCAATCTCGAGAATGGTGTTGACCTTGGGCGCATGGCGCACGGCCTCTTCCACCTTCTGCGCCACATCCGTTTTCGGGAAGGACTTGAGCGTGACGACAACCTTGGCACTTGTCTCGCGCAGAATGGCGGCGATCTGCTCCGGCTCGAGCAGCGGGTTGATCGGGTTCACGATGCCAGCGACGGCTCCGCCCATCAGGGTCACTAGCGTCTCGTTACAATTGGGCAAGACATAAGCCACCACGTCGTTTTCGCCGATCCCGAGCGAGCGAAATAGGTTGGCCGCCTGATTGACCCGCCCTAGAAGGTTGGACCATGTCAGCGTCTCGGCCTTGTCATTCGGACCTGAAAACAGCTGAAAACTGACCGCGTTGTGGTTTGGAAATTTCTCTGCCGTGCGCGATAGCAGCTGGTGGAACGTCACCGGCAGGTCGCGGTCCTCCCATGCCATTTCCTGTTCAATACGCGCTTTGTCTTCCTTGCCAACAAAGGCCATGTGGCTCCTCCCCGTGTTTTATTCTCCCGCGCGCCACACGCGGAGTGATCTTACCTCAGATGGGATCACAACCTTGGCGGCGCAAGCAAGGGCTTAGCGAGGGAAAAGTTGAAAATGTAGAATGACGCTACGGCGAAACGGCGATTGCCGGAGCGTCACTTTATTCTGCAGCGACGCCGTCAGTGAACTGAAGACGGGCCAAACGGGCGTAAAGACCCCCTTGCGCCACCAGATCGTCATGCGTGCCTTGGGCGACGATGCGGCCGGCCTCCAGCACCACGATGCGGTCTGCCTTCTTCACGGTTGCCAGCCGGTGCGCCACTATCAGGGTCGTGCGTCCGGCGCGCATCTGATCCACCGCGCCCTGCACGGCCCGCTCGCTTTCCGCATCCAGCGCCGAGGTCGCCTCGTCCAGCAACAGAACAGGCGCATCACGTAGAATGGCGCGGGCAATGGCGATCCGCTGTTTCTGCCCACCGGACAGCATCACTCCCCGTTCGCCAACGAAACTGTCATAGCCTTCAGGCAGTGCCGCGATGAAGTCATGCGCGGCAGCGGCGCGCGCGGCGGCTTCGACCTCGGCGCCCGAGGCATCCAGACGACCAAAGCGGATATTGTCACGGGCCGAGGCGGCAAAAATCACCGGATCCTGCGGGACCAGCGCCATATGCTGGCGGAAATCTGCCCGGTTCAGGTTTTGCAGATCCATCCCATCCAGCATCACGCGCCCCGAGTTCGGGTCGTAGAACCGCTGAAGCAACTGAACCACCGTTGTTTTTCCCGCGCCCGAGGGGCCAACGAAGGCAACCGTCTCGCCGGGACTAACCTGCAGGCTGAGCTTGTCCAGCGCCACCACATCGGGCCGCGCAGGATAGCGGAAGGTGACCTCTTCGAACTTGATCTCTCCGCGCACCGGTTGCGGCAACGGTTTTGCTTGGGACGGGTCGATCACCGTGTCTTCGGCATTCAACAGCTCAACCAACCGTTCAGTGGCCCCTGCGGCACGCTGAAGTTCGCTCCAGATCTCGGACAAGGCAGCGACAGAGCCTGCCATGATGACCGAGTAGATGACGAATTGGATCAGAACCCCTTCGGTCATCACCCCGTTGCGCACGTCGTTGGCCCCCATCCACAGCACTCCAACGATGCCTGAGAAGACCAGAAAGATTACGATGACCGTCAGAACGGCCCGCGTCTGGATGCGGCGTAGCGAAACGACATACGAGGTCTCAGTCATGTCGCCGAATTGCTGGCGGCTTGCGCGTTCGTGGGTGAAGGCCTGCACGGTCTGTACCGCCCCCAGCGCTTCTCCCGCGTTGCCTGAAGAGGCCGCGATCCAGTCCTGATTCTCGCGGCTGATGGCTCGGAGCCTGCGGCCCAGCACCAGAATTGGCACCACAACAACGGGGATCAGCAGCAGAACCAGCGCTGTCAGCTTGGCCGAGGTTAACAGCATCAACACCAACCCTCCGACAAACATCAGCAGGTTGCGCAGGGCAATCGAGACAGATGACCCGATCACCGATTGAATCAGCGTCGTGTCGGTGGTGATCCGGCTCAGGACCTCTCCGGTCATGATGCGTTCGTAGAACTCGGGGCTCATACCGATGACGCGGTCAAAGACGGCCTTTCGAATATCGGCGACCACGCGTTCCCCCAGACGGGTGACAAGCGCGTAGCGGATGCCGGTGCCCACGGCGAGAATACCGGCGATACCCAGCGCGGCCAGGAAATACCAGTCCAGCAGCTCTCCGTCCTGAATGCGGAAGTTGTCCACCACGCGACGCACGGCCAAGGGCAAGGTCAGCGTCATACCAGCCGTCAGGACCAGCGCCAGTGTCGCTCCTAGCATCAACAGGCGATACGGCTTCATGAACGGCCAAAGCGATGCCAAGACGCCCAGCTTTTTCGAGCCTGCTCTTTCTTCGCTGGCGCCCGGCGCGGATGCGGTGGTCGTGCTGGCTATCTGTCTCGCCATGTGCGGCCCTTGTGTCTTCACTGTGTCTTCGATGCTGAGTTGCTGTTTCTTGGCGGTACTGGCCCGCAGGGTCAAGGCCGCGCGCAAAATGCCCTGAGGACCGGGCCATTTGACGCAGAGATGTAGGGCTGAGTTGGAGCGGGTAGACGGAATCGAACCGACATAGCCTGCTTGGAAGGCAGGGGCTTTACCATTAAGCTATACCCGCTCAGCGTTTGGGTTGAGTAATCCAAGCATCTGGGGGCGTCAAGAACCGAAATAACGCCGGGGGTGCATTTCCTAGGGGCGGCGCGTCTGTCAGATATCCTCGCCCGGCGGCTCCAGCGCGCCGCCCGGTTCCAGCAAGGCCCGCTCGGACAGCCACGGGTTCAGCTCAAGGGCCGCAGTCAGGGCAGAACGGGCCTCGTCTACCCGTCGCAGGCCCAGCAACGTCAGAGCACGGCCGCTCATGGCCGCGATGTGATTTGGGGATAGCTCCAGCGCCCGATCCAGATCAACCAAAGCTGAAGGGAAGTCTTGCCGCAGGAAATTGACGAAGGCACGTTGGTTGTACCCTTCGGCATATTCCGGGCAGTAGACCACCAGTTCATCTAGCTCTTGCAAAGCGCCCAGAAGATCCGATGCCTCGCGCCGCGCCATGCCACGATCCAACAGCGTCTGAGCGCGCAGATCGGGGGCGTCGGTCCAAAACTCCCACATCTGGTTGGAAATCCCGCGCGCCTCAGACTGCGACTCGGCTTGTTGGATTTGTGCAATCAGCGCGCCCATTCCTTCCGAATGGTCCGGCGCCGACGGGCAGGATTGCGCCAAAGCGGGAGTTGTGAGCCAAAGGGCAATGACAGGGCCTATGAACGTGCGGGTCATAGACCAAGTGTGACGCGCAATCCGCTTTGGTCAAGTTTCGCGGTCGAGGCCGCCCAGCAAACCGGTTTCCTTTACGGCCTCCATCGCAACGAAGGTCGAGGTATTGGCGACATGTGGAAGGGACGAGATTTTCTCGGCGAGTACCGCGCGGTATTCCGACATCGACCCGGTGCGCACTTTCAGCAGATAGTCGAAATTCGACGCGATCATATGGGCTTGCTCGATTTCCGCGATCTTGCGGACGGCGGCGTTGAACTCGGCCAGCGCTTTTTCCCGTGTGTCGGTCATTCGCACCTCGACAAAGGCCACGTGATCTAGCCCCAACCGGATCGGATCCAACATTGCTCGGTATCCTGTAATCACCCCATCTGCCTCAAGCCGCTTCAACCGCGCCTGGGTTGGAGATTTCGACAACCCGATCCGCCGCGCCAGATCCGCGACTGAGATGCGCCCATCTTCGGCTAGAGCCTGCAGAATCGTGCGATCAAAGCGGTCGAGGTTCGGAAAGTCCATTTGCATCGCAACACCGTTAGAAATCAGTTCATTTGACGTGTGTATGTTAAAACTCGGTCCATTGTCCCGGAAAAATACACGTATATTGACAAAAACGCCCGGAGGAACCATGTCTCACAGCCTGCGCACATCCATCGACACCCACACCTATGCGGATCAATCCACCGTTTTGCAGGCGTTGACCGAACAGGCCGCCCTGTCCCAGGCGGACCGTCGCGCCATCTGCAACGCGGCCGCTCAGTTGGTCCGCGATATCCGGTCCAGCACCTCGCCCGGCATGATGGAGGTGTTTCTGGCCGAATACGGCCTGTCCACCGACGAAGGCGTGGCGCTGATGTGTCTGGCCGAGGCGCTGCTGCGGGTACCCGATGCAGATACGATTGATGCGCTGATCGAAGACAAGATCGCGCCCTCGGACTGGGGCAAACACTTGGGGCAGTCCTCATCCTCGCTGGTCAACGCCTCGACCTGGGCCTTGATGCTGACCGGCAAGGTGTTGGATGAAGGCAAAGCCTCGCCCGTCAGCGCCATCCGCGGGGCGATCAAGCGGCTGGGTGAGCCGGTCATCCGCACCGCCGTTGGACGCGCGATGAAGGAGATGGGGCGTCAGTTCGTTCTGGGCGAGACCATTCAATCAGCCATGGATCGCGCCAGCGGGATGGAGACCAAGGGCTACACCTACTCCTACGACATGCTGGGCGAAGCGGCGCGGACCGAGGCCGACGCCGCCCGCTATCACCTGTCCTATTCGCGCGCCATCGCCGCCATTGCCGAGGCGTGTACCCATGACGATATCCGCGCCAATCCCGGCATCTCGGTCAAGCTGTCCGCCCTGCATCCGCGGTATGAACTGGCGCAAGAGGCGCGGGTCATGGATGAGCTTGTCCCCCGCCTGCGCGCGCTGGCCCTGCTGGCCAAGGCCGCTGGCATGGGCCTGAACGTGGATGCCGAGGAAGCCGACCGGCTGTCCCTTTCCCTGCAAGTCATTGAGGAGGTTATGGCCGAGCCCGCCTTGGCCGGTTGGGATGGGTTCGGCATCGTGGTTCAGGCTTACGGCCCGCGTGCCGGTTTGGTTCTGGATACGCTTTACGACATGGCCCAGCGTCATGATCGCAAGCTGATGGTGCGGCTGGTCAAAGGCGCCTATTGGGATACAGAGATCAAGCGCGCGCAGGTCGAAGGGGTCGATGGCTTTCCGGTCTTTACTCAAAAGGCCGCGACCGATGTCTCGTATATCGCCAATGCCCGCAAGCTGCTGGGCATGACTGACCGGATCTATCCGCAATTTGCCACGCATAACGCTCATACTGTCAGCGCGATCCTGCATATGGCCGAGGGGCAGCCGTTCGAGTTCCAGCGCCTGCATGGGATGGGCGAAACGCTGCACGGGCTGGTATTGGACAAACACAAAACCCGCTGCCGTATCTACGCGCCGGTCGGGGCGCATCGCGATTTACTGGCCTATCTGGTCCGGCGTCTGTTGGAGAACGGTGCGAACTCATCCTTCGTGAACCAGATTGTGGATGAGGCCGTGCCACCCGAAGAGGTCGCCACTGATCCGTTCACCGCAGTTGGGACACCGCCCTCGCCTCTGCCCACCGGGCCAGAGCTGTTTTTGCCCGAGCGTCCCAACTCCAAGGGCTTTGATCTGCACCATACGCCAACGCTCGACCAGATCGACGAAGCGCGGGATCAGTTTCGAGAAACCGAGTGGCGTGCGGGGCCGCTCTTGTCCGAGGACGCGAAACCCATGGCTGAAGAGCCGGTGATTAACCCGGCCAAACCACTGGACAAGCCCGGCACAGTTGCACCGACCAGTACTGCGGATGTGGAGCTTGCCCTGGCCTCGGCTAGCCCATGGCAAGCCCCGGCAGAGCAACGCGCCAAAGCTCTGAACGCAGCCGCCGACCTGTATGAGGCCCATTTCGGAGAACTCTTCGCCCTTCTGGCACGCGAGGCGGGGAAATCCCTGCCCGATGCCGTTGCCGAGCTGCGCGAAGCGGTGGATTTCCTGCGCTACTACGCGGCGAACATCCCCGATGCCAAACCGGCTGGGGTCTTCACCTGTATCAGCCCGTGGAACTTCCCCCTGGCGATTTTCACCGGACAGATTTCGGCGGCTCTGGCAACCGGCAACGCCGTCCTCGCGAAACCCGCGCCGCAGACGCCTCTGATCGCGCATCGGGCGGTGCAACTTTTGCATGAAGCCGGAGTTCCTTGCGATGCATTGCAACTGCTGCCCGGCGGACCGGAGGTCGGAGCGGCCCTAACCTCGGATGCGCGCGTTTCGGGCGTGGCATTCACCGGATCAACGGCGACGGCGTTGAAAATCCGCTCGGCCATGGCACAGAACATGCGACCCGGCACACCGCTGATCGCTGAGACAGGTGGTTTGAACGCGATGATCGTGGACAGCACGGCGCTGCCGGAACAGGCAGTGCAATCCATCATCGAAAGCGCTTTTCAATCAGCCGGTCAGCGCTGCTCGGCCCTGCGCTGCCTCTATCTGCAAGAGGATATTGCCGAGGATGTGCTGACCATGCTCAAAGGCGCGATGGACGCGCTGCGGGTCGGTGATCCATGGCTGATCTCAACCGATTGCGGGCCGGTCATTGATGAGACCGCGCGTCAGGGGATCGCAGATCACGTCGCGAAAGCCCGTGCAGAAGGGCGCGTTCTGAAAGAACTCAACACGCCGCCCGAGGGTACATTCATTGCCCCCACCCTGATCGAAATCGGCGGCATCGCCGATTTGGAACGTGAAATATTCGGCCCGGTTCTGCATGTCGCTCGCTTCAAAGGGCAAGAGATCGACGCGGTAATCGCCGACATCAATGCCACTGGCTACGGGCTGACCTTCGGCCTGCACACTCGCATCGACGACCGGGTTCAGCATGTGACCGAGGCGATCCACGCGGGCAATGTCTATGTGAACCGCAACCAGATCGGCGCCATCGTGGGATCTCAGCCTTTCGGAGGCGAGGGGCTTTCAGGCACTGGCCCCAAAGCGGGTGGGCCGAACTACATGGCCCGGTTCTGCGCGCCGGATAGTCAGAGCACCTCTGAGACGTGGCAGACGACTGCAGAGCTGCCCGCGCCGAAAGGGCAGTACGCATCGGTCCGCACCCAAACCCTGCCCGGACCAACAGGGGAATCGAACCGGTTGTCTGAATTTGCGCGGCCTCCGCTGTTGTGTCTCGGCCCCGGCGAGACCGCCGCGCGCGCTCAGGCAGATGCGGTTCTGGCTTTGGGTGGGACGGCGATAGAGGCGACGGGCATGCTCGACCTGCATCGTCTGGAAAACCTCACCGGCTTTGCGGGCGTTCTGTGGTGGGGAGACGAGGAAACTGCCCGTCAGATCGAACAGCATCTGGCGCGGCGCGACGGACCGATCCTGCCTTTGATCCCTGGCCTGCCGGATCGCACGCGGGTCTTGGCGGAACGTCATGTCTGCGTCGACACGACGGCGGCGGGCGGCAATGCGGCGCTGTTGGGTGGTGCGGCATAACCTGACCTTGACGCTGGGCGCGGAAAAGCCCAGCGTCGCGCCATGTTTCCGATCCGAGATCACAACCCCTCGGGGCGCACGCCCTATGTTGTCTACGCCCTGATGGCGGCGAATATCCTGATCTTCATCAGCTATGTCGGGATCATGGACAACGCACGGGTGCTTCAGCAATTCTATTTCGACTACGCGATCATTCCCGCCCGTAGCGCCGAAGGGGTCGCACTCGAGACCTTCGTGACCTCGATGTTCCTGCATGGCGGCTGGATGCATCTGGCGGGCAACATGCTGTTTCTGTGGATTTTCGGCGACAATCTTGAGGACGAAATGGGCCACCTGCCCTTTCTGCTGTTCTACCTTGTCGCTGGGATCGGAGCTGGACTAATCCACGTGATCACCGCACCCGGCTCGGTGGTGCCCACAATCGGCGCATCCGGGGCGATTGCTGGCGTCATGGGCGGGTACCTGCTGCTTTTCCCCAAAGCCCGCGTGGATATTCTGCTGATACTGATCGTCTATTTCCGGGTCTTTAGCATCCCGGCCTTCGTGATGCTCGGGGTTTGGCTGGCCCTGCAGTTTTTTGGCAGTCTCTCTAGCAACCCCGACGAGGGCGGAGTTGCCTATTGGGCGCATACCGGTGGGTTCTTCGTGGGGCTGATCCTGTGCATCCCGCTCTGGCTGAAACGCGGAGGACCAGCGTACTGGGACCGCACGCACGGTCACCCGCCTCACCCCGAGACGAAATATAAGCTGTCGCAATCTCGCATTCCGCGCGTGCCGCGCAAATAAAGGCGTTTAGCCCCGGATTACCTTGGCAAAGTTGTCAAAGATTGGCTCGTTGGCGCAGATGACCTCGCCATCTTCCAGAATGCTGCCTTCAGGGTTCAAGGGCTGAACCAGACCACCGGCCTCTTTCACGATGATGATCCCGGCGGCCAAGTCCCATGCGTTCAAGCGGCGCTCCCAAAAGCCCTCGTAACGACCAGCTGCCACATAAGCCATGTCGAGCGCGGCTGCGCCCCAGCGGCGCACACCAGCACATGTGGGCATCAGGCGCGCCAGATCTTGCAGCGTGGCCGGCAGATCCGAGCGACCGCCAAAGGGCAGACCGGTCGAGAAAACAGACTCGATCATGCGGTGACGGCCCGAGACGCGGATGCGCATATCGTTCATCCAGGCGCCCTCACCCTTTTCGGCAAAGAACATCTCATCCTTGGCGGCGTCGTAGATCACACCGGCGACGATCTTGCCCTTGTGCTCAAGCGCGATCGAAATCGCCCAGTGCGGCAACCCGTGCAGGAAGTTGGTGGTGCCGTCCAGCGGGTCGACGATCCAGCGGCGGGTCGGGTCCTCTCCGTCAATCGCGCCGCCTTCTTCGGCCAGCCAGCCATAGGTCGGACGCGCACCCAGCAGTTCCTCTTTCAGGATGGCTTCTGCGGCGATATCGGCCTTGGACACGAAATCGCCCGCGCCTTTCATCGACACCTGCAGGTTCTCGACTTCACGGAAATCCTTGATCAGAGACCGCCCCGCCTTGCGCGCGGCTTTGATCATGATGTTGAGATTTGCACTGCCAACCATTGTGAAAAGGCTCCTGTCCGGTCAAACCGCGCGTATACTGATGCAATGCGCCCTTGCCAAGAGGAATGATGCGCATAGCAGACCTTAGCGAAACGCCGTTACTGCGCCTGCAACTTTCGCGCCTCGTCCCGCGCCAGTTTGACCAACTCCTGCACGAAGGGCTTTTCCAGATCTTCAGAGCGGACAGCGGCATAGAGACGACGGGTGATCCCTTCTTTTGTCAGCGGGCGGGTGACGTAGTCTGAGTTATACTTGACCTCCCGCACGACCCAATCCGGCAGGACAGAAATCCCCCGATTTGAGGCAACAAGCAGCAGGATCACGGCTGTCAGTTCGACCTGACGGATGTTAGCCGGTTCAACCCGCGCCGGGATCAGCAACTGGCTGAAGACATCCAATCGCGTGCGCTCGACCGGGTAAGTAATCAGGGTCTGACCGCGAAAATCCTCGGCCTCAATGAAGTCTTTCTCGGCCAACGGATGCGAAGATGCGGCGACGAATACCGGGCTATAGTCGAACAATTCCACGAACTCGACACCCGGCAGGTCTTCGGGGTCGGATGATACCACCAAGTCGACCTCCTCCTTCTGCAAGGCAGGCAGCGCGTCAAAGGCCAAGCCGGGGCGAATATCCACATCGACATCGCCCCAGGACTTGCGGAACGACTCCAACACTGGAAACAGCCATTCGAAACAGGCGTGGCATTCGATCGCGATATGCATCCGACCCGTACGGCCATCGCGCAGGGATGAGAACTCATGCTGCGCGGCCTCGACCTGAGGCAGAATCTGCTCGGCCAACCGCAACAGACGCAGACCCGCCGCCGACAGCTTCATCGGCTTGGACCGACGCAGGAACAGTTCGACCCCGGCCTGATCCTCCAGCCCTTTGATCTGGTGGCTCAGCGCCGATTGGGTGATGTTCAGCTGATCGGCCGCACGTGCTAGGCCGCCGCATTCGTGGATTGCCTTGATGGTGCGCAGGTGCCGGAATTCGATATGCATGTGAAGTGGGGCTCATGTTGTTCTTGAGGAATATGAGTTTGTCTCACAATGCGTACCGTGCGACAAGAGCCGCAATTGATCCTGAGAGGCTGCGATGACCAAACCTGAAATCTCATTCGAGTTTTTTCCACCCAAAACGCTGGAGGCCTCGTTTCGGCTGTGGGATACGGTGCAGACGCTGGCCCCCCTTGACCCCCGGTTCGTTTCGGTCACCTATGGCGCTGGCGGCACGACGCGCGAGCTAACGCGCGATGCAGTCGCGACTTTGCATAAGTCATCGGGCCTGCCGGTTGCGGCGCATTTGACCTGCGTCGATGCCTCGCGTCAGGAAACGCTGGATATTGCAGACACCTTCGCCCGTGCCGGTGTGGAGAACATCGTCGCATTGCGGGGCGATCCGCCGAAGGGTCAGGACAGGTTTGTCCCTCACCCCGAAGGTTTTGCCAACTCGGTTGAATTGATTGAGGCCCTCGCAGAAACCGAGAAGTTCAGCATTCGCGTCGGCGCCTATCCCGACATTCACCCCGAAGCACGGGATACGCGGGCCGATATCGACTGGCTCAAGGCCAAACTGGACGCGGGCGCTGACGAGGCACTGACGCAGTTCTTCTTCGAGGCCGAAACCTTCTTCCGGTTCCGCGACGCCTGCGAAAAAGCCGGGATCGACAAGCCGATCGTGCCGGGCATCCTGCCGATCGAAAACTGGAAAGGCGCGCGCGCCTTTGCCCAGCGCTGCGGCACTCGGATACCCGATTGGGTCGATCACGCCTTTGAAAAAGCCCAGCGCGATGATCGCGAGGATCTGCTGGCCACGGCCCTTTGCACCGAGCTGTGTTCGGACCTGCTGGAGGGCGGCGTGGACAAGCTGCACTTCTACACCCTTAACCGGCCTGAGCTGACGCGCGACGTATGTTTCGCCCTTGGGATCACGCCGAAGGCTGAACTGCAGAACGTCGCCTGATCCCTGTCGACAAAAACGAAATGCCCGCGCCGTCCCAAAGCGTGGGCATTTTGCTTTGCCGCTGGAACAATATCTGCGCGGCCAGATCATTGTCCCCTGCAACTGCTTCAATCTTGAGAAGAATTTGACAAAATCGTGATCGTACTCAAACTGGTCTCGTGTACGTTAAAGAGTGTTTTTGAGTATGAAACCTGTCGATAAGATCGCAGCGCGAAACAGCGCGCTGGCGGACCTAGGGTTGTCGCCCTCTGCCAGTTCCGACGAAATCCGCGAAGCTTGGCGCAATATTGCCTTCCGGGCGCATCCGGACCACATGCCGGGTGACTGCGAGGATTTCTCGCGCGCCAAGACTGCCTATGATTTTCTGCGCAAACAAGGGCTGGGCGGAAAAGGCGCATCGGGTCCACAGATGCCGAAACGGCCGCGCCTCAAAAAACGTGTGATCGAGTTGCCGCCCGAAGACATCTCTGCCTGCAAAACCATGCTGAACCCGACGCAAGCACTGCCGCATATGGCAAATTCGCCATCGGCCCGAGACGCAGATGTCGAACCCGCGGTTTCAGACCATGTGCCCGATGCTGTCGGATGCTATGGCCGCCACTTGACCTTTTTCGTGGCAACGCCGGTCACCGAAGGGGCGAACCGCATCGCCCTTCCGACCTCGGTGCTGAGCAACAGACGGCATGTCGAGACCGAGATTCTGAGCTTCAAGTCCAACAACGCCGGCCCGGGCGAGGTGGTGATTCCTGACACCATTTGCGAACGCAAATTTCCGGGGGCAAAGAGTGTCCGTATCCGGTTCGAAGCCAACCAGGACATGATCGACGAATTCTGGCTGGCTGGATAGTCAGCCAGAAAAAAGCCCGGCTCAGTGGAGGGGAGCCGGGCTTAATTTTCTTCATGCTATTGTTGACGCGATCAGTTGCTGACCGGACCTTCCGAGGTGAATTTCGGGATCACGCTGGTCGATGCGTCTGCGCTTTCGATACCGGGCCAGTTGCCTTCGGCCAGGTTGATGTTGCCGGGGATGTCCTCTTCGAAGAAGCCCACAACAACGTCGGTGATATTCAGGTATAGCTTGTCATCAACGATGCGCCACAGGTTCGGGTTTGCCGGAACCTTGCCGCCTTTTGAGACGCCATAGGCGCAATGCCCGTCATACTGAGGCGCGTAGTAGGCCGGGTTCTCAAGAAACTTATCGCGGTTCTCCTCCGATGCAAAAGCCCAAGTTGCGCCGTTGTATTCCGCCGTGATGTCGGCATTGCCGCGTACACCTTCTGGCTGCGACGTTCCCACCGGTGCCTGATCAAGGCCGCGATAGGCGACAACATCATAGCCAGAGACCGCAAATCCGGTTCCGTCGACATATTGGGGGCCTGCAAAAGCAGGAATTGCCAGAGCCATGGCCGCAGCAAAAGACAGGGCAAAACGTTTCATGTGGTCATTCCTTTTTCGTGTATCGGGGGCGCCGTTTGGCTGACACGACAAACAATAAGCGATTCTGAGGCGCTTCGTAGGGCCGCTCGCGCCGGTGTGACCATCAACGAGATTTCGTGAGAGAATTATTACAGTTTCCCGCGTCAAGCGGGGTTGGACTCGGGGAATTGCAACATTAGCTGTTAGCGCATCGGCTTTGCGGCCCTGCGATTTGCAAGAAAGGCATCAGATGAGCGATCAATCCACTTACACTCCCCCCAAAGTCTGGACCTGGGACAGCGAAAGCGGCGGGCGCTTCGCCAATATCAACCGACCCATCGCCGGCGCAACCCATGACAAGGACCTGCCCGTTGGCCGCCACCCCATGCAGCTCTATTCGCTGGCAACACCCAATGGCGTCAAAGTGACCGTCATGCTCGAAGAGCTTTTGGCGTTGGGTCATGAAGGCGCCGAATACAATGCGTGGCTGATCAATATCGGCGAAGGGGACCAGTTCAGCTCGGGCTTTGTCGAGGCGAACCCGAACTCGAAAATCCCGGCGCTCTGGGATCGGTCAGGTGATGCTCCGGTGCGCGTGTTCGAAAGCGCCTCAATCCTGTTCCATCTGGCCGAAAAGTTCGGAGCGTTCTTGCCCGAGTCAGGCCCGGAGCGGACCGAGGTGATGAACTGGGTGTTCTGGCAGATGGGCAGCGCGCCTTATCTGGGCGGCGGGTTCGGCCATTTCTACGCTTACGCGCCCGAGAAATGGGAATACCCGATCAACCGCTTTGCCATGGAGGCCAAGCGCCAGCTGGACGTGCTGGACCGTCAACTGGCCGAAAACACCTATATTGCAGGCGAGAATTACTCGATCGCAGATATGGCGATTTGGCCTTGGTACGGGCAGCTGGTGCTTGGACGTCTTTATGATGCAGCCGAGTTCCTCGATGTTGAATCCTATGAAAACGTCAAGCGTTGGGCCAAGGCGATTGACGCGCGTCCGGCCGTAAAGCGGGGCCGCATGGTCAACCGCGCGTTTGGCGAGCCCCACACGCAGCTTCATGAACGTCACGAGGCCAGCGACTTCGAAACCCGCACGCAGGACAAGCTGGAAGCGGCAGCGGATTAATCTCTTCGAGGTTCGTTCGGGACATTTGGCGCGGTGCAAAAGACTGCACCGCGCTTTTTTATTTAAGGATCGGCGGGTTCTCGGGATCGCTACCGGGCACAGGCCGGGTCAAGTTTCGGGCCTCGGGTTGCGGTAGGTCGAACCGCAAACCAACCTTCGCCAGAGACGCGGCAGCGGGGGCTTCTGGTGCAAAAAAACCGACATCCATCGCTCCGACTTCGATCCCCGAAAAGGTCAGCGCCTCGGACGCGGCCTTGGCCAGCGCCGATTGCGCCCCGTCCAACACCCCGACAAAGCCCAGCAAGTGACCCGAAGCCCCGGTTTCGGATTTGGTGCCGACCAGATAGGCCGCCTTCGCCAGACCGACAGCAGTCGACAGCTTTGTATCCAACGCACGCAACAGGGTTTCCGGCAGGCCGGTCGGAGGCAAAAACTCGGCCAGTTTCTCTTCGACCTCGGCGGGCGCATGTTCCAGCGTTGACGCTAGCCAGCCCAGCGCCTCAGACGGGATCAGCATCGAGGATGGCGCGACCTCGAGGTTCAGGCCCAGACCGATCCCCTGCCCTGCCAGCATCGAAGACAGGATACGCCCCGAAAGCGCCGCATAAGGCACAGGTCGTCCGGCAAACTGCGCCAACCGATCCTCGCGATCAAAGGCCAGTACAAAGCGGCCATCGGCCACGTCAAACAGCTCTGGCGAGATATTCTCGCCCTGCGCCTCTTCCGTCAGCATCAAGAAAAGTTCACTATCGGCCAGCCGCTCAAAAAACCGCAGCCGGGCGGCATCGTCCTGCGGAGCGGCTTCCATCGCGGTATGCGCTGTGTCCAGCGCCGTTGCTTCAGTCATTCAGAACCTCTTGCACCCGTGCCCGCAAGGCCGGCAGCAGGTCGGTCTCGAACCACGGGTTTTTCTTGATCCATGCCGTATTGCGCCAGGACGGATGAGGCAAGGCAAAGATGTGCGGCGCGTGGTCCCGCCAATTGCGGACCGTCTCAGTGACCGAACTGCGCACTCCAAGATGGTACTTATGTGCGTGCCCCCCGACCAACACTGTCAGAGGGACCGGACCAAGCGCCTGAACGACCTGGTCATGCCAGGTTTTACGGCACAAGGCGGGCGGCGGAAGATCCGCTTTGCGGTCGTCATATCCAGGAAAGCAAAACGCCATGGGCACAATGGAAAGACGATCCCGATTGTAAAACACCCCCTCGTCGATCCCCAACCAATCGCGCAAGCGATCCCCCGACGGGTCTGTAAAAGGCCGCCCCGACTCATGAACCCGCGCGCCCGGAGCCTGCCCTGCAACCAGGATCGGAGTGCCAGCGCGGAACCAGACGACAGGACGCGGCGCGTGCTGAGTCGCGGTTTGCGCAAACTTATCCGCACACAGCCGACAGGCTGAGATTTCCTTTTGCAGATCACTCATAGCCGCTGTCTTGCCCCGAAATCATGAGAATCAAAGGATGATAGCCACCCTCGAACTTGCCGCCAAAACATCTTTTCGTGTCGATGTTTGCCACGATGTGATCTGCACTTTGCGAAGGTGCATTGATCATTTGTTTCATAATTCGACATAATGTAGCCAACATGAAACGATAGACTTCGCATCCAAACGCTCACCAAAAAGAGCGATCAAACCAAAGGATTGAGCAGCAGGCCAAGCATGCTTGAGTTCGAGAATGTCAGTAAATCCTTCTGGACGGGGACGCGCCGCAAGGTGATCCTCGACCGGGCTTCGTTCCGGGTCGAACTCGGGACGTCGCTGGGTGTGCTTGCGCCGAATGGGACGGGAAAAACCACTCTGATCAATATGATGGCGGGTTTGGAAAAGCCCGATGAAGGGGTCATCCGGCGTGAGTGCAAGGTGTCTTTCCCGATGGGGTTTACCGGTGGTGTCTCCTCGAAGATGTCCGCGTTGGAGAACGCGCGCTATATCGCCAAAATCTACGGTATGGACCCCGATTATGTAGAAGCCTACTGCAGCTGGCTGTGCGGTCTGGGCGAGTATTTCAACCAACCTCTTGCCACCTATTCGTCGGGCATGAAGGCCAGATTCACCTTTGCGCTGATGCTTGCACTGGACTTCGACATGTACCTGATTGATGAGGGCATGCCCGCGTCAACGGATGTGGAATTCAACCACAAGGCCGGCTCAATCCTGCAGGAAAGGCTGCGCACAACGACGCTGGTCATCGTTTCGCACAGCCCCGCAACACTTGAGAAATTCGTGAAGCAGGCGGCCGTTTTGGTCGACGGCCAGCTGCGCATGTTTGAAACCTTGGAAGAGGCAAAGCAGTTATATGACTACGAAACCCAAGGTTAGAAAATACAACTGGCGTCACAGGGCGCAATCAGGCATCTCGCCCGAGGCCCGCTCGGACGCCATGGCGCGCATCCGCAGCGCCACGCAGGCCTCGTCGGGAGAAACACAGCCCGGGACCGAGCTGGACGATATCAAGCGCGAGGGTCTGACCGGTCGGCAATTGCGTATTGCCCGACGTCTGGCCAACAAACACGGGCTGGCGGCGACTTCGGACTATGACGCGGTGCGCCTGTTGCGCAAGAAAGGCATTGACCCATTCCGGCGCAGCAATCTGCTGGAACTGGCCTCGGCAAATGCTTCGGCGAAAACGGATAGTGACGAAACGGCAGCCGTCCAGTTGCCGCAACCGGTGAGCGAGGCCCCTCAGACTCTGCCGGGACCTGAGATGAGCCCGGCCGAGCGGCGCGATCGCGAAATCGGTCAAATCCAGAAGGACATTGCCCTACGTCGAAAGAAAAAGCTGGCGGCTCTGTTCGCGCGGCTTGCAGTGTTCGTCTTTCTGCCCACGTTCGTTGTCGGCTATTATTTCTATCGGATTGCGACACCGATGTATGCCAGCGACTCGGCCTATTCGATCCTTCAGGCCGACGGCGGTGGTGGAGCGATTGGCGGCCTGTTGAGCGGGACTCAATTTGCAACCGCGCAGGATTCTGTTTCCACTCAAGAATTTTTGGAATCCAAGGACGCTCTGGAACGTCTGGAAAAGGATATCGGCTTTTCTGAAGTCTTCAAAAAGGATTCGATCGACCCGATCCAAAGACTACCAGAAAACGCTAGCTTGGAAGACACTTACAAGCTTTACAGACGCATGGTGACCATCGGCTACGACCCAAGCGACGGGATCGTGCGAATGGAAGTTGCCGCACCCGAGCCCGAAACTGCCGTCGAACTGTCCCAACTTCTGATCTCTTACGCGGAAGAGCGGATCAACAGCCTGTCCGGCCTTAAGCGCGAGGATCAGATGCGCGATGCGCGCGAAGGGTTCGAGGCGGCCCAGTCAGAGCGGCGCAAGGCGCAGGAAGCATTGATCGAGTTGCAGCTGCAGGGTGCCTTGCTGGACCCAGAAAACGTCATCTCCGGCCTACGCGGTCGGATCAACGAGATCGAGGTCGCCATTCAGGATAAAGAGCTGGAACTGGCCGCCTTACAAGACAACCGTCGCCCAAACCAGGCCAAGGTCGATGGCGTCAGTGCCGATATCGCCCGCCTAGAAGTTGTCTTGGCCGAATTGAACGCCGAGATGCTGGACGCATCCGCAGGCGAAAACTCGCTGGCGCGGTTGAGCGTCCGAATCCAGATGGCGCAGGCCGATCTGGCAGCGCGTGACATGATGCTGCAAACGGCAATGCAACAAATGGAAACCACGCGCTCCGAGGCGAACCGCAAAGTGCGGTATCTGACGGTCTCGGTGAACCCCGTTGAAGCGCAGGATCCGACCTATCCCCGAAAGTTCGAAAATACGATTTTGGCTTTCCTGTTGTTTGCTGGTATCTACCTGATGATCTCGCTTACCGCGTCGGTCCTTCGTGAACAGGTATCCTCGTAAGACACATGAAACATGTAAAAATCTCCGACCTGACGGTCGGCAATGACCTTCCTCTGACCATCATTGCCGGCCCCTGCCAGCTTGAGACGGCAGACCATGCCCAGATGATCGCGGGCGCCATGAAAGAAGCCTGCGACGCGGCTGGCGCGCAGTATGTATTCAAGGCGTCTTATGACAAGGCGAACCGAACCTCTTTGTCCGGCAAACGCGGCATGGGGATTGATGCAGGACTGAAGGTTCTGGATGACATCCGCAGCACCATGGGCATTCCGGTGCTGACCGATGTCCACACGGAAGCCCAATGCGCCATCGCGGCCGAGGCCGTCGATATTCTTCAGATCCCTGCTTTTCTCTGTCGCCAGACCGATATGCTATTGGCGGCGGGCGCAACGGGTAAGGCTGTGAACGTCAAGAAAGGCCAGTTTCTCGCCCCTTGGGAAATGGGTAACATCGTCGACAAGATCGAAAGCACTGGGAACCAGAACATTCTGCTGACGGAACGCGGAACCTCGTTCGGATACAACACTCTGGTGGCCGATATGCGCGGCCTGCCGCAAATGGCGAAGACGGGCTATCCGGTCGTGATGGACGCGACGCATTCGGTGCAACAGCCGGGTGGCAAGGGTGGCTCCTCGGGCGGGCAGCGCGAGTTTGCGCCGGTGATGGCGCGCGCCGCCGTATCGCTGGGAATCGGAGCGGTGTTCATTGAAACCCATCAGGACCCAGACACAGCACCGTCTGATGGCCCCAACATGATCCCGTTGGATCAGATGCCCCATCTTGTTGACACATTGATGCGTTTTGATGCTCTGGCAAAAGCGAACCCGATTCAGATTTAACGATTGAGACCTGTAATGACCAAACCCATCCCCGAGGTGACCCCCAACACCTGGAGCTTTCTCCGCGACCCAATGATTAAGCCCACGGGGTTCCGCGAATATGATGCACGCTGGAAATACCCCGATGAGATCAACCTGCCGGGCATGACCGCCCTTGGTCTGGGGATTGGTACTCAGATGCACAAACGCGGCATCGCGCCGGTCATTGCGGTTGGCAATGACTACCGCGACTATTCTCTGGCCATCAAAAACGCACTGATCCTCGGCCTGATGCAGGCGGGTATTCAGGTGAAGGACATCGGCCCTGCCCTCAGCCCAATGGCCTATTTCGCGCAGTTCCATCTGGATGTTCCGGCGGTGGCGATGGTCACCGCCAGCCACAACCCCAACGGCTGGACCGGGGTTAAGATGGGTTTCGACCGTCCGCTGACCCACGGCCCG
Organism: Ruegeria sp. ABV3_008; assembly: GCF_056161185.1. Taxonomy (NCBI): domain Bacteria; kingdom Pseudomonadati; phylum Pseudomonadota; class Alphaproteobacteria; order Rhodobacterales; family Roseobacteraceae; genus Ruegeria; species Ruegeria sp. ABV3_008. The sequence continues at coordinate 160,817 of NZ_JBSWYP010000002.1, read as the reverse complement.
GATGAGATGTCCGAACTGCGCGACATCGTGTTGAATGGCGAGACTGTGGCGCGCGAGGGCGGCTCGTACGAATTCGTCGACGGCGTGAAAAAGGCTTATATCGACGATCTGGTCGGCGATTTTAAAATGTCCCGCCCGCTCAAGGTGGTTTGCGCCACGGGTAATGGCACCGCCTCGGCCTTTGCGCCCGAGATTTTTGAGCGGATCGGTGTCGAGGTTGTGCCCAGCCACACCGAACTCGACTACACGTTCCCGAACTACAACCCGAACCCCGAAGCCATGGAGATGTTGCATGACATGGCGGATGCGGTGAAATCCAGCGGTGCCGATCTGGCCTTGGGATTTGACGGTGACGGTGATCGCTGCGGTGTGGTCGATGATGAGGGCGAAGAGATCTTTGCCGACAAGGTCGGTGTCATCATGGCGCGCGATCTGGCCAAGCTGTATCCCGGCGCGACCTTCGTGGCCGACGTAAAATCAACCGGCCTGTTTGCCAGCGACCCGGAACTGCAAGCCCATGGCGTCAAGGCAGACTACTGGAAAACCGGCCACAGCCATATGAAACGCCGGGTCAAGGAAATCGGAGCCCTTGCAGGGTTCGAGAAATCCGGCCACTACTTCCTCGCCGAGCCTGTTGGGCGCGGATATGACTGCGGGATGCGCGTTGCGGTGGAAATCTGCAAATTGATGGACCGCAACCCGGGTCAGAGCATGTCCGACCTACGCAAGGCCCTGCCCAAGACGTGGTCCACCCCGACCATGTCGCCCTACGCGGCGGATACCGAGAAATACGATATCCTGCAGCGCCTCGTGGACAAGCTGGTCGCCAAGGCCGACGCAGGCAATAGCTTCGCGGGCCGTGCGATCAAAGAGGTTGTCACCGTAAACGGCGCACGTGTCATTCTGGATAATGGCAGCTGGGGCCTAGTGCGAGCCTCGTCAAACACCCCAAATCTGGTGGTCGTCTGCGAAAGCAGCGAGAGCGAAGCCGAGATGCGGGCGATCTTTGCCGACATCGATGCCGTCATCCGGACAGAACCCGGCGTCGGCGACTACGACCAAACGATCTAATAGAAAGGGGCGTCGATGCGCGCCCCGATCAATCCCCTCCGAACAGCTTGAGCAAACCTTTCTTGGCTTCTTCCTCTAGCTTGTCCTTAAGCACGTCTTCGATTTGATTAGTGTCTGTGATGGTCGAGTCCAGCTCTGACCCGACCTTTTCCAGAACCTTGGTTTTGGCGTCGTTCTCCAGATCTTTCAGCTTTCCTTCAGCCGCCGCCTCGATGACTTTTGTCAGGTCTGGGCGGATCGAAGGGTCGCTCCACGGGCCGACAATACGCACAGGCACAGCGATCCCTTCGCCTGAATTGGCGCGCAGGGCGACCGGCGTGAACAGATAGTCGATATCACGCGCGCCGATCCCTACGCGCCCCGATCCATCCGCCCTGAAATTATCCAGCGACATGAGCAGGTCGTTGTTCGTCAGATTGCCGCCATCCATCGTGAAACTGGCCGTCAGGCTGTTGAACACTGTGGTCCCTCCGGACCCTTCGCCGCGCCCCATTAGCCGGTTCAGGTCGAAGCCGGAGATGACGCCCTTCCCGACCGAAATATCGCCCTTCCCGGACAGCGACCGCATGATCGCATCTTCGGTCTGCCCCACGCCCAGAAACTCCAGCGAGGCCGAGGCCGTTCCCGTCAGCCGTTCAACCCCTCCGAGCGTTGACAGCGCCTGCTGCACGTCGATTCCTTCGGCTTTGAAGTTTCCGCCGACGGACAGGCCGTTACGATTATTGGCCACTACCTGACCGTTCAACTGTCCGGAAAACAGAGTCGCAGGTTGCATTTTCAGAACCGCACGTGATCGGTCGAGGTTGAGCGTCAGGTCACTTTGCCCAAGCGTCATGTCCGGCACGGCGATGGAGGACGCGGTCAGTCGAATCGAGCCATTCGCCAAGCCCAGCGCCGACGCGTCGATAGGTGTCGTCGACCACCCGTCACTGGCAGAAGAGGCCCCACCGCCACCGTAGCCTGTGTCGACGGTGTCTGCGAAGGTCGAAAAATCCAGATCCCCCGCCCGCAAACGCGCTGTGATCTTTGGAGGGTCTGAAATCACGATATCGGCCTCGCCATCGAACCGGTTGTGATCTAGCACTGCAGTCATGTTTCGCAAAGAGATGCGACCGTCCCGCGTGTAAGTCATTTGCCCCGCCACATCTGCCACACGCCCCAGACCATTGGGCACCGCCACGCCCGCCTGCCCGAACGCGGCCAGCATGGCGTCGGTATTGCTGGTCTTGACCTCAGTCTTGCCGTCCATTTCTCCTTCGATGGTCGCGCGCCCGTTGAAGGCGATACGCCCGCCCGGTGCTGTCATCGAAAGCTCCAGAGGTGCCGCGCCGCCCGAGGCGAAGGCTGGCAGGTCAGGCAGCTTCAGATTCACCTGAACAGTGCCACCGGGCACGGCCATATTGGCCTCCATGATCATCGGGGCCGAGACATCCGGCCATTGCGCCGAGAGGTTAACGTCCCGGAAATTCCACTTGGTCGCTCCGTTTTCGATAAAGATCAGGCGCGCGTTGCTCAGCTCCAGCCGATCGAGCGTGATCGGTTGCGTCGCCTGCGGCGCGGGCGCTGTTCCTCCGCCGGTGCTGGCTGCGGAGGTGGGTGCGGTCAGTTCCCAATTGCCCCGACCGTTGTCGTATTCCAGTCGCAGAACCGGGCTGTCAGCAAAAACCCGTTTGATCTTAATCTCGCCCCCCCACAACGCCGCCGCATCCACACCGAAAGACAGGCTTTCAGCGCTCAGCATCGGCTCAGCCCCCGCCCAATCGGCATTGCCGAAGGTCACCGGCCCAGCTTCGAGGCCCAGAATCGGCCAGAAAGAGATCGAAACATCGCCCGAGAAGGTCAGGTCGCGCCCCGTTTCCGCCTTGACCTGTTCGGCCAAAAGCGCCCCCAGTTTATCACCGGGCATCAACAAAAGCGCACCCACGACAAGGCCCACAACCGCCACCAAGATGAACAGGATACGTATCAGCCATTTCATCGAACTGCTCTCCGCCTTTTGGGCTTGTGTTTTTGGTATCATTCAAACCCACGGCCGCATTTGCAAGGGGAACCAATCCAAACTATATGCGGCCGCATGAGTAGCAATCCGCCAAACCTCCGCCCCGACCTTGCCCCGTCTGCCCGGATCACCGACACGCCGCGTTCAGGCCAGCCGACCATCGGTATGGTCTCACTAGGCTGTCCCAAAGCGCTGGTAGACAGCGAGCGCATCCTGACCCGGCTGCGCGCCGAAGGGTACGGCATTTCGCCTGATTATTCCGGGGCCGATGCCGTGATTGTGAACACCTGCGGATTTCTGGACAGCGCCAAGGCCGAATCTCTGGACGCCATCGGCGAGGCTCTGGTGGAAAACGGCAAGGTCATCGTGACCGGATGTTTGGGGGCCGAGCCGGACTATATCCGGGAACACCACCCGCGCATCATGGCGGTCACCGGCCCGCATCAATACGAGCAGGTTCTGGACGCAGTTCATGTGGCGGTGCCGCCTGATCCGGACCCGTTCGTGGACCTGTTGCCCGCCAGTTCGGTGCAGCTGACACCGCGGCATTACAGCTATCTCAAGATCTCTGAGGGCTGTAACCACAAGTGCAAATTCTGCATCATCCCCGACATGCGCGGCAAACTCGCCAGCCGTCCGGCCCATGCGGTGCTGCGCGAAGCCGAAAAGTTGGTCGACAATGGCGTGCGCGAGTTGCTCGTTATCAGTCAGGATACCTCGGCCTATGGGTTGGACCGGAAATACGATGTGAACCCGTGGAAGGACCGCGAGGTGCGCAGCCATATCACCGATCTGGCGCGCGAGTTGGGGCAGCTCGATGCCTGGATTCGGCTGCACTATGTTTACCCCTACCCGCATGTGCGCGAGTTGATCCCGCTGATGGCGGATGCGGGCTGCAATGTGCTGCCCTATCTGGATATCCCCTTTCAGCATGCGCACCCGGATGTGCTGAAGCGCATGGCCCGTCCGGCGGCAGCCGCCAAAACACTCGACGAGATCAAAGCCTGGCGCGAGATCTGCCCGGACATCACTCTGCGCTCGACCTTTATTGTTGGCTACCCGGGCGAGACTGAGGCTGAATTCCAGACCCTGCTAGACTGGATGGACGAGGCGCAATTGGATCGTGTTGGTTGTTTTCAGTACGAAAACGTCGATGGCGCGCGCTCGAACGATCTGCCCGATCATGTGGCCCCCGAGGTCAAGCAAGACCGATGGGACCGTTTCATGGAGAAAGCGCAGGCGATCTCTGAAGCCAAACTGGAAGCCAAGGTCGGTCAGAGGCTTCAGGTCATTGTGGATGAGGTCGATGATGAGGCCGCGACCTGCCGAACCAAGGCCGACGCGCCCGAGATTGACGGCAACCTGTTCATTGATGAAGGGTTCGAAACCCTCAACCCCGGAGACCTCGTGACGGTCGAGGTCGATGAAGCGGGTGAGTATGACTTGTGGGGCAAACGGGTTTGATCGCCCCTAACTATATGATCTAAAAACTACAAATCAATTGGGGCAAGCGTGAGCCGAGTTTATTGGCGCTTGCCCGCCAAAGCCGCGATGCTGAACATGACACGGGTTGGAGGGTTTCATGTTTCGGTTTCCGACGATTTCATCGCATTTCAAAATGCTGGCGGTAGCGGCCATGATGCTGGCGCCTCCGGTGGCGGCGCAGCACGCGCATGGCGGCGCGGTCAAGATTTTGTCAGTCGGTGGCAACAAACTGGTGATTCACAAGCGCAGCAAACACTTTGTTCACCGGCATCACGCCGCTCCGGTCATCAAGCACAGGGTCAAACCGGCCAAACGTGTCCTGCATCCGCGTCGTAAACTGGTTCTCAAGCATCACAGGCCGCGGCATCTGAAACACAGATCATTTGGTCTACGCCACAGGATACATCGCAAGTTTCGTTGAGCCAACCGAAGAATTTCAAGTGTAACTTAAAGCGTGCTAGACTAGGCCAATCAATGCCACCGCCCAGGCAATCCCAGCCGCTATCGCTGTCAACGCAACAGCAGCGCTCGCAGCATCTTTGGCCTGTCCGGCCAGCGGGTGATGGTCCGTCGAGGTATAGTCAACCGCGCGTTCGATGGCCGTGTTGAACAGCTCGGCCACAAGCACCAGGACACCCATGACAAAGACTAACCCACGCTCTGCCCCGCTGATCGGCAGCCACACAGCAAGCACCGCCGAGATCAGGTTGGCATAACCCCAGACGCGAAAAGAGTACTCCTCCCGCCAGGTGGCGGCCAATCCTTGCCAGCTCCATTTGGTGCGGTCCTTGAGGCGGGAAAAGAAATTGAGCATGGGTCCTCGGGCGATTGCTTTCTTGCCGTTTTGAACGGTTGACGCCTGCGGTGCAATGGGCAAGAAAAAACCGCCCCGAGGGCGGCATCCACTCCGTCGAATGTGCAGACGGCCCGCATCGGGGCCGCCTGCAAAACCTTTATTGTATCGGGTCACAGACAGTCTGGCCTGCTTCGGTTGTGGCCAGCTGATACCCGCCCGGGCAGCTTGGTGTGCCAGCTTTATCATAGCTCGGCTGAACGTATACTGGGGTCGGTTCTTCCTGCTGCGCACAAGCAGTCAGGATCAGAGCAAACGCACCAACGGCGGCAAACTTCAGTTTCATGTCCATCATTCCTTTATTACTTTGCTGATATTGCCCAATTTTCGGGGCCACGACCAGAATACGGGCTGACAAGCAATCTGGCAACAGAATCAATCACAAAACCGTGAAACGCAGCGATTCCATGCCAGCATGACCGGCAAATTGCGACCTACTCGCCAAGACAGGCTACCTTTTTCGAAACACAACCCTAGACTTTTTTTAGACATGAGCCAAAGAACGGAGTAGCCAAATGTCTCAATCGCCTACCATCGCCCAAGACTCGCCCATTCCCGTCGAGGTCGAAGAAGGGAAAAGCTATTTCTGGTGCTCCTGCGGCCAGTCCAAGCGGCAACCTTTCTGCGATGGCTCCCACAAAGGCAGCACGTTTGAGCCGGTCAAATACACCGCTGAGGCCAGCAAAAAGGTGTTCTTCTGCGGGTGTAAACATACGTCCAAGCAACCCCTGTGCGACGGATCGCATTCAAAGCTCTGATTGTGAGATCAGGTCCTGAGACTTCAGGCCTGTTCGGTTTGCGCGGCCTTGAGCGCGGCAAATTTCGCCCGATTCGGACAGGTCTGCGGCGCGTCTGCGCCCGCGGCCTGCCGATCCATCCATTCGGGGCAATCCTGCGCAGATGAGCACCCCCGGCAGAACTGGATCATCTCAGCCCATTCCTCTTGGCTGAGCTTGCCGGACCGATGCGCCTGAACAAGATCTGCGCCGGTCGTCTGCCCCATGCGCAGGACCAGACGAAAATGGGTCATGATGTTTCCCAGATGCGGCATCCTACCAACCCGCGCTAGGGCATCAGCTTATGCAGCAAGTCTTTGTTGCGGCAGTATTCAGGGGTCCGGCTTAGAGACGACGCTTGAGCCAGCAGCGTTTGGCAATTGTCGGGACTAGGGCAATCGGTGCAGCGCAGTACTGCGTCTGAAAGCTGGTCCATAGACACATCGCCCCGGATAGTGGCTTCCTCCAGATCGACATCCAGCATGTTTGCCATGTCGTCCACCAAACCGGCATGCAATCGCAGTGATTTCAGGCTGGGCATGTTGCGTCCTTTCCCTGTCGCGCTGGCAAACAGGGTAGCAAGCATGCGCCATAGGACTTTGATTCAGGTCAAATTGGGGCGCTAATCCGGTCCAGATAGGCGCGCGTGGCGTCCTGAACGCGACGAAAGCGGTCTCCGCCCAGTTTCTTGCCGCCATACCAGCGGGTGACGATGATCACGTGATTGCGCAGCTCTTCACGCTCCAACATGCGTAGGATCACCATGCCAGCGCCGCTTTCGCCATCGTCCGCCTTCAACCCGCCCGTCGGCAGAACCGCCGCCCATGTATTGTGCGTGGCCTTGGCATAGCTTTTGTCCGAACGCAGCGCGTCCAGAACCGCATCAATCTCGGCCCGCGATTCGACGTGCGCGCCCGAGACCGCGTATTTCGAGCCCCGGTCCGTCAGGACAACCCCCATCCGCAACACATCCATCATTGGGTCAATCCAAGCTGCCGGGCCGTTTGCTGAACGATTTGCACACGCTGCGCGTTGGGCGGATGTGTGCTGAGGAACTTGTCAGCAGGATCCGGAATGCGGTCGAAGTACTTGGCACCGACCAAGGGGTTATATCCGGCATTATAGGTAATGATGGTTCCCAGTTGATCGGCCTCAAGCTCAAAGGTCTGGACATATGCCTGCACGCCCACTTTAGCACCCAGTTTCTGCGCCTCTTCAATCTCGGCGTCGCTGCCGCCGCGAAGCCGCGCCAAGTCTCCGAATTTCGCGGCACTGGCGCTGGCGTTTTCGCTTTGACGGGCGATATGACTCAGAACGTGATGCGCCGCCTCATGGCCCATGACAAAGGCCAGCTCATCCGCGTTCTGGGCAGACTGGATCATCGAGCGGGTAAAAATGATTACCGGCTGTTTTTTGTCATCCAGTGTTTGAAACGCATTGGCCGGAGCCTTGGGGTTCAAGTCTACCAGAATCCGGAAGTCGCAGTTCTGCCCTTTTGAGGTACGCAGACATTGCGCGCGTGCTTCGTCACCGATTGCCTGGCTCACCTCACGGAAGGTCTCAACCGTCACGGGCGCGTCCGAGGCCTCCCACTCGGCGACGGATTGCTCACGCAGGGTTTCTGCGCTGCATGCCGCCAGAAACAGTGCAATCACCAGAAGAATGAGTCGACGCATCACGTTTCCTTCAAGCGGTCAGGCCTTAAGGGGAACATAGCGCGCGCGTGTCGGCACGACCATACCCGGATCGCGCCCAAACGACTTGCATTGCGAGGCGGTCGCGCGCACTCTGAACTCATGTTTTCGATTGAGCATGAATTCGACTCGACGGTGATTACGCTGGTTGATGAAGGCGACAAGCCTTTGAACGAGGACGTCGTCATCAACAGCTTCGCGGAATGTGTAACGTTGGAGCAATTCGATCCCCGCACCGGTGAGGTCCAGAAAATAACACTGTCGCCTGAACAGGTACGTGATCTGGCAGCCGCGCTGGACCTGCCCGAAGGCGTCTATCAAATTCGCGAAACGCAGGAATAAGGCTCCGATAGCGCGCGCGTGGACGGCGACACGCCGATGCCTTAGATATCGCAAACGTAGCCATTCAAACCCCTTTTTCGCAGGCCGCATCGACCGGGCGAAAAAGACCCAGCGAACTTGCCCCGCCCCTTGAAACCCAAGCCGTGGCAACCAAAATACAAACCGCTGATGTAAAGGAAGTTAACATATGTCCCTGAAAAACCCCGCCGCGCTGGAATTTCTGCAGGTGCGCCGCTCTCGTCCGGCAAAAACGCTGATCGCGCCGGCTCCGACGCGGGATGAGCTGTTGCCTCTGCTGACCGCAGCCGCGCGCAGCCCTGATCATGGCAAGCTTGAGCCTTGGCGGTTCATCGTGCTGGAAAAAGGCGCCATGGCACGTCTGGCCGGCCTGACCGAGGACTGCGGCACTGCTTTGGGCAAAAGCCCCGAAGACATCGCAAAGGCGCGCAGCCAGTTCGATCTGGGACATCTGGCCGTGGCCGTGATCGAGGTCCAGAAACCGTCCGAGAAAATCCCGGCCATCGAACAGACCTATTCGGTGGGCGCGGTCTGTCTGGCGCTGCTGAACGCCGCATTGGCCGCAGGATGGGGCGCCAACTGGCTGTCCGGCTGGCAGACCCATGACCGTGCCTTCTGCCAAAAGGCATTTGGGCTGGCAGACAATGAAAGCGTCGCGGGCCTGATTCACATCGCCACCGAAGGCAGCGCCCCGCCCGAGCGCCCACGGCCTGATGTTGCCGCCCTGACGGACTGGGTCGCGGAATGATCATCCTCAACGCGTTTTTTGCAGCGCTGGGTCAGATCGGAGACCCAAAATTTCGCTCTGTCCTGTTTCGGGGCATCGGGCTGACGATCCTGTTGCTGATCCTCGCCTGCGCGGGCGCGATCTGGTTCATCAATTCGCTGTCTGGAAACGAGATATCACTGCCATTTGTCGGCACGGTTTCCTGGTTGAACGACGTGCTGAACTACTCAGGCATTTTTCTAGTGCTGGTGTTGCCGGTGTTCCTGATGGTGCCGGTCGCCTCGGCCATCACCTCGATCTTTCTCGAGGACGTGGCACAGGCGGTTGAGGACGAGCATTATCCAACCCTGCCCAAAGCCCCAAGGATACCGGTCTCCGAGGCCGTCATGGATGGGTTGGGCTTTTTGGGTGTACTGATCCTAGCCAATATTCTTGCGCTGATCCTCTACGCGATCTTCCCACCCTTCGCGCCCTTCATTTTCTGGGCGATGAACGGTTTCCTGCTGGGTCGAGAGTACTTTACGCTGGCGGCTATGCGCCGCTTGGGCCGTGACGGGGCACGCAAGCTACGCGCCAAACACGTCACCACCATCTGGGCTGCAGGAACGCTGATGGCGATCCCGCTTTCCGTTCCTTTGGTGAACCTTGTGATCCCGATCCTCGGGGCGGCCACGTTCACTCATATTTACCACAAGCTTTCGGACACCTAAGGTCAGCGCGGCTCCAATTGGTTCAACCAGTCGAAGTCGCGCACCGAAATCGCACCCGACAGGATGATCCCGGCGATGATCGCCCATAGAACGATCGAAATGCCGGTGGTGATCCACATTTTCTTTTTCATGTGATGCTCTTCCGGCGCACCCGCATGGGTGCCCGGAACGATATCCCCCAGATCGCCCTGCGTCTTGATACGAATAGGCAGAACGATCAGCAGCGTCATGAACCAGATGACGGCAAACAGAACCAAAGCGGCAGTGATAGTCATGTCAGGCCCTCCGGGCTGGCGTTACACCTGTTCCAACTCGACAAGGCAACCGTTGAAATCTTTGGGGTGCAAGAACAGCACCGGTTTGCCATGGGCACCGATCTTGGGCTCTCCGGAGCCTAGCACACGCGCGCCGGTTTCCTTAAGGTGGTCACGCGCGGCGATGATATCGTCGACCTCATAGCAGACATGATGGATACCTCCGGCGGGGTTCTTTTCCAGAAACCCGTTGATCGGGCTGTCCTCGCCCAAGGGGTACAAAAGTTCAATCTTCGTATTAGGCAATTCGATGAAGACAACCGTCACACCATGATCGGGTTCATCCTGAGGCGCTCCCACCTTGGCGCCCAGCGCATTGCGGTATTGATCCGATGCGGTCTCAAGGTCCGGAACGGCGATGGCAACGTGGTTCAGGCGTCCAATCATGATAGTCTCCTCTGTCCTGCGTTGCTTGGGTTATGGGGGCTGCCCGGCCAAAGAACAAGTGCGCCAAATTGCCCGTTAACCCTGTGTTAGCCAGAAGTTCCTAGCGTGAGGCATCTGCTGGATAGGAGAGCTGCCATGGACGATTCGGGACTATTGACCACCATTGCCACACCCACCGCGACCCGACCGTTGCGGGGACAGACCATTCTGGTTGTCGAAGACAGCCGATACTCCTGCGACGTGATCCGCCTGATGTGCTTGCACAGCGGCGCGCGGATCCGGCGTGCAGATTGCCTGAAATCGGCCCGGCGTCACTTGCAGATCTATCGCCCCTCGATCATCGTCGTGGATATGGGGCTGCCAGATGGCTCGGGCGCCGATCTGATTGCCGAACTGACGCAGGCGACCCCTCGGATCGGCGTAATCCTTGGCATGTCCGGCGATGATTGCGCTCGCGAACAGGCGATACAGGCCGGGGCAGATGGATTTCTGGACAAGCCAATCAAATCCATGGCCTTCTTTCAAAGAACCATTCTCGAGCTGCTGCCCGAAGGCCGCCGCCCCAGCGAGCTACACGCCGTCCGGGATGAGCAGATTCACCCCGACCCCCTCGCCTATCAGGACGATATGGCCCATATCGCCGATGTGCTGGCCGGTCCGAATGATCACCGCACTTTGGACTATGCAGCCCAGTTTCTTGGCAGCGTCGCGCGTGAGGCCAATGATCTGGTCTTGATCAAGGCGGCAAAGGACCTTGCCGCTTCGCGCTCCGAGGGCACGCCGATCACCGCACGCGCCGCACAGGTTGCTGGGATCGTTCAAGACAGATTGCAGCAGAAAGAGGCTATCTGAATTGATCACCGCCTATTTCATCACCGCATCCTTGTTGTGTTTGTGGATGTACCGACAGGCCCGCAACTCGGCTCGGGCCATCCGCGCGAAACGGATCGGGGTGGCCAATCCTCTGGACTAAAGCGTTTCGGGTTTCACCTGAATCATCAAGTGACACGAATGTCCCGAGAACGCTGAAAGCGTGGCAGGGTATTCGTATCACAGGTTTAACCCGAAGCGATCTATGTCAGGTTTGCTTGAAGCACTGAGCGGCACCACGGTCCCGAGAATGTCACAGGTATATCCAGGGATTGAGGTGACGAGACAGAACCGAAACACAAACGCATTCTTGCCCCTAATGATCGGCGCGATCAGGTGATACGCAGCAACTGCTTTGTTTCACCCCCTCAAACGCAAACCGCCCGCTTGATGCGGGCGGTTGTTTATTTATTCCTGCGGGATGATGCGCAGCCCGAGTTCCATCAATTGATCCGAGCTTGGGTCAGAGGGCGCATCCATCATCAGATCTTCGGCGCGTTGGTTCATCGGGAACATCATGACCTCACGGATGTTGGCTTCGTCCGCAAGAAGCATCACGATCCGGTCGATGCCCGCAGCACAGCCACCGTGTGGCGGCGCGCCGTAGTGGAACGCGTTGAACAGGGCACCAAAGCGGGATTTCACTTCGTCCTCACCATAGCCTGCCAGCTCAAAAGCTTTCAGCATGATTTCCGGCTTGTGGTTCCGGATCGCGCCCGAGACCAGCTCATACCCGTTACAGGCCAGATCGTACTGATAGCCGCGCACGTCCAGAGGATTGCCGTTCAGCGCCTCCATCCCACCCTGCGGCATCGAGAACGGGTTGTGTTCAAAGTCGATCGCGCCGGTTTCTTCGTCTTGCTCGTAGATCGGGAAATCCACAATCCAGGCAAAGGCAAAGCGGTCTTTTTCGGTCAGGTTCAGTTCGTCACCGATTACGTCACGGGCTTTACCGGCCACCTTTTCAAAGGCTTTCGGCTTACCCCCCAAGAAGAACGCGGCATCGCCGACGCCCAAACCCAGCTGCTGACGGATCGCCTCGGTCCGCTCAGGCCCGATGTTTTTGGCAAGAGGACCAGCGGCTTCCATCCCTTCGCCCTGATCGCGCCAGAAGATGTAACCCATCCCTGGCAAACCCTCTTTCTGGGCAAAGGCATTCATACGGTCACAGAATTTGCGGCTCCCGCCAGTCGGCGCTGGGATGGCGCGGATTTCGGTGCCTTCTTGCTCCAATAGCTTTGCGAAAATCGCGAAGCCAGAACCGCGGAAGTGGTCGGAGACCACTTGCATTTTGATAGGGTTCCGCAGGTCGGGCTTGTCGGAGCCGTACCACAGGGCCGCATCCTTGTAGGAAATCTGAGGCCATTCCTGATCGACCTTGCGGCCGCCACCGAACTCTTCGAACACGCCGGTCAAAACGGGCTGGATGGTGTCGAACACATCCTGCTGTTCGACAAAAGACATCTCAAGATCGAGCTGGTAGAAATCGGTGGGCGAACGATCCGCGCGCGGGTCTTCGTCCCGGAAGCACGGTGCGATCTGGAAATACTTGTCGAAGCCCGACACCATGATCAGCTGTTTGAACTGCTGCGGGGCCTGCGGCAGTGCATAGAACTTGCCCGGATGCAGACGCGACGGCACAAGGAAGTCGCGGGCGCCTTCGGGCGACGAGGCGGTGATGATCGGTGTCTGGTACTCGCGGAAGCCCTGATCCCACATGCGGCGACGCATCGAGGCCACAACGTCCGAGCGCAGGGTCATGTTCTGCTGCATCGCCTCGCGGCGCAGGTCGAGGTAGCGATAGCGCAGGCGGGTTTCCTCGGGGTATTCCTGATCGCCGAACACCATCAGCGGCAGTTCGTCTGCAGCGCCCAGAACCTCCAGCTCACGCACGTAAACCTCGATCTCGCCGGTGGGCAGTTTCGGGTTCACCAGATCAGCGTCACGCGCTTTGACGGTGCCGTCGATGCGAATACACCATTCCGAGCGCACCTTCTCCAACTCAGCAAAAGCCGCGCTGTCGCCGTCGCACAGAACTTGTGTCACACCGAAATGGTCGCGCAGGTCGATGAACAGCACGCCGCCATGATCTCGGACCCGATGCACCCAACCGGACAGGCGGACGGTTTCACCGACATTGGCGGCGGTCAGAGCGGCGCAGGTGTGGCTGCGATAGGCGTGCATGGAATATCCCTTCGGGCGCAGAATTCGTCGCGCCGATACACCCTGTCAGGCTTGGAAAGTCAAGGCAGGTCGCGCCGTCAAAACGGCCTTTGAACGTTGCCAGAATAGAAATACACGCCCAGACCCACGGCAAAGATGATATTCCCCGCAATCGCGTGCAACAGCACCGCGTAGAAGAAGGACCCTCGTTTGCGATAGGCCCAGCTGAATAGCAGGCCGCCGACAAAGGTCATGACGGCGACAATCCAGCTCCAATACATCAGATGGGCGAAGGAAAAGATGGCCGCGTTCAGGAGGTCGGCCTTGCGACCGTCAGGCAGGATCGCATGGTAGCGGCGGTAAAACAGCGGGCGGAACAACAGCTCTTGCGGTAGCGCAGACAGTAGCGGATAGCCGACCCAGATAAAGGCCAGCATCTCGGGCCGGTGTATCAAAAGGAAAAAGGCGGCGTCCGGGCGGGTCAGGTGGATCAGCGCGGTGCAGAACAGTGCTGTAACAGCCGTGAAAGCAGCCAGTTCGCGGAGCGACCAGTTTGCCCAATTGTAGCGAAGTTCGGCCCATTGGAAGCCCGGTGTGGCATGCAACAGGACAATGCCCAGCCCTGTGAATGCGAACAAGGCCGGGAACATCCAGTTGGGCGGGAACAGGACTGCAATCAGCAGAGGGACCGCAACGAAGAACGCACCGAATTCAAGCCGCAGGCGCCCCATCGCCACAGGGCGGTGGTCCAACGCGCTGTCGTTGCTCATAATGCCACCAGCTTCGCGGGGATCAGGCCACGCAGAGAGTTGCCCATGAATATCGCCTTGGCGGACTTCAGATCATTCATTGTTAGAACGGCCTCGGCCCAACCCTCCTCCAAAAGCTGCTCGCGCAGAATGCCCGGCAAAAGACCGCAGGACACAGGAGGAGTAAGCCTGCGCCCGTCCGGCATTTCAACGAACAGATTGGTGATGGTTCCTTCGCACAGCTCCTCCCGCTCGTTGAAGAACAGCAGCTCGTCAATGCCATCCGGCAGGGAGGCTCGGGCAGTATCATAAACCACGCGGCGCGTGGTTTTGTGCTGCAACCATATGTCGTCCGAGTTCAGCCGGGTCTGAGAAATCCCCAACCGCCAGATCTCAGGATTGCCAGCTAACGCGGCCGTGGTCAGGTCAAACCCTCCGTGGACATCCATGGTCAACCGACACCGCAAGGGGGTATCGCTGGTAACGCCGGACAATATCGCAAGCGCCGCATTGCGGTCGAAAGACAGCGCCAAAGCCTTTGCCGTGCGCACCATGCGGTCAAGGTGCCCGTCGCGCCGCAAGAAACCCTGATCGGGGTGAAAGCCCAGGGTTTCGATCAGGCGGAAATCAGGCTCAACTGGTGGGCGAAGCGGGCTTTCCATAGGGCTTCCTCATATTCAGATGGGGCTGTGCTGTCCCAAACCACGCCGCCGCCGACATTCAGGGTGGCGTTTCCATCGTCCATCATCAGTGTGCGGATGGCGACGTTGAATTCCGACCGGCCATCCGGCGCGGCCCAGCCGATGGTTCCGCAATAGATATCACGCGCCCAGGGCTCCAGCTCGGACAGGATCTCCATCGCACGGATCTTGGGCGCGCCGGTGATGGAACCACAGGGGAACAGTGCCGTCATGATATCGGACAACCCGGCCCCGACCTGCAGCTGCGCCCGCACCAGTGAGACCATCTGATGCACCGTGGCATAGGTTTCAACCTTGAACAACTCGGGCACGTGAACAGAACCGGGCAGCGCCACGCGGCTGATATCATTGCGCAGCAGGTCAACGATCATCAGGTTCTCAGCCCGGTTCTTCTCATCCGAAGACAGGAAATTGCGGCGGCGGGCGTCCTCAGCCATGTCCTCGCTACGCGGTTGGGTGCCCTTCATAGGCCGCGTTTCGATGCGACCGGTTTCATCCGTGCGGAAAAACAGCTCGGGCGAGCGGCTGAGAAGGTCCGGCAAACCGTCCTGTTGAACCAGCGTTCCGTGGCCGACAGGCTGGCCGGATGTCAGCGCCGCGTAGAGCGCCGCACTATCCCCATCGACCGTTAGATCAATCGGGAAGGTCAGGTTCGCCTGATAGATATCCCCTGCCCCGATGGCGTCATGCACCACCTGAAAGGCCTGACTGTAGCGATTTTCGTCCCAACGCGGCTGAAACGCGGATACGCCGCCTTTGGCTTTGGGTAGCGCGCTTTGATCCGGAGCGCCATAAACACCGAAACACAGCAGCGGCAGTTTGCGGTCATTCGGCAGCAGTCCAAGCAGCCGAGGTTCCAGCACATATCCCAGCTCATAGCTGGCATAACCGGCCAGCCAACTGCCCGCCGCGCGCGCGGCATCGAGGGCCGCCAACGCCTGTGGCACCTCGTCCGCGGCATCCGCCCGGATGATGTGGGATGGCCGGTCGAACCGGGTTCCCGGACCGGCAGGTCCCTGATCAAAACGAATACGCAAGTGCATCCTCATAAGCCGTGATGCGCGATATAGAGAATACTCTGCCAAGGGAAAGGGGGGAAAGCGGCAATTTCACCTCTGTTCCCGATACCTCTTGCACCTTTTCGCGCGGTCCCTATAACGCAGGACAATTTGGGCGCTGGGGCGGTGCCCTGACTCGCTGACAATCGAAGGAACAAGGCCATGCCGAGAAGAACCGACATCCAGTCGATCATGATCATTGGGGCGGGCCCCATTGTTATCGGACAAGCCTGCGAGTTCGACTATTCCGGCGCTCAGGCCTGCAAGGCGCTGCGTGAGGAAGGGTACCGGGTCATTCTGGTGAACTCGAACCCGGCGACGATCATGACCGATCCGGGTCTGGCCGATGCCACTTATATTGAGCCGATCACCCCCGAAGTGGTCGCCAAGATCATCGAGAAAGAGCGCCCCGATGCCCTGCTGCCCACCATGGGTGGCCAAACAGGCCTGAACACCTCGCTCGCGCTGGAAGAGATGGGTGTGCTGGACAAGTTCGGCGTTGAGATGATTGGCGCCAAGCGCGACGCCATCGAAATGGCCGAAGACCGCGCCCTGTTCCGCGAGGCGATGGACCGTCTGGGTCTTGAGAACCCCAAAGCAACCATCGTGACCGCCCCCAAGCGCGAAGACGGCTCCACCGATCTGGACGCCGGTGTGCAAATGGCGCTGGATGAGCTGGAAGAGATCGGCTTGCCCGCCATCATCCGCCCTGCTTTTACCCTGGGCGGTACAGGGGGCGGTGTGGCCTACAACCGCGAGGACTACATCCATTTCTGCCGCTCGGGCATGGATGCCTCGCCGGTAAACCAGATCCTCGTCGATGAAAGCCTTCTGGGTTGGAAAGAATACGAGATGGAGGTGGTGCGCGACACTGCCGACAACGCCATAATCGTCTGTTCCATCGAAAACGTCGACCCGATGGGCGTGCATACGGGTGACTCGATCACCGTGGCCCCTGCCCTGACGTTGACCGACAAAGAATATCAGATCATGCGCAATGGCTCGATCGCGGTTCTACGCGAGATCGGCGTCGAGACAGGTGGTTCGAATGTACAATGGGCGATCAATCCCGAGGATGGCCGCATGGTCGTAATCGAGATGAACCCGCGCGTATCGCGCTCATCCGCTCTGGCCTCCAAAGCGACTGGTTTCCCGATTGCCAAGATCGCCGCGAAACTGGCCGTCGGCTACACGCTGGACGAGTTGGACAACGACATCACTAAAGTCACGCCCGCGTCGTTCGAGCCGACCATTGACTATGTCGTCACAAAGATCCCGAAATTCGCGTTTGAGAAGTTCCCGGGGTCTGAGCCCTACCTGACCACCGCAATGAAATCGGTGGGCGAGGCGATGTCCATCGGCCGCACCATCCACGAATCGATGCAAAAGGCTCTGGCCTCGATGGAATCGGGCCTGACCGGCTTTGATGAGATCGAAATCCCCGGCCTGAACGTTGGTGTCTGGGAAGAAGCGGACGACAAGGCTACCGTGATTAAAGCAATCAGCCAGCAGACTCCCGACCGCCTGCGCACCATCGCGCAGGCCATGCGTCACGGTCTGTCCGACGATGAGATTTTCGGCGTTACCAAATTCGACCCGTGGTTCCTGGCCCGCATCCGCGAGATCATCGAGGCCGAGCGCCAGGTCCGCAAAGACGGCCTGCCGGTCACCGAGGACGGCATCCAAAAACTGAAAATGCTGGGCTTCACCGACGCACGTCTGGGCAACCTGACTGGCCGTGACGAAGACAACGTCCGCCGCGCCCGCCGCAATTTGGGCGTAAAGGCCGTGTTCAAACGCATTGACACCTGCGCCGCCGAATTCGAAGCGCAGACACCTTATATGTACTCGACCTACGAAGCTCCGATGATGGGTGAGGTCGAATGCGAGGCACGTCCAAGCGACCGCAAAAAGGTCGTCATCCTCGGCGGCGGCCCAAACCGGATCGGTCAGGGCATCGAGTTCGACTATTGCTGCTGTCACGCCTGCTTTGCGCTAACCGATGCGGGGTATGAGACCATCATGGTCAACTGCAACCCCGAGACGGTCTCGACCGACTATGACACCTCGGATCGTCTGTATTTTGAGCCGCTGACTTTTGAGCATGTGATGGAAATCCTGACGAAAGAGCAGGAAAACGGCACCTTGCACGGCGTCATCGTCCAGTTCGGTGGTCAGACTCCGCTGAAACTGGCCAACGCGCTTGAGGCCGAAGGCATTCCGATCCTCGGCACAACACCCGATGCGATTGATCTGGCCGAAGACCGGGAGCGCTTCCAGGCGCTGGTCAACGAGCTGGGCCTGAAACAGCCGAAAAACGGCATCGCTTCGACCGATGAACAGGCGCTTGAGATCGCAGAAGAAATCGGCTTCCCGCTGGTGATCCGCCCCTCCTACGTTCTGGGCGGCCGCGCGATGGAGATCGTGCGCGATATGGATCAGCTGCGGCGCTACATCAACGAGGCTGTTGTGGTCTCGGGCGACAGCCCTGTTCTGCTGGACAGCTATCTGGCTGGTGCGGTGGAACTGGACGTCGATGCTCTGTGCGATGGCACCGACGTTCACGTTGCAGGCATCATGCAGCATATCGAAGAGGCGGGTGTTCACTCGGGCGACTCGGCCTGTTCGCTGCCGCCCTACTCGCTGTCGAAAGAGATCATCGAGCAGATCAAAGATCAGGCGTTCAAACTGGCCAAGGCGTTGAACGTGGTCGGCCTTATGAACGTTCAGTTCGCGATCAAGGATGGTGAGATCTACCTGATTGAAGTAAACCCCCGCGCCTCGCGTACCGTACCCTTCGTCGCCAAAGCCACCGACAGCGCAATTGCATCCATCGCCGCGCGTGTCATGGCGGGTGAGAAACTGGCGGACTTCCCGAAACGCCCGCCCTACAAGACAGTCGACGACAGCAAGATCGCCGACCAGATGACACTGGCCGACCCGGACATGCCGTGGTTCTCGGTCAAAGAGGCCGTGCTGCCCTTCGCACGCTTCCCTGGCGTCGACACCATTCTGGGCCCGGAAATGCGTTCGACTGGTGAGGTCATGGGCTGGGATCGCGACTTCCCGCGCGCATTCCTGAAGGCACAGATTGGCGCTGGCATGGTGCTGCCCTCATCCGGCCGCGCATTCATCTCGATCAAGGATGCCGACAAAGGGCCGGACATGTTGGAGGCCGCGCGCGTTCTGGTCGATCAGGGCTTTGAACTGGTCGCCACACGCGGCACGCAAACCTGGCTGGACGCGCAGGGCGTACCTTGCGAAGTGGTCAACAAGGTCTATGAGGGACGCCCCGATGTGACTGACCTGATGAAAGACGGCGGTGTTCAGCTGGTGATGAACTCAACCGAAGGCGCACAGGCGGTGGAAGACAGCCGGTCGATCCGCTCGATCGCTCTGTATGACAAGATCCCCTATTTCACCACCGCCGCAGCCAGCCATGCGGCAGCGTTGGCAATTAAGGCGCAGGCCGAAGGCGACGTTGAAGTGAAATCGCTGCAAGGTTGACCTACAGCGCCAAATACAAAAGCAAAACCCCCGGTCGTTGGCCGGGGGTTTTTCATTTAAGCAGCAACCGCTTGCCGTTTCTCATCTCGCTGGAAGAACAGCAGGTAGAAGACCGGGGCCGCGACCATGGTCAGGACCGTGGCAAAAGCCAACCCGCCCATGATGGTGACCGCCATCGAGACAAAGAACGCGTCGGTCAGAAGCGGGGCCATCCCAAGGATTGTTGTAATCGCCGCCAGCATCACCGGCCGCAGACGCGAGACGGATGCTTCGACGATCGACTCCTGCAAGGGTTTGCCCGTTGCGCGGACCAGATCAATCTCTTCGACCAGAACGATGCCGTTCTTGATCAGCATCCCCGACAGGCTGAGCAGGCCCAGGAGCGCCGTAAAGGTGAACGGCAGCCCGGTGCCCAGCAAACCGATCACCACACCGTTCACGGACATGGGCACCAACAGCCAGATGATGACCGGCTGGCGGATCGCATTAAACAAAAGGACCGAGATCAGCACCATGATCAACAGGCTCAGTGGCAATTGCCTGCCAAGGCTTTCCTGGGCATCGCCCGAGTCCTCGAACTCACCGCCCCATTCCAAGCGATAGCCGGGTGGCAGGTCCATCTCTTCAATCGTTGCGCGCACCTCGGAATGCACCTGCGCTGCGGTCACATCGGGCGGGATATCCGCGCCAACGGTGATTGTCAGAACCCGGTTGCGCCGGTGGACCTCGGTGTTGAGCAACTGGTATTCGAACCCGTCCACCATCTGTTCGATGGGTACGAATTGGCCTGACTGATCGGAATACACGACCTGATCGACGATCGAATAGTCACCCTCTGCAGGGCGGCGCAGAATGATCGGGATCAGGCGGTCGCGCTCACGCAGGACGCCTCCGGTGATGCCGTCGGTCGAGAATTGCAGCGTGGCCGCAATATCTTCACGCGAAACACCGGCTGTCTGCGCGCGTTCGGTTGCGTAGATCGGCTGCACCGCCAGCTCTTTTTCGCGCCAGTCATGATGGATGTTCAGCGCGTTTGGCGTAGCCGCCGCCATGCGTTGAACTGCTTCGTCCGCCAACTGCCGTAGCACGGCTGGGTCGCTACCCGAGAAGCGGGCTTGAATCGGGGTGCCTCCACCCGGACCAAAAACCAGACGTTTGGTACGAAACTCGCTTTCAGGGAACTGAGCCACCCCAAAGGCCTCGAGCTCGCCCTGCAGCATTGGGATATCCTCCAGCGTTTCCGTTCGAATGATCATGTGACCGTAGCTTGGGTTCGGGTCCTCTGCGCTATAGGTCAGCATGAAGCGGGTCGCACCCTGCCCTACAAATGTGGTGACGGACACCACATCGTCACGTTCCGCCAACCAATCCTCGACAACGGCCATATCCGCTGACGTACGCGAGATCGGTGTGCCCTGAGGCAGCTTATAGTGGACAAAGAACAGCGGCGTATTCGAGTCCGGGAAGAACTGCTGCTTCATCAGGCCAAAGCCCGCATAGCAGGCCACCGTCACAGCGATCAGCCCGGCCACAACGAGCCAGCGGAACCGCAACGCCCAGCGCAGGATCGCGCCATAGACACGGAACAGAAGGCTGCCATAAGCGTCAACTTCACCCTCTTTCCCCTGCTTGAAGAAGTAATGCGCCAACATCGGTGTTACTGTGATTGCCAGAACCCAGCTGAGCAGCAATGAAATCCCGATAACCGCAAACAGCGAAAACAGGAACTCTCCGGTCGCGTCGGGGCTGAGACCGATGCCCGCAAAGGCCATGATGCCGATGACAGTCGCGCCCAGCAGTGGGATCTGCGTTTTCGATGCCACCTCATCCGCTGCATCGCGCGAGGATTTGCCGCGCAGCATCGAGATCTGCATGCCCTCGGCCACCACGATGGCATTGTCCACCAACATCCCCATCGCAATGATCAGGGCACCCAGCGAAATCCGCTCCATCTCAATCGAGAACAGCGCCATGAACAGCAACGTGCCGACCACAGTCAGTAGCAACGTTGTCCCGACCACAATGGCAGCGCGCCAGCCCATGAAGAGGCCCAGAACAGCGACCACAATGATCACGGACATGGCCAGGTTCACAAGAAAGTCGTTCGAGGCTTGCTCGACCACCACGTGTTGCTGGTAGATGGGCAGAATTTCCACGCCAAAGGGGATTTGCGTATCCAGTTCCGCAAATTTGGCATCTGCGCGCTTACCTACTTCGACGATGTTCTCGGCGGCCAAACCGGCAATGCCCAGCGTAAAGGCCTCGGTCCCATCGAAGCGGATCATGATATCCGGGTCGGTCTGACGGGCGCGGTAAACGTTGGACATGTCAAACAGGTTGATCACCTGCCCTTGCGAGCCGACCGACAACCCTGCGATGGCCGATACACTATCCGACCCTTCGGCTGTCAGAATGGTGGTGCGGTCGTTCTCGGACCGAACCGAGCCGGAGGAGTTGACCGAATCCGCGTTGGCAATCGCCTCGTTGATGGCTTGGATGGGGACGTTCTGGTTCACCGAGATGGACAGATCCGGTTCGATGAAAATCGCCTCTTGCGGCAAGCCCTGAACCTCGACATCGGCAACGCCGTCGACGGTTAACAGTTCACGCCGCAGAAACGTCGCCAGTTCGTGCTTTTCTGCGTCCGAAAACCCCTCTGCAGTGACGGCGTAGAACAAACCGAACACGTCGCCGAAACCATCATTGACGAAGGGCTGGTTTACGCCAGATGGCAGGCCCCGCGCCGCATCGCGCACCTTGGCGCGTAGGCGGGTCCAGATTGCGGGCAATTCGCTGCCGTCATAGGTGGATTTGATCTCAACCTCGATCAGGGATTGCCCCGGCTGGTTCAACGAGGTGATCGTATCCACCTCACCCATTTGCTGGATCGCCGATTCCAGGGGTTCGGACACTTCCAGCGCCACTTGCTCGGCCGTTGCGCCGGGGTATTGCGTTACGATGACCGCGTTTTTGATGGTAAAAGCTGGGTCCTCCAGACGCCCCAGCGAAAGGAAGCCCCATATGCCGCCAAACAGGGCGATCAGAATGATCAGCCACGTGTAAAGCGGCCGGTCGATAGATGCGCGTGCAATTCTCATCAGCCCGCCCCTTAGTTCGAGAAGCCGGTGAAACGGCGCACGCTCTGGCCGTCTGTCAACGCTGAGCCACCTGCGACAACAACCTCATCGCCATCTTCCAAGCCGGTCAGAACACGGACTTCACCGGTCTGAGTTGGTTCGATGGTTACGGGTGCAAGGCGTACCGTGCCCTCATCTGCGCCAGCCGGAGAGAAGACCATCACGCCCAGCGCGCCATCCGCGCCAGCGACGATGGCTGAAGCCGGTAGAACGATCCCCGTACGGCCATCCCTGACATGCACGTTCACCGACACAGACGAGCCGGGAAGAATCTGCAGCCCCTCAGGCGGGGTCAGGCCGAACTGAATGCGAAATGTCTGCCCAACACTCGAGGTCTCGGCGTCGAACTCACGGATTTCCAGCGGGAAAACTTCGTCGCTTACGGGGAATTTGGCCGTGATCGTGATGTCATCCTGCTGACCCGAGCGTTGGAACAGGATCTCGGGGACGTCCACCTCGATCCGAAGTTCCGACATGTCGTGGATGCGCACGATCGGTGTTCCCGCAGACACGGTGGTAAAAGCCTCAACTGCGCGACTTGACACAAGCGCGTCGAACGGCGCCGTCAGCGTTGCGTGTTCCAGCTCGTATTCCGCGTCGCGGAGGGCGATAGCGGCCAGTTGCGCTTCGGTTTCGGAATCATCGACCGCCACTTGGCTGGCGGTTGTGCCGCGCAACCGCGACAGACGCGCGACGGTTCGGTCAGCCTGTTCTTTCTGCAACCGGGCGCGATCCAGCCTGAGTTCGAATGGTTCCTGATCCAGTCGGGCAATCAGACCGTCCTTCGGGATGACGAACCCTTCGGTGACAGGCATCTCAACAATCTGCCCCGGAACCTGAAAGGCCAGATCAACGGTCTGACGCGCAGCGACGCGGCCGAAAAACTGTCGAGTGAAACCCGGTGCCGTTTCCTGCACCTGCATTAGCTTAACCGGTTTCGCGGTCTCTTGCGCGACAAGCGGCGTCGCCAAAACGGCCAACAGAAGGCCCAGAGAAGTCAGCTGTTTCATTTCTTCAATCCCTCGGGAATTCCCGTTTTCAGTACGTTGTCTCGAATCTTGCTCGCCATCCGGGCGAACTCGGCTGTTTCTTCTGCATTCAGGCCAGAGGCCTTGTGAAACAGATCTCCGGCTGCTGACACCAACATATCTCGCGCGCTCTCGCCTTGTTCGGTCAGCACCAGCAACCAGGCACGGCGATCATTGGGATCGCGCTGGCGCGCCAGATAGCCAGCTTCTTCCAGAGCATCCGCAGTGGCCGTAATGGTGGATGGCACGCTGAGCATATCGGCTGCCAAAACACCCATTCTCTTGGGTTCATCCAGCTTGATTAGCATATGGCATTCCGGGTGGCTCAGGTCAGTTTCGATGGTGTCGAAGGTCTCTTCGAGTTTCCAATAGAGAGCATAGACGCCCATGATGGCCTGAATTTCAGGGCTCAGGCGGCCAAGCCTGTCGCTGATACTGTCTGACATTGAAGAGACTCCGAGACGTCGTTGCGGGTCATATACTTCAAATTATGAACTATTCAATAACTGAAGTGGAGAATCATCCTCGGGCCTAGCTTCCCTCGGGTAACCAAGACTTGATCAAATGCCCCTGTGACTGCATTTTGAGCAAACCCAAAACGTTCAGGACTTGCCATGTATATCCCTGCAATCACCGGTACAGGCGTTTTCACGCCCGGAAACGTCATCACCAATGCCGAGCTGGTGCAAGCCTTCAACGCCTATGCCGACAAGGTGAATGCAGAGAACGCCCAGGCCATCGAAGCCGGGGAGATGGAGCCGATGCAGCATTCCTCTGAGGAGTTCATCGTCAAGGCGTCCGGCATCGAAAACCGCTATGTGATGGATAAATCCGGCGTGTTGGACCCCGACACCATGCACCCCGCTTTGCGCCAGCGCAGCGATGACGAGCCGGGGGTCATGACCGAAATGGCGGTGGATGCCTGCCACAAAGCACTGGCGCAGGCTGGTCGGACGGCGGCAGATGTCGATCTGGTGATCTGCGCGGCCTCGAACCACGAGCGGGCCTACCCGGCCATTGCCATCGAGATACAGCAGGCTCTGGGCATCAATGGCTTTGGTTTTGACATGAATGTCGCCTGTTCCTCGGCCACATTTGGCATTCAAGCGGCGGCGGATATGGTGCGGTCGGGTTCGGTTCGGGCCGCATTGGTGGTGAACCCCGAGATCTGCTCGGGCCATCTGGAATGGCGCGACCGGGATTGTCATTTCATCTTCGGCGACGTGGCCACGGCCACCCTGATCGAACGCATCGAAGACGCGCAAGGCCCGCATTTTGAGGTCCTGTCGACCCGCTGCGCCACGAGTTTCTCGAACAATATCCGCAACAATAACGGCTTTCTGCGCCGCTCACGACCTGATGGGATGATCGACCGGCGCGACATGCAGTTCATGCAGAACGGGCGCAAGGTCTTCAAGGAAGTGCTCCCCATGGTCAGCCAGCATATCAGCGACCACATGGAGGCCGAGGGCATCAGCAGCGACGACCTGACACGCCTGTGGCTGCATCAGGCCAACAAGACCATGAACGATTTCATCGGCAAGAAGGTCCTTGGACGTGTGCCCGAGGCGGGTGAGCAACCCAACATCTTGCAGGATTATGCCAACACCTCCTCAGCCGGGTCGATTATCGCCTTCTCCAAATACTCCGACGACCTTGAGGACGGGGATATCGGGCTGATCTGCTCGTTCGGGGCTGGCTATTCGGTTGGGTCCGTCATCGTGAAACGGAAATCCTGATCCGACGCTGTATTGGAGAAGCCGTCAGGTGGCAGCGCAGTCAGTGCGTTCAAACAACGACGTCCAAAAGGCGCCCGATGCCAGCTTTTAACTGACGCTTTCTTCTTCGAGATGCAGTTTCATCTCAATCAGAACCTGCTGCAAAAGGCTGGTTTCCTTGAGCAGGCGCTTGGCTTCGTTGACGGTAATGATCCCGTCTTCAATGGCCGCCTGATACTCGGTCATCAGCATGGCAAACCGCTGGCTTAGGGCGATGACATCCGCATTTACACCACCTGTGCGCGGAGAATCCGTGTTGCGATCCCCGTAAGACAGGGTGATGTTCTTCAAGTCCGCCAGTGCCGAGGTAACATGCGGATAGTTGGCCGCGTTCTCTAGACGTGCCACTGCGTCGACGGGCATGAACCGATCCGCGTGTTCCGAGTTATCCGAGTAGTAGCGGCCGAGCGTTGCCTTTGATTTGCCTGTGATCTCGCACGCGGCTTCGATCCCGACATCTTTCACCAAGGCTTCGGTGTGTTTCTTAAGATAGGCCCCGATATCTGCCATAGTTCTACCTTTGCTACCTGCACGCGCCGCCCCTTCTGTCCGTTTTGGGGGAAAGCACAGGGAAATTTCCCATAACCAAGTCATAATTGAAATGCCATAAATTGACTATCCCTCAGATATGCGAGGGTTTTGTGAGTGAGTGGCGGCCGTTCAGTGCCGGTAATGAGTAATCGTGAGGCAATATTGTTCAGCCTCACTCCGTTTTGGTCACATGTTGACCGACGGCGTCGCTGTTGCATGCGCAAGGTTCCATCCCCAAAGAGCATCTGCTCGGCCTCTGCAATGGTAACGGCGACGTCGCTTCCCCCTCAAAGATTGATGGGTTGTTCGATTGGCGTCGGCGCTTTAGACCCGCCGCATGGCAAAACTGTATTTCAACTACTCGACAATGAATGCGGGCAAATCGACCGTATTGCTGCAGGCCTCGCACAACTACCATGAGCGCGGCATGAAGACCTATTTGATGACAGCTGCCGTGGACGGGCGCGCCGGTGTGGGGCGGATCGCCTCGCGTATCGGGATTTCCGAAGAGGCAGATACTTTCCGCCCAGACGATGACGTTTTTGCCATGATCGAAACGCGCCAGAAGGCCGATCCGATCGCCTGTGTCTTTGTGGATGAGGCCCAGTTCCTGTCCGAGGATCAGGTCTGGCAACTTGCCCGCGCCGTGGATGACCTGAAGCTCCCGGTGCTGGCTTATGGCTTGAGGGTAGATTTCCAGGGCAAACTCTTCCCCGGCTCAGCAGCCTTACTGGCCTTGGCCGATGAGATGCGCGAGGTCCGCACCATTTGCGAATGCGGACGCAAAGCCACGATGGTGATTCGGCAGGACGAAAGCGGCCGTGCCATCACCGAGGGTGCTCAGGTTCAGATCGGCGGGAACGAGACCTATGTCTCGCTCTGCCGCAAACACTGGCGTGAGGCGGTCGGCGACTAGACCGGATTCGGCAAGTCGCGCCCTGAGACGAAGGCGGCCACATTGTCCAACGCCATATGTCCCATGCCGGTCCGAACCTCTTCGGTGGCGGTGCCCAGATGCGGCAGCAGGGTGACGTTCTGCATGTCGCGCAGAGCCTGCGGTACAACCGGCTCGAGCTCGTAGACGTCCAGCCCGGCCCCCGCGATCTTGCCTGCTTGCAGCGCGCTGATCAGAGCGATCTCATCTACCACTTCGCCCCGCGCGATGTTCACCAGTATGGCCGAGGGGTTCATGGTCTCAAGCACTGCGGCATTGATCAGATGGCGTGTCTCAGCCCCGCCCGGAACGGCCAGAACCAAGAAATCGACCGAGGCCGCAAGTGCCGAGAGATCGGGGGTGAACTCGGCCTCAAAATCCAGCTGCTTGGCACTGCGGGATTGGTACGCGACCCGCATGCCGAACCCGAAGTGACAGCGCCGCGCGATGGCTTGGCCGATGCGGCCCATGCCGACGATGCCGACCCGCTTGCCGGTGACATGATGCCCCAGCATTTGCGTGGGATGCCAACCCTGCCAGTTTTCAGCCCGCACCAGACGTTCCCCCTCACCCGCGCGGCGCGCGGTCGAGAGCAACAAGGTCATGGCGATATCAGCGGTCGCATCCGTGACCGCGCCGGGCGTGTTGGTGATAGCGATGCCTAAGGCGCGCGCGGCCTCGACATCGATGTGATTGTAGCCGACGCCGAAATTGGCCAACAGCTTGCAGCGCGGCTCGGGTACTTTGGCAAAGATCTCCGCCGAGAACAGGTCGCCCAGAGTGGGCACAACCACGTCATTGTCCTGCAACGCCCGCACCATCTCATCCTCGGACAGCGGCGTGGTTGCGGGACGAATCTCAACATCGAACTCGGCAGCAGCTCGCTCTTCGACCGCCGGTGTCATCGGGCGCGTGATCCAGAGTTTCATCAGTACATCCTTCCGCCAACGGGGACTTTGCCATCCGGGCCGATCAACACGATCTCACCGTTTTCATCCGGCAGGCCAAGGACCAGAACCTCGGACATGAACTTTCCGATCTGGCGCGGCGGGAAGTTGACCACAGCCATCACCTGTTTGCCGATCAGCGTCGACGGGTCGTAATGCGCGGTGATCTGGGCCGAGGTCTTTCGCTCACCAATCTCGTCGCCGAAATCGATCCACATCTTGATCGCGGGCTTGCGGGCTTCGGGATAGGGCTCGGCGCGGATGACCTCACCGACGCGGATGTCGACTTTCAGGAAGTCGTCGAACGAGATCTCACTCACGGCCCAACTCCTTGGATCGGTCAGTCGCGGCCTTGACGGCGCGGTGCAGCAGATTTGGGAAACCCTCTGCTTCGTGCATCAGAACCTCTAGCGCAGCCTGAGTCGTTCCATTGGGCGAGGTCACGTTGACCCGCAATTGCGAGGGGTCTTCCTCGGCGGCCATAGCCAAGGCGCCGGCGCCTGCAACTGTGGATTTCGCCAGTTTCATGGCCAGCTCATGCGGCAGACCCTGCGCCTGCCCTGCGGCGGCCAGCGTTTCGATCAGGTGGAACACATAGGCTGGGCCTGAGCCGCTGACGCCAGTGACCGCATCTATCTGAGCCTCGTCCGACAGACGCACGGTCTCGCCTATCGCCGAAAGCAAGTTTTCCGCGAGGTCCAAATCGTCACCGGACACATGTGCGTTGCCAATCATCGCCGTGATACCCTGACGGATCGCCGCCGGTGTGTTCGGCATTGCCCGCACAATCGGTGTGCCCTCACCCAGCACGTCCTCAAATGTCGCAATCGAGGTGCCCGCTGCGACGGAAACGAACAAGCTGCCACCGCCACCGAGGGCCTGGATCGCCGGCAGAGCCTCACCCATCATTTGCGGTTTGACGGCCACCAGCACGACTGCGGGGGATTCGGGCAGTGGCGTGTTGATGTTTACGCCCTGCGCTTTCAGCCAGTCCGAGGGGTAAGGATCAATCACCCAAACGGAAGCGGCGGGCAGGCCGTGATCCAGCCAACCCGCCAACATCGCGGACCCCATCTTTCCGCATCCCAATAACACAAGGCCCTGCTCGGCCACGCGCGACATGTCCATCTGTGCCCCTCCCCTATTCAACGGTTCAGGGCAAAGGTTTACGCTCGGCCGTAGGCCTCTGCAATGGCGACTTGCATCGCCTCTTCCGGGTCGCGATTGCCCCAGGTGACCAGCTGAATCGCCGGGTAGTAACGCTCGGCGCTCAACACCGCAGCGTTGATCATCGTGTCGATCTGATCGGGGCTTGCGGTCTGACCGCCCGCCAAAACCAGGCCGTAGCGATAGACCATCAGCTTTTGGTTCGCCCAATAAGTGAACGCGCCCGCCCAGCACTGATCATTCATCTTGTTGAGCAGCTCATACAGCTCACTCTCACGCTCGGCGGGAGGCTCCATCTCGAACGAGCAAACCATGCGCAGCGTTTCGTCATAGTTGGACCAGGCCAGCGTGATCGAATAGGTCCGCCACTGCCCTTCGACAGCCATGGCGATCTGATCGTCGCCGATGCGGTCAAAATCCCAGTCGTGATGTTCGGCCAGATGTTCAACAATATCGATTGGATGAAGGTCTTCTTCGAGAAACTGCTCGGAAAGGGCCATAATGCCACCTCACTACTCTCTAGCATTTCGGGGCTGGCAGCGCCCCAGCGCTAGTTGCCTGCTCTACAAGCCGGGCTTCCCCCGTAGGCCTGTACCAAATATGGTGCGCCGCAAGAGGTGGTCTGGCAACCCCATTTCTTGGGGATAACAGCAATAAGTTGTGGACAGTCGGCAACGACGATCAAAATCTTGGCGTCTCATGCAGCTTTGTCTTGATTAATTTCTGCAAGGCGGCATGATACACCACACCGCACAATCCGACCTTGGATTGCGCGGCGCTAATCTTGCCTAAAAAATTTGAATATGGACGTTACTTGTCCAGTTTCGCCTCAAGTGCGGCGATGCGCGCCTCAAGCGCGGCATTCTCTTCGCGGGCCTTTTGGGCCATGGCGCGCACAGCGTCGAATTCTTCACGCGTGACGAAATCGCGGTCGGCCAGCCAACGGTCGATCATCGACTTCATCGCATTCTCGGCCTCTTCGCGTGCGCCCTGCGCCACGCCCATGGCGTTGGTCATCAGCTGGGAAACGTCGTCGAGGATCTTGTTGCGGGTTTGCATGGCTTTTCTCCGAAATCGCGGTTCTTCCTTATATGGGGAAGGATTGGCGCAGGCTCAAGGTTGACTTGCCCTGCAAACCCCGGGCAATGAGACGCACATGCAGGCTGTTCTGAATTTCCCCGATCTGTCGCCCGAGCTGTTCTCGATCCCACTGTTCGGGATGGAGTTCGCGCTCAGGTGGTACGCGCTGGCATATATTGTCGGCATCCTGATTGCCTGGCGTCTGGCCGTGATGGCCCTGCGGCGTCCTGCTCTGTGGCGCAATGAGACGCCACCCATGAAGCCCGAGCAGTTGGATGATCTGCTGACCTGGATCATCGTCGGTGTGATTCTGGGCGGTCGGCTGGGCTTTGTGCTGTTTTATCAACCGGCCTACTACCTGTCGCATCCGGCGGATATCCTGAAGGTCTGGCAAGGCGGCATGGCCTTTCACGGCGGGTTGCTAGGGGTGATTGTCGCCTCATACCTCTATGGTCGCCGTCACAACATTCCGACCCTGTCGCTAGGCGATCTGGTGGCCTACACCGTCCCGCCCGGCCTGTTGCTGGGACGGCTTGCCAATTTCATCAACGCCGAGCTTTGGGGCCGACCAAGCGAGCTGCCCTGGGCCGTTATTTTTCCCGGCTTCGCAGCGCAGGACTGCCCGGGTGTCGTGGCCGGTATGTGTGCCCGTCACCCCTCGCAACTATACGAAGCCGCGCTAGAGGGTGTCTTATTGGGCGCAGTCCTTCTGTGGCTGGTCTACCGGCGCGGCGCGTTTCGGAAACCCGGCCTGATCATGGGCGTTTTCCTCGCAGGCTACGGGGCGTCCCGCTTCCTGGTCGAGTTTGTCCGTCAGCCCGACGCGCAGTTCATCTCGCCCGGTAACCCGCTTGGGCTGGCGTGGCATATCGGCGGCTACGGCCTGACGATGGGGCAAATCCTGTCCCTGCCGATGATTGCTCTTGGGCTATGGTTCGCTCTGCGCGCCCGGCGAACGGCATGAGCCTGCACGAACTTCTGATCGCCCGAACCCGGCAAGACGGTCCGATGACGCTGGCCGACTACATGACCGAATGCCTGCTGCACCCAACTTTGGGCTATTACTCCACGCGCGACCCGTTTGGTGCTCAGGGCGATTTCACCACCGCGCCTGAAATCAGTCAGATGTTCGGAGAGTTGATCGGGCTGTCACTGGCGCAAAGCTGGATGGATCAGGGGCAGCCATCCACGTTTACGCTAGCCGAACTTGGACCGGGTCGCGGTACGCTGATGGCGGATATCCTACGGGCGACCCGCTCGGTTCCCGGTTTCCATGATGCGGCCAAGGTTGTTCTACTGGAAGCCTCCGAGACGCTCCGAGACGTGCAAAAGGCAACCCTGAAAGATCACAATCCGCAGTGGATCAGCAACGTGGCGGAGCTGCCGGACTTGCCGCTGTTTCTGGTGGCGAATGAGTTCTTTGACGCCCTACCCATCCGCCAGTTCCTGCGCGATGGCGCCGCTTGGTGCGAACGATTGATCGGAGAGACCGATGGCGCGCTGACCTTTGGCCTTGGTCCCGCCGCACCACAAACGGCGCTACAGGACCGGCTGTTAGATACGCGAGACGGGGATCTCGTCGAACTCTGCGCTGCTGCTATTCCGATTCTGACCATCCTCGCCAGCCGAATCGCGCAGAACGGAGGGGCTGCTCTAATCGTGGACTATGGTGACTGGCACTCGCTTGGCGATACGCTTCAGGCCCTAAAGGCGCATGAGCGTGTGGACCCTCTGCAAACCCCCGGTCAGGCAGACCTGACGGCGCATGTGGATTTTGAGCCCCTGGCGCTCGCAGTAAAGACCGCAGGCTGTGCTCATACCCGCCTGACACCACAGGGCATTTTTCTGGAACGTCTGGGAATCACCGCCCGCGCACAGGCTCTGGCCAAGGGTATAGGCGGCTCCAAGCTTGATGAACTGGTGTCCGCACATCGCCGGTTGACGCATCCCGATGAAATGGGAAATCTGTTCAAAGTGCTGGGCCTCTACCCGCCCCAAGCTGCGCCTCCACCGGGACTGGAACCATGACCTTGGAAATTCTCACGTCGGATATGCTGGCCCCTGTAAAACACGGCTTTTTTAGCCGTAGAGGCGGCGCATCCTCGGGTGTCTTTGCTGGATTGAACTGCGGCTATGGCTCGTCCGATCAGACCGAGATCGTCGCCCTGAATCGCCGACGAGTTGCTGACGCGATGGATGTCACGCCCGAGGCGCTGGTTGGTATTCATCAAGTTCATTCGCCCGATGTGCTGACGGTGGATGCGCCCCTTACGGGTGACAAACCCAAGGCGGATGCGCTCGTGACCGCCACGCCCGGGTTGGCTCTGACAATTCTGACCGCGGACTGCCAGCCTGTGCTTTTCTGCGACCCTGACGCGAACGTGATCGGTGCTGCCCATGCTGGCTGGCGCGGAGCTTTGGACGGAGTACTAGAGGCCACATTGGACGCGATGGAGGCATTGGGCGCCACGCGCGAAAACACGCGCGCCGTGATCGGGCCATCCATTTCGCAGGTGGCCTATGAGGTCGGTCCCGAATTTTTGGATGCGTTCATGGCGGAGTCCTCGGAGAACAGCAGGTTCTTCACCAATGGCACCGACGACCGGATGCAATTTGATTTGCCAGCCTTTGGTCTGCATAAACTGCGCCAAGCGGGTGTTGGGCAGGCAGAATGGACCCGGCACTGTACTTATTCCGATCCGGATCGCTTTTATTCGTACCGCCGGACAACACACGCCAAAGAGGCGGATTACGGGCGGTTGATTTCGGCGATCAGATTGTAGACTAGGCCCTAATTAAGGCAAAACCGCCACCTTTCCGCCACATTTATTGTGTTTACCTGACACAGAATCGCAGTGAATTTTGTGCCAGTACTCAGAAGGTTATCTGTCTTTGCCGACAAATGAATGCTGGCACCTCAAACAGAGGAACCGCCAACCTTTATTTTTTGTCCGTTTTTGATCCCGGTTAAGCCTTATCCCTGCCGCAAACCTGCGGCACGTTGAGTCTACACACACGGAACGAGGCTCAGACCTCCGATCGAGCAGGACCAGAAAATGAAACAGAAATCTCGCTTTCTCAGCGCGGTCATTCAGGCCGCACAGGACCCGAAACTGGACATGCCGTGGAAGCGAGTTTCAAGCCATTCTGTCAGGGTTGCACGCCGTCTCGCGACGCGACGCTGAAACAGAAAGCCAACGGAACCAAGCTGCCGGTTCCATTTGGTAGACGCGCACCGGGTAGTGCTCCGGTCCGGTGGGCGTGAGATGCAACGATAACTGCATCCTGAGTTCGGAGCGTGTTTGTGGGCATTTTCGCCCGCGCTGTACGAGTTTGTCTGGGGGGTCAATGGATTGACCAATGGAATGCGAAATTGCTTCGCTGTGCGCTGCGGCCATCGCCGGCGCCCAGGGGTTACCCATTTATTTCAAGACAAAGAACCGAACCGACAGATGGGCCTGCATGGGGGTATGCCCCGTCTGATCCGGTTCTAAAAGGAACGGAATATTAATGACTATTCCAAAATCACTGGCCATTGCTGCCAGAAATGCTGTCGAAACGTCGGCTTTGCTTCACGACACTCCGCGGCCGACAACAAAACAGAAAGCCCAGTTGCGCCGTTACGAAGTGAGCGCCCTGCTAGAAAACGGAGACATCGCGCAAACACGGCATATCGCACCGGCCCTGCCGATGTTCGAGGACGCCTTTTGCGCCTTCTCACGGGGGTCGCTTGTGGAAACCGAACAAGGGCCGATGGCGATCGAGGACCTGCTGCCCGGCGACACGGTACTGACGCAGGACGGGACCTCTGAGACCGTTTTGTGGAAGGGTTCGGTGACGCTGATACCGGGCCGTGAGGACTCCCGCGGGCGCACCCGTCCGCTGACCCGAATTATGGCCGATACGTTTGGTATGCAGAAACCGATGTCCGGTGTGATCGCAGGACCAGCCGCGCGCCTGCTTGGCACGCCTGCCCATTTGCGGCGCCTGCACGGTGGGTCACCGATTCTGACGCCTGTGGCCGAATTTCAGGACGGAATGGGTGTTGTGGAAACAATGCCGCCCACTCCGGTAGAATTGTTTCACATTTGCCTGAAAAAACACTCCGTCATCCGTGTAGACGGCCTGCCCTTTGAAACCTATCATCCAGGTGCTAATGCGGTTCGCATGATCAGCCATTCGTTACGGTCGATCTATCTGAACCTGTTTGCGCATATCGAATCGTTGAGCGATTTTGGCCCGCTGCTCATGCCGCGCGCCGGGGACGGAGAGATCGACGCGATATCGGCGTGAATTGTTAAAGAGTACTGCAGAGTGGGGGCTTTATGCAGATTTTGATAGGATGGGCTTTGACCCTGGCGGTGGTGGCTATGCTGCCGCCCTGCCCAACAGAAACACGACGGATGTGGTTTACGCCGAGCGATTCATTCGGTCTTCCAATACATCGAACGGGACGCCTGGCTCGTCTTTTGCGCCGCGGATAACAAGCGATGTCTTGACGCTGGCCACGTTTGGCGTGGTCAGCAGTTCGCCGGTCAGGAACTGCTGAAAACTGCTGAGGTCGGGCGCGACGCATTTCAGGATGAAGTCGACCTCGCCGTTCAGCATGTGACACTCACGGACCAGCGGCCATAGTCCGCACTGCGCCTCGAATGCGCTGAGCTCCGACTCCGCCTGGCTGTCCAATCCAACCATCGCAAAGACTTGAACCTCGAACCCAAGTTCGCGGGCGTTCACTTCGGCGTGGTAGCCGGTGATATAACCCGATTCCTCCAACGTACGGACGCGGCGCAGACACGGAGGGGCTGAGATACCGACCCTTTTGGCCAACTCCACATTGGTCATGCGACCGTCTGCCTGCAATTCCGCCAGAATCTTGCGATCAATTTCATCCAGCCGGGTCGTGACCATAA
Organism: Ruegeria sp. ABV3_008; assembly: GCF_056161185.1. Classification (NCBI taxonomy): domain Bacteria; kingdom Pseudomonadati; phylum Pseudomonadota; class Alphaproteobacteria; order Rhodobacterales; family Roseobacteraceae; genus Ruegeria; species Ruegeria sp. ABV3_008. Next base: position 125,878 of record NZ_JBSWYP010000002.1, on the reverse strand, counting down.
AACGCTCCTGATTTTTCGGTTCTTATATCAGCACCTAGCCCACGCGCAATAATGTTTCGTAGCTGCGCAATTTTCTTTGTTTTCAAATCGCTCATTTGCGCAGGGCCATTCCGACAAGGCATATCAGCTTCCCTTCATGAAGGGGCTTTAAGCCCTGCCCGCCCATCGCTATATCCTTGCGACGGGCAAATGGCCCAATTCAGGCAGTTCGAGCGGGGGTACCATGGCCGACACACAACACACCAAGGTTCTGATCATCGGGTCGGGACCCGCAGGCTATACAGCCGGGGTTTATGCAAGCCGCGCGATGCTGGAACCCATTCTGGTGCAAGGGATCGAGCCCGGCGGCCAGCTGACAACCACCACCGAGGTCGAAAACTGGCCCGGCGATACCGAGGTACAAGGCCCCGATCTGATGGTCCGCATGCAGGACCACGCCAAGGCGATGGGTTGTGAGGTCATCGGCGATATCATCAGCGATCTGGATGTCTCGAAACGTCCGTTCACCGCAAAAGGCGACAGCGGCACGGTCTACACCGCCGATGCCGTCATTCTGGCGACCGGTGCGCGGGCCAAATGGCTTGGCCTGCCGTCGGAAGAGAAATTCAAAGGCTTCGGCGTCTCCGCCTGCGCGACCTGTGACGGGTTCTTCTACCGCGGGCAAGAGATCGTTGTAATCGGTGGCGGCAACACCGCCGTGGAAGAGGCGCTGTTCCTGACCAATTTCGCCAGCAAGGTGACCCTGATCCACCGCCGCGACGAGTTGCGGGCCGAAAAGATCCTGCAGGATCGCCTGATGAAGAATGAAAAGATCGAACCGCTCTGGTTCCACGAACTGGACGAGGTCATCGGGACCGACGCGCCCTTGGGCGTCGAAGGCGTGCGTGTTAAAAACGTGAAAACGGGCGAAATCTCTGAGATCCCGTGCAAGGGCGTTTTTGTCGCTATCGGCCATGCCCCGGCCAACGAATTGGTCAAGGACACGCTGGAAACCCATATGGGCGGCTATGTCGTGACCAAACCGGGATCGACCGAGACCTCGGTTCCGGGCGTTTTCGCAGCAGGTGACCTGACGGATCACATCTACCGTCAGGCCGTCACCAGCGCAGGCATGGGCTGCATGGCCGCTCTGGATGCCGAGCGCTTTCTGGCCGAACAGGACTAAGGGCACAGGGTCAAGCCAGACCGGCTTGACCCTATCCCCGCGCGGCCTCACACTGGTGCAAAACATGAGGGTCGCGCGTGGTCACAACGGACAACGCTCTTTGGCGTGGCGGGTGGTCAACCCGGCTTAGAATCGGCAGCGGGCTGGTCCTTTTTGTCTTTGCCTTCTTCCACTTTCTGAACATCGGCCTGGGCCTGTTTCACACCGACTATCTGCATGGCATGCAAGATGGTCGAAAGGCCGTAACCCGCCACGACGCCATGAGCGCGCTTCTCTACCTTGCGCTGATCATACATTCGGGCCTTGCGCTAACGTCGATCATACAACGACGGACTTTGCGCATGCCGTTCAGCTCAGCCCTGCAAATCGTGCTGGGGCTGCTGATCCCGATCCAGCTGATCGTCCACATCATTCACACGCGGTACGCGCATGAGATCTACGATGTGAATGACGAAATGGGCTATATCATCATTCTGATGTGGCCAAGCTCTGCGATTTGGATGCAAAGTCTACTGTTACTGATCGTGTGGGTACATGGTTGCATCGGGTTGCACATGTGGCTGCGGCTGACCACGTGGTGGGGCAAGACCCTGCCCTACCTGATCGGTCTTGCGGTTTTTGTCCCCTGTTTCGCCTTGGCCGGTGTGCTGACCGAGGGGCGCCGGATCTGGGCCGATTTTGCCGATGACTTCCTGCGCGAACAGTATATCGAACACTATAACTGGCCCTCGGCCGAGGCCTTTGAGGCCATGTTCCGCGTCGAAGACAACGCCATGACGGGTTTTTGGGCCGCGCTTGGTGCCACGGCGGCCTTCTATCTTGGCCGCAAGCTGTGGAGACGTCGGCATTCCGTGCAGGTCACCTATGCCCGAGGGCCCGAGGTTTTTGCCGAGAAAGGCATGACGCTGCTTGAGATGTCTCAGGCCAACGGAATTCCGCATGCCGCCCTATGTGGCGGCAAGGGCCGCTGCACCACCTGCCGCGTGATCGTTGAGGATGGCGGAGATCACCTGCCCCCGCCCAGCGAGATCGAAGCCCGCAGTCTGGCCGCCGTTGGGGCCTCGGCCCAGACGCGTCTGGCCTGTCAGATGCGCCCAACCGAGCCGGTAAAGGTCTTTCGTGTTTTCCGCCCCGACGGCAAGCACGACCGGGCTCATGCAAGTCAGGGGCAGGAACGTCAGTTGGCCGTGCTGTTTCTGGATATGCGCGGTTTTACCGCCCGAACGGCGGGGCAACTGCCCTATGATATCGTCTTCCTGTTGAACCGTTTCTTCGACGCGATTGTGCCTTCGATCACCTCTCAGGGCGGGGTCGTTGACAAATATATGGGGGATGGGTTGCTGGCGGTTTTTGACAAACCCGACCCCCGGCAATCCGCACGCGCTGGTCTGAAAGCGGCAATTGAGATGAGTCATGCGCTGGAACAGTTCAACCGACAGCTTTCATCCGAAGACAGCCCGCATATCCGTATCGGCATGGGGCTCCATCTGGGCGATCTGGTGCTCGGTGAAATTGGCGCGGCGGGCCATGCCGCGCAAACGATTATCGGAGACGCGGTGAATGTCGCCAGCCGCCTTGAGGCCGAAACAAAACCGCTGGGGGTTGAGCTTCTTGTCTCAGCCAAGCTGCTAAAGGCCGCCGAGATGAATATCTCGGACGATCGTATTCAGCCCTTCAAGCTGCGCGGCGTGTCCGAGCCCGTTCCAGCCCTGCCGGTGCCCCGCGCCTCGGAACTCGAGAAGGCCTGAGACAACAGGAACACGCATACTTACTGTGGCAAATTTGCGCTAGATTGTCGGAACTTTGATCGCCCGTTTTCCGCCGAATTGGAAAATTCTTCCAATCACAAGAAAAACCGCTCATATCCTCCTTAGTTTTATCTGACCCTGTGGACTCTGACTCAGTGGCGGGGCACATGCCGTTTCAAATGCCAAGATCACACTGGCGTATCATCACATCGACAAGAGAATTCCGATGACAATGTTAAGCAATCTCGCCCCCATTCCCGAACTCTACGTCTCTTATGACTCGGCCCAGAAGCTGAAGGTTGAGGCAGCGGATCTAACCAGCCATGACCTGTCTCCGCGCCAGATCTGCGATCTGGAACTGCTGATGAATGGCGGCTTCAACCCGCTGAAAGGGTTCCAGTCCGAGGCCGACTACGACAACGTGGTCGAGAACATGCGTCTGGCCGACGGCACGCTGTGGCCGATGCCGATCACACTGGATGTGAGCGAAGAATTCGCCGAAAGCATCGAGCTGGGCCAAGACATAGCCCTGCGCGACCAAGAGGGCGTGATCCTCGGCACCATGACCGTGACCGACCGCTGGACCCCCGACAAATCGCGCGAGGCCGAGAAGGTCTTTGGCGCGGATGACGATGCGCACCCGGCCGTAAACTACCTGCATAACGTGGCAGGCAAGGTTTATCTGGGCGGTCCCGTTGTCGGCATTCAACAGCCCGTCCATTATGATTTCCGTGGCCGCCGGGATACTCCGAACGAATTGCGCGCCTATTTCCGCAAGCTGGGCTGGCGTCGCATCGTTGCGTTCCAAACCCGCAACCCGCTACACCGCGCCCATCAGGAACTGACCTTCCGCGCCGCGAAAGAGGCGCAGGCCAACTTGCTGATCCACCCAGTCGTCGGCATGACCAAACCGGGCGACGTGGACCACTTTACCCGCGTGCGCTGCTATGAGGCGGTGCTGGATAAATACCCGGCCTCGACCACCTCGATGTCGCTGCTGAACCTGGCGATGCGTATGGCTGGCCCGCGTGAGGCCGTCTGGCATGGCCTGATCCGCGCCAATCACGGCTGCACCCACTTCATCGTTGGCCGCGACCACGCTGGCCCCGGCAAGAACAGCCAGGGTGAGGATTTCTACGGCCCTTATGATGCTCAGGATCTGTTCCGCAAATACCAGGATGAAATCGGCGTCGAGATGGTCGACTTCAAGCACATGGTCTATGTGCAAGAACGCGCCCAGTACGAACCGAATGACGAGATCCTCGACAAGGACAATGTCACGATCCTGAACATCTCGGGCACCGAACTGCGCCGCCGTTTGGCCGAAGGTCTGGAAATTCCCGAATGGTTCAGCTTCCCCGAAGTCGTGGCCGAGCTGCGTAAAACCAAACCGCCGCGCAGCCAACAGGGCTTTACCGTGTTCTTCACTGGTTTCTCAGGATCTGGCAAATCCACCATCGCCAACGCGCTTATGGTCAAGCTGATGGAGATGGGCGGCCGCCCCGTGACGCTGCTGGATGGTGACATTGTGCGTAAGAACCTGTCGTCCGAGCTTGGCTTCTCGAAGGAACACCGCGATCTGAACATCCGCCGCATTGGCTATGTCGCCTCCGAGATCACCAAGAACGGCGGAATCGCCATCTGTGCGCCGATTGCTCCTTATGCGACCACTCGTCGGGCCGTGCGCGAAGAGATCGAACAGTTCGGTGCCTTCTGTGAGGTTCACGTGGCCACCAGCATCGAGGAATGCGAACGCCGCGACCGGAAGGGCCTCTATAAGCTTGCCCGCGAAGGCAAGATCAAAGAGTTCACAGGCATCTCAGACCCTTATGACGTGCCTCAGAACCCTGAACTGAGCGTCGAGACCGAGAATGTCGAGGTCGACAATTGCGCGCATCAGGTTCTGCTGAAGCTCGAGAGCATGGGCCTGATCGCTGCGAACTAAGCGATTGAGCTAAGCCAGATTGGAAACGGCCTCCGGTCACCGGGGGCCGTTTTTCGTGCAAACCAACGACCGAGATTGACAAAAATGCGGGACCTTGTTGCAGTCGGCCCAGTCAAGTTCTGTACGGCCAATCCAAGATGCGCTCTCTTCCTCAAATCGCCAGCTTCTGGTTTGGTTCCGATCTCAGCTGGCTTGAGGCGCTGTGCATTCAATCCTATCTGGACCACGGCCATTCCTTAACCCTTTATTCGGCGCATGACATCGCGAATATCCCGCCTGGCGTCGACCTGCGGCACGCGTCCGAGGTACTGTGGCCCGCCCCTTTCAAGTTACGGCCCGAAGATCGACTGGGCGTTGCGGTGTTTTCGGACATTTTCAGGCTCAGGTTGCTAGAATGTACAGATTTTATCTGGGTGGATCTGGATGCACTCTGTCTGAAGCCCTTTGATTTTGCGTCCCCTTTTGTCTTTGCCTCCTCTCAATCCGGCAAGTTTCCCAACGGGGTGCTGCGCCTGCCTCGAGAATCTCAAACGCTTGCGCAGATGCTTGCCTTTGTCACCTCGGCCAACCCGACCCAACCATGGCGCGGGTCCAAACTGCGCAGGCGCAACGAGAAGCGTATCGCGGAGGGCGAGACCTGGGGGATCGAGGCGCTGCCATGGGGGTGCTCCGGCCCAAAAGCGCTAGGGCATTTTTTGCGTGAGACCGGAGAGGACATCCATGCTATGCCTGCTGATACTTTCTACCCCCTGGCAAACGAGGCGCTTTGGAAGCTGCACGACCCACGACTTCTGCCATCTGTCATTGAACGGGACGGTGTGCATTCCGTGCATGTCTTTGGGCATCAGAAGAAATTCATGGCCCAACAGACTGCTGGCCTGCCGGTGCGAGGATCGTTTCTCAGCACGCTATGCGCGCGCCATGGAGTTGACCCACAAAACAACCCAATCGCACCGATGGCTTGGATGGGGCTTTAACCGGGCGCGCCCGATAGCTCATGCCGCAGAGCGCGTACTGCCCGCTCTTCGAACCGACCGTAGTCTGCGGCTACGTCCTGAATCGCCTTCAGATGGGGCAGACGCTGGGCATAGTCTTCTTCGGATGCAGACTGGATCGCCTGTTGAATCTCCGCTTGCGTCTCGCAGAGGATCATCCCCGAAGTGTCCATGAAATCCCCGATATTCGGGCAACCCCAGTAAATCGGAACGGTCGCGCACAGGATCGAGTCGATCAGTTTCTCCGAGAAGTAATTCCGCTCTCGCACATTCTCGATCACGACCGAATAGCGGTAAGGGGCCAGCCCATCCGATTTTTGGTCGAAAGGCGTGTATCCGCGCCCCATGATATCCACATCGGCCCCGGTTTCTCGGATCCAGTCGATCACGTCATGGCGCAGCTGGTGGCCCACGAGGTCCCGCTTGGCCGAGGCAATCAGCGAACAGGATTTGACCTTCTCAGCCTGTAGCTCTTGCCAGTCTGGCACCATGGTGACGCCATAGGGCAGAAACACAGCGTTGGGCAGGTTTTCCAGCAGAACATCGTGAAAGGTGAACACCCGAAAGAACCGCCGCCACGTCAGGCGCAACTGTCGGTCATGCTTGGCGTGGATGGCCGAAGGCTCGCCCATCATCAGTGAAATCCGCGCCTTCGTGCCACGCCGCAACCGCCAGTGCACCGTCGAATTGGGATACATGATCAGATGATCCGTCGGCGCGAGGTCACCGACTGTTTTGCCCAGCAAACGATCCGGGCAGCCCTCGTGCCAGATCAGCTCGGACAGAGGCACCTCGGCCAGTTTCGGGCCCAGACGGTGGCCGTAGGGTAAAACAGCAATCGCTTCGGTCATTGATCCGCCTCAGGCAAGTCGACCTGTCCGCGCATCAGAACATAGCCTTGCCCCGCCACCTTGATCCCGGTCATGGCATCGCTCGGACCGACACGCGTCACCGTTGCTTGCCCCGGACGCCCCATGTCGTGACCCTGTTCAGCGATGAATTGGTCTTTCTCCATAAGCCCGTATCTCCAAAGATAGGCCGCCATCGCGCCCGTCGCAGAACCTGTGAAAGGGTCCTCGGGTGGGCTGGGCGGTGCCAGCAGCAGGCGTGAGAACGTATCCCCTTGTGTCGTCGCCCCCTGCAAGGTGACCAAAAACGGCTCGGCCATATCGGAACCAGAAAATCCCGCTTTTGCTGCCACCTCGCGCAAAGGACCTTCGGCCAACCGCGCCGCACGTAACGCTTCGTGATCCCGCAGCACCGTGATACAGAACGGCAACCCGGTAGAGACAAATCGCGGCGGAGAGATGATGGCCTCTTCAGGCAACGAAATCGCGCTGGCAACCAGATCGGCGGGAACATTTGCCCCAAATTCCGGCGCAACCTGCGTCATCTCGATCTCATCACCGTTCAGACGAATGGCGACAAGGCCCGCCCCGGTTTCCAACGTCAGAGAGTCACCCTCAACCAGACCGCGCGACCGAAGCGCTGCGACCGTTGCGATGGTCGGATGACCGGCAAAGGGGATCTCACGACTGGCCAGAAAATACCGCACCCGGATATCGGCAACATCCGACGGGCCTGTAAAAGTACACTCGACCAGAGAGGTTTCGCGCACATAGGCCATGCAGACCTCATCCGACAGGTGGGCCGCGCCATGGACTACGGCGCAGCCATTTCCACCAAAGGCTTTGTCGGTAAAGGCATCCACCCAGTCAAAATCGAACCAGCTCATCCAGCGTTTCCTTACATGAACATGTCATCCCGGATACAATCCGGAGTTTGTGCATGTTTCGCTGGTGTCGGGTGGAATGTCACGCGCAAACGCGTGTGGCTGGGGCCGTTCAGTGAACGGCCACCGGCGAGAGATCGTGCTCGCGGGCCAGCACAAAGGCCAGCTTGCGGTCGGCGACAAGCGCCAGTTGCTGCCCGTCGGAGTCATGTACTGCATACAGCTGATCCAGATCGCCCGCCTGATCGCGTAGATCGCTGGGCAGATCGGCAACCTCAACCGTTTTGACATAAACGATACGGTCGCCTTCGGTGTTGATTTCAATCGGTGTGTTCATTGCTCTTACCCCTTCCGTATGTTGATTGTCTGCACCACGGTTTCCGGCACGGCGCGAGTCAGATCCACATGCAGCAGACCGTTCTCCATGATCGCCTCGCCCACCTCGACACCGTCGGCCAGCACGAACATGCGCTGGAATTGACGCGCCGCGATGCCGCGATGCAGGAAGATGCGCCCCTCGCTATCGTCGCGTTGACGGCCTCGGATCACCAGTTGGCGGTCCTCGATGGTGATCGACAGATCCTCTTCCGCGAACCCGGCCACCGCCAGAGTGATGCGGTAGGAATAGTCCGAGGTTTGTTCGATGTTGTAGGGCGGATATCCTTCGTTGCCAGCCTTTGCAGACCGTTCCAGAAGGCGTTCCAATTGCTCGAACCCCAACAGATGCGGGTATGAGCCCAAAGTAAGTTTTGACACGTGTTCTCGTCCTTTTATGCCAAAGCGACGTATTGGGCGGCCCCGTTCCGGCAACCGCACAAGATAGAATATGGGAAGAAACCCGGATGTCCACAAGGTCTGGCGCGATAACGTCTTGCACACTATCTTGTTGGGTACGCACCACAACAAGCCCGAGTCGCCGATGAACGCGCCCACTGACCTTTCCATGAAATCCGACGAAGTTCTGCGCGTTGAGCTGGAGGTTTTTCGCCGTCAGCACCGTGATCTTGATGAGGCGATCGAGGCGCTGCAGGCCACGGGTACATCCGATCAATTGACGATCAAACGGTTGAAAAAGCAGAAACTGCGGCTGAAAGACATCATCCGCCTGATCGAGGATCGCCTGACCCCCGACATCATCGCCTGACACATTGCCACGCATGCGGATTTGGCTATAGTGCGCGCTCTTTCGAACGGCAGGGACGCAAGCGGATGAGCGATGTGAAAGTGGGGATCATCATGGGCAGCCAATCGGATTGGCCCACGATGAAAGAAGCCGCCAATATCTTGGATGAATTGGGCATCGCGTATGAAAAACGCATCGTTTCGGCCCACCGTACACCTGACCGTCTATGGGATTACGGCAAAACAGCCGCGTCGCGCGGTTTGGATGTGATCATCGCAGGCGCTGGCGGGGCCGCGCATTTGCCGGGCATGATGGCGTCGAAAACGCGCGTTCCTGTGATCGGCGTTCCGGTTCAGACGCGGGCTTTGTCGGGCGTCGACTCGCTGTATTCGATTGTTCAGATGCCGAAAGGGTTTCCTGTGGCGACCATGGCAATCGGCTCGGCCGGTGGGGCCAATGCAGGCTTGATGGCAGCCGGTATTCTGGCCTTGCATGACAGCGCTCTGGCTGAACGGCTGGACGCGTGGCGGGAAGCTCTGTCCGCCTCGATCCCGGAGGAGCCCATTGATGAGTGACGCTCTGCAACCCGGCGCCCGGATCGGAATCCTGGGCGGAGGCCAGTTGGGCCGGATGCTGTCGGTCGCTGCCTCCCGCTTGGGGTTTGTGACGCATATCTTTGAGCCGGGCGCGAACCCGCCTGCGGCGCAAGTCGCCGACCGCGTTACAACCGCGCCCTATGACGACGCCGACGCACTGCGCGCCTTCGCCGGCTCGGTCGATGTCATCACCTACGAGTTCGAGAACATCCCAACCGAGGCGCTGGACCTGCTGGAAGCCCACCGCCCAATCCGTCCGGGGCGTGAGGCGCTGCGGGTCAGTCAGGACCGGTTGACCGAGAAGAATTTCTTGCAAGGTCTGGGCCTCAACACAGCACCTTTTGCGGACGTCACCGATCTGGCAAGCCTGAATACGGCCATTGAGGAAATCGGGACACCCGCGATTCTGAAAACCCGCCGGTTCGGCTATGACGGCAAAGGTCAGGCCCGCCTGCGTGCGCCTGAGGATGCCGAGACTGCTCTGGCCGATATGGCGGGCGCGCCCGCGATCCTTGAGGGGTTTGTGGAGTTCTCGCACGAAGTCTCGATCATCGCGGCCCGTGGGCTGGATGGTCAACTTGCTTGCTTTGATCCCGGTGAGAATGTCCACCGCGACGGCATCCTGCACACCACAACGGTCCCTGCCCGCCTGCGCCCGGCGCAGCGCACGGATGCAGTTCTGCTCGCGGCCAACATCCTGAATGCTCTGGACTATGTGGGCGTGATGGGGGTGGAGCTGTTCGTCACACCCTCGGGCCTGATCGTGAACGAAATTGCACCTCGGGTGCATAACTCGGGCCACTGGACGCAGAATGGCTGCGCCGTCGACCAGTTCGAGCAGCATATCCGTGCCGTGGTCGGGTGGCCCTTGGGAGACGGGCAGCGGCATTCGGACGTGGTCATGGAGAACCTGATCGGCGACGATATGGACCGCGTGCCGGAACTGGCGCAGGAGCGGGACGTTGCCTTGCACCTGTATGGCAAGACCGAGGTCAAGCCGGGTCGGAAGATGGGCCACTTCAACCGCATCGTTCGCTGAGGGAAATCGCGCATACTGCGCGATGCCTCTGGCGGAGGTATTTTTGAACAGAAGAAGGTTAGACGGTCAGGCGAAAAATCTGGCCGCGATGTCGCCCGACATATGGCTGACACGCCCGCCAGCAAAAGTGGCGGCGACGCGGTGGGTTTTTGCGTCCAGAATGACAATATCGGCGCGTTGTCCCGGCATAAATGTGCCACGATCTTTCAGGTCGAGAACCCGCGCGGGACCGGACGAGACCAGCGCCCAGGCCGCCGCAAAATCCAGCAACCCGCTTTTTGCCAACATCAACGCGGCGCGACGCGGGCTGGGGTAGTGGTAGTCCGAGGCCAGAGCATCACACAGCGCCATCGCGATCAGATCCAGCGCGCTGGCGTTGCCTTTATGGGAGCCTCCGCGCACCACGTTGGGCGAACCTAGTATTATGTGATCACCGGCAGCGCGTGCGGCTTCTGCTGCGGCGAGGGTTTCGGGGAATTCAGCGATCGAAACGCCTCGGGTGCGCCACCCTGCGCGGGTCTCAGGCGTGGCATCATCATGGCTGCCCAAGCGCACGCCGCTTTGGATCAACTCAGCGCAAAGCGCGTCAAGTGCGTCAGGGACTTCATCTCTGCGGGCATGCATGGATAGCAGCATCTCAAAATGCGCATCGGGGTTACGCCCCGCTTTCAGGGCCTGCCCCGTCAGACGCGGTGGTTTACGCCCTTCGGCCAGGCGGTCATGCGGCAGGTGATCGTTGAAGACAACATACGGCACCTGCCAATCCGCGATCCTTTGGGCCAGCCCGTCATAGTCGTCTAGCATATGTGTCTCGAACCGCAATTGTGGGATCAGATCCGTGACCGTGCTGTCCTTGACCTCGGTAATCGCCTTGAACACCTGCGAGGCGAAATCCGGCCCGCGCACACCGCCCTCCCAGCTGTAGAACTGGGCCAGAACGCTGGTGGTGATCCCGTTGGCGGCAAGCTCGGCCTCGACCGACAGGATGCCTTCGTTCATCTGCTTCATGGCACCACGGCGCGGGGCAATATGACGTTCAAACCCGTCCCCATGCAGGTCGATGATGCCGGGCAGAACCAGATAGTCAGACAAATCAACCTGTCGCCCGGTCCAGTCGCCCTGCACTACGCCTTCGGCAATTGATAAATCTGCACGCGACAACCCGACCCCCGGCAGCAGAACCTCTGCTCCCGTCAACGTCAGTTCCAATGCGGTCATTCCGTGCGCTCCGAGTCCGGCTCCGAGCAATCCTGCCCGATACAGATCTCGTCAATTACGTCCATCACCCCATCAAGCCAAGTGATTTGCGGGTCGAACTTTCCGAATTCGATGAAGTGCAGTGCTTGGGCCATTACGCGAGGATTGTTCATCATGAAAGTATGCGTCACAGGCAGAACGATATGATCCGCCATACCTTCAACTCGGGTCGTGCGGATCGACACTTTGCCATCGTCAGGCCCGTCTATCATCGACGAAAAGACCGGGTTCAGAGAGTTTTCACCCGCGATCACCCCAAGCTCGAACTCAACCGGGGGCAATTGGCGCGGGATGCCTTCCGGGCCTGTGCCCAACTGCAGCCCTGCCGGACCGTTGAGGTAGCCGAACACCTCCCATGCACCCAATTCATCTACCAACTGGCTGCCCTGATTGGGCGGCCCAAGCATGACAACGCGACCCAAATTCTCTGGTTCGTGATCCTGCAGCCAATAGCGCAACAGGATACCCCCCATGGAGTGCGCCACGACATTCGCGGTGTCGTCCCCGCATTCAGCGAACGCATCAGGTAAAGTTTGCTCGGCCAGTTCCGGGATGCCCAGATCGGTCGACGGGTAACCCGGGCGAATGACCGTGTAGCCATGCACCTCGAACAATTGCTCCATCACCGAAAAGGACGCCTCGGTCCGAGCCAGCCCGTGCAGCAGGATCACGCATTTCGCCTGGGCCGAAGCCGGGAGAAGGAGAAAATATATGGCAAGCAGAACTCTCATACCCGCCAGATAAGGCCTATTTTGGTTCGGGGAAAGATGTGACCTCAGGTTCTACGCTGTACTGCCAGCGCGATCCCGCCCAAAACCAGTGCCGCGCCGATGATCAAGCGCATACTTGCCACTTCACCTAAAAGCAAAATACCCGCAACGATTGCGATGACAGGGACGCTCAGCTGTACGACTGCCGCGACCGAGGGAGCAAGCTGCGGCAACACGCGGTACCACAGCGCGTAGCCAAGGCCCGAGGTCACGCCTCCGGACAGAGCCGCCAGAAAATAGCCAAATCCGGTCATCTGCCACGTGCCGCCCACCACCAGCAAGGCCAAAGCCGTAACAGGCAAGGCGACGACAAAATTGGCCGCCGTGCCCTCCAACGCGTTCGGCTCAGACCGCCCGGCCAAGGAATAAGCGGCCCAGCCAATTCCTGCCGCAACCATCAGTGCAGCCCCCAAGGCGTCCACCTGAACGGTCCCCGATGGCCAAAGCACATAGGCCAACCCGCCCAGCGCAACCGTTGCGCCTGCCATTTGGCGCACCGTCGGGGTCGCTCCGGTCATAGCTCCGACTGCGAACATGGTGATCTGAACGACACCAAATAGGATCAACGCCCCCAACCCGGCGTCCAACGTCAGGTATGCCACAGAAAAGCCAATCATATAGAGAGACAGCGAACCCGCCCCAATGATCCGACGTGGCGACCGAAGCGGCAGAACCCCGCCCTTCAAAAGAACCAACACGGCCAGAACTACCGCCCCCGCGAGAACACGGACAACGGCGAACCCCGCAGGATCACTCACCCCACTCTCAATCGCCAGTCGGTTCAGAATCGAATTGGCCGCAAAGGCGCACATTGTCAGGGAGGTCAGAAGAAAAAGTCTCATGAAACCCGCATAGCGCGTTGCCCCCGCTTTGCACACTCACTTTCCAGCTAAGTGCAACGGCAGCCTTCTTCAGTTCAACAAAACCTCCGCCGGAGGCATGACCGCGCAACGGGCATTCCAAACGCAAACGGGGCCGCCAAAAGGCGACCCCGCTCGTAAGCACTATGGCCTAAGCAGCTTACATCATGCCGCCCATGCCGCCCATGTCGGGCATGCCGCCAGCAGGTGCCGCGCCTTCTTTGGCGGGCTTGTCAGCAACCATTGCTTCGGTGGTGACCAGCAGACCAGCAACCGAGGCCGCATCTTCCAGAGCGGTACGGACAACTTTGGCCGGGTCAATCACGCCGAACGAGAACATGTCGCCATACTCTTCGGTCTGCGCGTTGAAGCCGAACGATACGTCGCCGGATTCACGGACTTTGCCCGCAACAACCGCACCGTCAACACCTGCGTTCTCGGCGATCTGGCGCAGAGGCGCTTCGATTGCTTTGCGAACGATGTTGATACCAGCGTTCTGGTCAGCGTTTGCACCTTCCAGAGTTTCCAGTGCTTTACCGGCCTGAACCAGAGCAACACCACCGCCCACAACAACGCCTTCTTGTACAGCAGCGCGGGTCGCGTTCAGAGCATCGTCCACACGGTCCTTGCGCTCTTTCACTTCAACTTCGGTCATGCCGCCGACGCGGATAACAGCAACACCGCCTGCCAGTTTGGCAACACGCTCTTGCAGCTTCTCACGGTCGTAGTCCGACGAGGTTTCTTCGATCTGAGTGCGGATCTGAGCAACACGTGCTTCGATCTCTGCTTTCTCGCCTGCGCCGTCAACGATGGTAGTTTCATCTTTGGTGATCTCGATCTTCTTGGCGGTGCCCAGCATGTCCATGGTAACGGACTCGAGCTTCATGCCCAGATCTTCCGAGATGACCTGACCGCCGGTCAGGATTGCGATGTCCTGCAGCATGGCTTTGCGGCGATCGCCGAAGCCCGGTGCTTTGACAGCAGCAATTTTCAGGCCGCCGCGCAGTTTGTTAACAACCAGAGTTGCCAGCGCTTCACCTTCAACGTCTTCCGCGATGATCAGCAGAGGCTTCTGCGACTGGATCACCTGCTCCAGCAGCGGAACCATCGGCTGCAGCGAAGACAGTTTCTTTTCGTGCAGCAGGATCATGCAGTCGTCGAGCTCTGCGATCATCTTGTCTGCGTTGGTGACGAAGTAAGGCGACAGGTAGCCACGGTCGAACTGCATACCTTCGACAACATCGGTCTCGGTTTCCAGACCTTTGTTTTCTTCAACGGTGATAACGCCTTCGTTGCCAACCTTTTGCATCGCGTCAGCGATCTGGCTGCCGATTTCAGCTTCACCGTTGGCCGAGATGGTGCCAACCTGAGCAACTTCTGCCGAGTCTTTGACTTCGCGCGACGCTGCCTTGATGCCTTCAACAACCTTGGCGGTCGCCAGGTCGATGCCGCGCTTCAGGTCCATCGGGTTCAGGCCAGCAGCAACCTGCTTCAGACCTTCTTTGACGATGGACTGAGCCAGAACGGTTGCAGTGGTGGTGCCGTCGCCGGCTTCGTCATTGGTGCGGCTGGCGACTTCTTTCACCATCTGCGCGCCCATGTTTTCGAACTTGTCTTCCAGTTCGATTTCCTTGGCAACCGAAACACCGTCTTTGGTGATGCGCGGCGCGCCGAAGGATTTGTCCAGAACCACATTGCGGCCTTTAGGGCCCAGGGTCACTTTAACAGCATCGGCCAGGATGTTCACACCTGCCAGCATGCGGTTACGGGCATCGGTGTCGAATTTGACGTCCTTTGCAGCCATGTCGTTTCTCCTTGAGAAATAAGTTGTAAATGAAGATCAGAGTGAAGCGCGGCGGCTTACTCGATGATCCCCATGATGTCGCTTTCTTTCATCATCAGCAGCTCTTCGCCGTCGACCTGAACCTCGGTGCCCGACCATTTGCCGAACAGGATCTTGTCGCCAGCTTTGACCGCCATCGCGATCAGCTCGCCGCTGTCCTTGCGTGCGCCTTCGCCGGTTGCGACGACTTCGCCTTCGCTGGGCTTTTCTTTTGCGCTATCAGGAATGATCAGGCCGCCTGCGGTTTTCTCTTCGCTTTCTGTACGGCGAACCAGCACACGGTCATGAAGCGGTTTCAATGCCATCTTTGCAGCTCCTTGGGCTCAAAGTTTATCTATCCTCCCCTCGCCGACTGGCGAGGCGTTAGCACTCAAGGGTAGAGAGTGATAACGACGCATAGCTAGGGGGTGCAAATCCCCGAGTCAACAAGCTGTGATGGATTTTTTTTGACCCTGACCCTCAATCAGGCTGGTCCCAACTATAGGCCCAGTGTTTAAGGCCTTCCTGCCCCGCATCCGTCAGGGCATACACACCTTTTTCAATCTTGTCGAACCACCCGTAGTGATTGGTGCGCATCAACCGCGTGGCCTCGGCCACGCCCGTCGACTTCGCGACATCGGCCCCTTTGCAAGCGCCATATTCGGCGAGATGGGCCGCGCATTTCAAAGCATCCTGGCGATAGGCGGTAACAATGCCGTGCCGAGTTGCGCCGCCAGAGTTCGGGTCGCCTTGCAGCCGATCAAACTCGCGCTGCATCCGGCCCGCTTTGGCCTTGTTCTTGCGCGGGGCATAGGGGCCAGGATCGCACTGCACCTCGACCGCTCCATCCGCGCGCACGGTGATCAGGCCCAAGCCCAACCTGCGGCAGAGCGCCAGATTGTCTCGCAACGCACGACGCGCGGTGCGCCCAGTTGGCTTGCTGACGCCCAGATAGACCTGATCCGTGATCCTGAGCCGCGCGACGGCCTGATGGAACAAAGCCAGCGAAAATCGCAGTTTCAACTCGACAATCACCGGCTCAGACCCGTCGCGCACCGCCATGATGTCGGCTGCGCCAACTTCACCTTTCACGGTATAGCCCTGCCTCTCGAACAATGCCTTGATGGGGGGATAAAGATCCTGCTCGCGCTCCATGGCCCAATGCTATGCGTTTCGTGTCGAAATACCAGATGGGTCGCCTTGAATATGCTGTATTTGGATGCCTAAATCTTATGTCGTCTGTTTGACCAACCGAGGAAGGACCGCCTATGCGCCTGATGGCCCTTTTTGGACTATTGCTTCTGCCCCTGACCGCACATGCCGCCTGCGAAGGTCACGACCTGCGGCCCTTGATGTCGGAAGAGGATCAGGCCGCCCTGCAACAATCCCTTGCCTCGGTCCCCTACCCCGAGGGCAATCACTGGATCGCCACCAAGGGCGACACGACCCTGCACCTGATCGGAACACTGCACACCAACGATGCACGGATGGGGCCGGTCGTCGAACGGCTGACACCCATCGTAGCCCAAGCAGACGCGATCTATTTCGAGGTCACCGAGGCCAAAATGGAAGCGTTCGAGCAAGGCCTGGCCAATGACCTGAGCCCCGTGATGATTACCGAGGGCCCCACCCTGATCGACCTGATGAGCGCCGAGGACTGGGCGGCCCTTTCGACTTCTTTGGCCGAGCGCGGCATTCCCAGCTGGATGGCAGCCAAAATGCGGCCCTGGTTTCTGAGCATGATGCTGGGCATCCCGCCCTGCCTGATGCAGAACCCGGATGCGAACCATGGCATGGATGCCCGCCTGACAGACGTGGCCGAGGCGCACGGGATTCCCCAACACTCGCTGGAGCGGATCGAAGACCTGATGGCGATGTTCGACACGCTTTCACTGGAACAACAGGTCGACTCGCTGGTCCGCCTGTCCGGAGCAATGCAGGCCGATGCAAACCACCTCGCCACGATGGCCAATGCGTATCTCGAGGAGAAACACGCGCAGATCCTGCAACTAGCCCGGATTCAGGGTTTTGAAGCCTCCGGCCTGTCGCAAAAGGATTACGACGCCGAATGGGCGCAGTTCGAACAACAATTGCTGGTAGATCGCAATAACAGTTGGATGGACCACATCCTGCGTATTCAAGACCAAACGGCCGTGATCGCTGTTGGTGCCGGGCATCTCAGCCAGACATACGGCTTGCTCTCACTTCTGGAAAGGGAAGGCTACACGCTGACGCGCGCGCCGTTCTGAATTCTCGACATGGCAGACCAACAGTCGCATGGGCCCGCAAGCGGGTGACAAGCCATGACTTGCGCCCTATAAGGCGCGCAAATTTCCAATCCGCAGGACGCTGACATGACAACCCTAGTATTTGGTCACAAATCTCCCGACACCGATTCCACCGGCTCTCCGATCCTGTGGTCGTGGTATCTGAATGAAGTCAAAGGCGAGCAGGCTGAACCCGTGCTCCTGGGCGAGCCCAACACCGAAGCCGCCTTCATGCTGCAGCGCTGGAACCTGCCCAAGCCGCGCATCATCGAAGATGTGGACGCAGACGCTCCGGTTGTTATCGTCGACACCAACAACCCGGCCGAGCTGCCCACCAACGTCAACAGCGCAGACATCCGCGCCATCATCGACCACCACAAACTGGTCGGCGGTCTGGAAACCAAAGGCCCGATCGATATCACCGTGCGCCCTCTGGCCTGCACCGCGACCATCATGGTGGACCTGATGGGCGACGACGCCGCCAAGATGCCCGAGGCCATCAAAGGCGCGGCGTTGACCTGCATCCTGTCCGACACGCTCGAATTCCGCTCGCCCACCACCACCGCACATGACCGCGAAGTGGCCGAGAAACTGGCCGCAGAACTGGGTCTGGATGTCTCGGCCTATGCGGCGGACATGTTCGCGGCAAAATCGGATGTGTCCTCGTTCTCGGATGCCGAACTGATCCGCATGGATAGCAAGGAATACGAAGTTGACGGCACCAAGTTCCGTGTCTCGGTTCTGGAAACCACTGCTCCGGGCGTTGTTCTGGACCGCAAGGACAGCCTCGCCGCGTCGATGGTTGACGTAGCAAAGGAAGACGGCGTCGATCAGGTGCTGCTGTTCGTCGTCGACATCCTGAACGAAGAAGCCACCCTGCTGGTCCCAAATGATCTGGTCAAAACCGTCGCCGAGAAAAGCTTCGGTGCATCGGTCGACGGCGACGCCGTCGTCCTGCCCGGCATCATGAGCCGGAAAAAGCAGATCATCCCGAACCTCAAGGTCTGATACCTTACCCAAAGGCGCCCCAACCGGGCGCCTTTTTTCTTTTTGCGAGGCTGTGCCTCGCGCTCTGGGATATTTTTAGCCAGATGAAGTTTGGATCCCCTGCTTCTTCTGTTCCAAAACACCTCGGAGGAGTCGCAGCTTGCCGGGGCGGGGGCAGCGCCCCCTCTGGCAAAACCTGCCAAGCTCTGCCATAGGCTTGGCTGTCTGCAGACTATGCCAAAGGGAATCCCATGACCCAGATCATCTCCGCCCTCCACGACATCTCCGACCGTTACAAAGTACTTTTTGTCGATCTTTGGGGCTGTGTTCACAATGGGATCACTGCGTATCCAGAAGCGGTTGCCGCGCTGCAGACCTACCGCTCGAAAGGCGGTTTCGTTGTTCTGGTGACAAACTCACCAAAACCGCGCGCGGGTGTCGCCACGCAGCTTTCGCAGTTCAACGTCCCCGCCGACGCCTATGATACCATCGCCACAAGCGGAGACTCAGCCCGTTCCGCCATGTTCCGCGGGACAGTCGGCGAGAAGGTCTACTTCATGGGCGAATGGGAACGTGATGCAGGGTTCTTCGAGCCTCTGAAGCTGTTGGACCATCCTGTTCATATCGAGCGCGTCCCTCTGGATCAGGCCGAGGGGATCGTCTGCTGCGGGCCGTTTGATACGATGGCAGATCCCGACGTCAATCGCCCTGACTTCCTCTATGCCAAGCAAAAAGGCATGAAGCTGTTATGTGCTAACCCTGATATCGTGGTTGATCGAGGCGAAGTACGGGAATGGTGCGCCGGCGCTTTGGCGAAGCTTTACACCGAGATGGGTGGCGAGAGCCTGTATTTCGGCAAACCCCATCCGCCGATCTACGATCTGGCGCGTCGTCGCGTGCAGGAAATGGATGTTGACGTCTCGGACAGCGACATTCTGGCTATCGGTGACGGCCCGCATACCGACATCCTTGGCGGCATGGGAGAGGGAATCGATACGCTCTTTATCTCAGGCGGGTTGGCCGCGGCCGAAACGAAAACGTCGCACCACCCCCACGCAGAATCCCTAAGCGACTATATAGAAAGTGAAAAGATCAATCCCACTTATACAATCGGGCGTTTGCGTTAGTCATTTTTCACTTGATTTTCTGCAGTTGCGAAGTAATAAAGTTGCCAACAGATGGCCGAAGATAGACTTTTATTACTCGGCAAAATTCAAGTGAGGGCACCATGTTGGACAATCTTCCACGCGGAACGATCTGTATTGAAGACATCGAGATGGGCATGTCCCGCCACCTACGCAAAGTGGTGACGGACGAAGATATCGAGATGTTCGCGCAGGTCTCGACCGACCGGAACCCTGTGCATCTGGACGATGACTACGCCCGCGATACGATCTTTGAAGGCCGCATTGCGCATGGAATGCTGACGGCCGGGTTGATCTCGGCCGTGATCGGCGAGCAACTGCCCGGTCACGGGACGGTTTACATGGGCCAGTCACTGAAGTTCCTAGCTCCGGTGCGCCCCGGCGATATAGTCTATGCCGAGGTCAAGGTGATCGACATTGATTTTGCCAAACGCCGCGTGAAGCTGGACTGTCACTGCGCAGTCGATGGCAAGAAGGTTCTGGTCGGCGAAGCCATGGTCCTTGCCCCATCGCGTAAGTTCGACTGAACTAGTGCACACGCACCCCTGCCGCAGAGTGGCTCAATCTCTGCGGCGATTACCGGCGTGATGTAAGGGTCATCGCTGAACCGAATGACACAGTGCCCCTCACTATACGAACGGGTCGAATTGTCCGAAATTCTCGAAGGTCACGCTTGAACATACTGTTGATGAACAGTACCCAAAGCGCATGCAGATCATCCGGGACTTCCAGTATATCGAGCCAGAAGATCGCGGCGCCAGCGTGGCGATCGGGAACTTTGATGGCGTCCATGTGGGGCATCAGTCGGTTATCGAGCAGGCGCGCAATGCGGCTCCGAATGCGTCGCTGGGCGTGCTGACGTTTGAACCGCATCCGCGTGAATATTTTGCACCCGATGCGCCTCCGTTCCGGTTGATGCGGGGGAATGCGCGGGCGCACCGGCTTGAGAAGCTGGGTGTGCAGAAGCTGTACGAGCTGCCCTTCAATGCCGCTTTGGCCGGGCTGACCCCCGAGGAATTCGCGCGCAACGTGATCTGCGACGGTCTGGGGTTGTCTCATATCGTTGTGGGGGCCGATTTCTGCTTTGGCAAAGGTCGGGTTGGAACGGCCCAGGATATGGTGCGCTTTGGCGAGCAAATGGGGTTCGGCGTGACCATCGCCCCCTTGATGGAGCGTTCCGAAAACGTCGTCTCTTCGACTGCTATCCGAACCGCGCTCAGCGAGGGCCGCCCCGGCGATGCGGCGACCATGCTGGGCCATTGGCACCGCATCGAAGGCGAGGTCATCGGCGGCGAGCAGCGCGGGCGCGAGCTGGGCTTTCCCACCGCAAACATGTCGATCGAGGGCCTGCATCCGCCAAAATTCGGCGTCTATGCCGTTCTGGTTGATGTTCTGGACGGCCCCAACAAGGGCTCCTACCAAGGCGCGGCGTCGATTGGCGTACGCCCCATGTTCAATGGTGAGGTCCCCAATATCGAGACCTTCCTGTTTGATTTCTCAGGCGATCTTTATGGTGCAACCCTCTCGGTCGGTTTGGTCGAGTTTCTGCGGCCTGAAATGAAGTTCAATGGTCTGGAAGGGCTGATCGCCCAAATGGATGCCGATTGCGCGAAATCACGCGACATTCTGGCCGCGCGATGAGCGTGGATCCGATCAACCGCACAGGTCTGTCTCCGCGCTTTTGGGAACGCAAACCGCTGCGCAAGATGAACCAGCGCGAGTGGGAGGCCCTCTGTGATGGGTGCGGCAAGTGCTGTCTGAACAAGCTGGAAGACGAAGACACTGACGAGGTCGCGCTGACCTGTGTTGCCTGCCGTCTTTTGGACGATGAAAGCTGCCGTTGCACCCAATATGACATCCGGCACCAGTTCGTGCCCGAATGCATCGTGATGACGCCAGAAAACATCGACTCGCACGCCTACTGGCTGCCCCAAACCTGCGCCTATCGCCTGCTGTGGGAGGGCAAGCCTCTCTATGATTGGCACCCCTTGCTGACTGGTACAGCTGACTCTGTTCATGCCGCCGGTGTCTCGGTTCAGGGGCGTACCGTGTCCGAGTTCGAGACCCCCATGGAAGAGTGGGAAGACTATATCATTGAGGAGCCGACCTGATGTATTTTGCCTCTGACAATTCCGGGCCTGTCCATCCGCAGGTATTGGCAAAACTGGCCGAGGCCAATCAGGGCTATCAGATGGCCTATGGGGCTGACACGCTGATGAATGAGGTCCGGGACCGCCTTCGCAGCATTTTCGAAGCCCCCGGCGCGGCGGTTTATCTGGTGGCGACCGGAACGGCGGCGAATTCACTGGCACTGGCCACCCTCTCCAACCCGTGGGAGACCATCTTCTGCTCTCCGGTCGCGCATATCCACGAGGATGAATGCAATGCGCCCGAATTCTATAGCGGAGCGAAGCTGACCCTGGTACCCGGCTCCGACAAGATGACCCCCGAGGCCCTGCACCGAACGATTTCGGTAGAAGAAACACGTGGTGTGCATGGACCGCAACGAGGACCGGTGTCCATCACACAAGTGACCGAGCGAGGGTCGGTTTATTCGCTGGACGAATTGCAAGCGCTGTGTGCGGTTGCGAAGGAGTATGACCTGCCGGTGCATCTGGATGGGGCGCGGTTCACGAACGCTCTGGTCGCGTTGGGATGTTCACCGGCAGAGATGACATGGAAGGCCGGCGTGGATGCGGTCAGCTTTGGCGGGACCAAGAACGGGTTGATGGGCGTCGAGGCGGTGATTTTCTTCGACGAATCCAAAGCATGGGAATTCGAGCTGCGCCGCAAACGCGGGGCGCATTTGTTCTCGAAACACCGGTATCTGTCCGCCCAGATGGCGGCTTATCTGGAGGACGATCTGTGGCTGACATCGGCGCGCCAGGCGAACGCGAACTGTGCCCGTTTGGCAGAGGGTCTACGCGCCAAAGGAGCCGATTTCCTGCATGAGCCACAGGCCAACATGATCTTCGCCTCCTTCCCGCGCGCCAAACACTGCCAGCTTCATAAGGCGGGCGCGGTCTATCACCTGTGGGGGGCGCAGTTGGAAGGCGCGGATGAGGCAGAACCTCTGCCCTGCCGTCTGGTCTGCGACTGGTCGATCAGCCATGAACAGATCGACCAGTTTCTATCCCATCTGTAGGCTCAGCCTTTCAACTCGGCCAAGTGTTGGTCGAGGTCGTCAAGGCTGTCCTGCCCCCAGAACCGCTGACCATCCGGCGTGATGTAGAAGGGCGCGCCGAAGGCGCCGCTCTCCACAGCCTCTTCCAGATTGGCAGCGTAGGTCTCGGCCCCCACCAACAGGCCGCTATCGGCCAGATCGGCATCGAACCCGGCTTGCGTCAGGCAATCACGGATCACGTCGTCCTGCGCGACGTCTTTCTCTTCAGCCCAACAGGCCCGCAGCAGGGATTGGCATAGTTTACCCACATCCCCCGATCCATCTTTGGCCGCCGCAATCACAGCGTAAGAGGACGGAGCCATATTGGTCGGCCAATGCGCCGGTTTCAGGTTGAACGGTACGCCTAACTTTTTCGCGACCCGCACCAGATTCTGTGCGCGGTATTCAATGCGGGAAATATGCCGGTCTTTTGGTGGCGTGCCGCCCGTGCGCCCGAAAAGCGCCATGATGTCCAGTGGTTTGTAATTGATCGTCGCACCATGCTTGGCTGCGATCTCCTCCAGCCGTGTGCCCGCCAGATAGGTATAGGGTGAAATTGTCGCAAAATAGTAGTCAATCTGGGTCATCTGCACTTTCTCCGCTGCGTTGTCTTTGCGGAACGGTAAGGCCATGCTAAGCGGTGTCAACATCACGAATCTGTCACATTGCCAACGCTGCCCGGGGACTCCAGCCGATGCCGACACTCCACGAACCCAAGCTGATTGCTGGGAACGCTAACCTTCCGCTTGCCGAAACCATATCGCGCCGCATGAGCCTTTATCGCGGCGTTGATCAGGGTCTGGTCGACGCCCGCGTCGAGCGCTTCAACGATGGCGAGATCTTCGTCGAGGTGTTCGAAAACGTCCGTGGCGAGGATATGTTCATTATCCAACCGACCTCAAACCCGGCGAATGACAACCTGATGGAGCTGCTTATCATCGCCGATGCGCTTCGTCGCTCGTCCGCGCAACGCATCACCGCCGTGATCCCTTACTTTGGCTACGCCCGTCAGGACCGCCGCACCAAGGCGCGCACACCGATCTCGGCCAAGCTGGTCGCCAACATGCTGACCGGCGCAGGGATCGAGCGAGTTCTGACGATGGACCTGCACGCGGCCCAGATTCAGGGCTTTTTCGACATCCCGGTGGACAACCTCTACGCCTCACCGATCTTTGCGCTAGATGTGAAAAACCAATTCAAAGACAATATAGACGAGATCATGGTGGTATCACCCGACGTCGGCGGCGTGGCCCGTGCGCGCGAACTTGCCAAGCGGATCGAAGCCCCCCTGTCGATCGTCGACAAACGCCGAGAAAAAGCCGGTGAAGTGGCCGAGATGACCGTAATCGGCGATGTTAAAGACAAGATCTGCCTGATCGTCGATGACATGTGCGACACTGCCGGCACCCTGTGCAAAGCGGCGCAGGTGCTGCTGGACAACGGCGCGAAAGAGGTCCACTCCTACATCACTCACGGCGTCATGAGCGGACCCGCGGTTGAACGTGTGACGAATTCGGTGATGAAATCTCTGGTTCTGACCGACACGATCCAGCCGACAGATGCGATCCTGAAAGCCAAAAACATCCGCATCGTACCGACCGCGCCGATCTTTACCCAGGCCATCCTGAACATCTGGAACGGCACCAGCGTCTCGTCCCTGTTCGAGGACAAGACCCTGACCCCGATCTACGAATCCATGTACCAGATGGACTAATCTGACAGGGCGGCTTGCGATAGCCGCCCTTTTCTTTTCAGCAGCGGCGGATTAGGACGCCTCTGCCCTTTCTCCACCACCATACTGCGGGACAGCGTTCTCATGACTGACACTAAACGCGTCGTTCTTTCCAGCGACCACGCCGCCATCGACCTGCGCCAAGCCCTTGCAGCGCATATCGCCCAAGCCGGGTGGGAGGTCGTCGATATCGGCCCCACAACGCCCGAAAGCACGCATTACCCTCTGCACGGCAAAGCTGCGGCTGAACGTGTAGCCTCGGGCGATTGTACGCTGGGTGTTCTGCTGTGTGGCACAGGCCAAGGGATCATGATGGCCGCAAATAAGGTTCCGGGTATCCGCTGTGGCGTCTGCTCGGATACGTTCTCGGCCCGGATGATCCGCCAGCACAATAACGCCAACATGCTGTCGATCGGCGCACGGGTCATTGGCGAAGGTCAGGCGCTCGACATCGTGGATGCGTTCCTGACGGCCGAGTTTGAAGGCGGCCGCCACGCAACACGAGTGGACATGATCGAAGACTGATCAAAGCACTGGCCCGCATGACATGCGGGCCACAACAGCGCCTTATGAGATGTCCCAATCATCCTCGTGCGCAACCTCACCAATTGCCGTCCATGAGGCGCGGATACGAGCGATCTTCGTATCGGACCATGTTCGAAACACGGCCGTGAACCCTTCGGCCGTGATCTCTTCGGTCTGAACCTCGGCGCGCAGGGCCGAGGATGTATCCACATCCCACAAAGATACTCCGATCTGGATCACCGGGGCTGATCGGAACGGCTGGCTGAATTTCACCGGGGAACGACGCTCACGCGGGCCATTGCCCGTCCACATGTCGCCGCCGTTGGAAAAGTCCGAGAATAGAACAGTCTCGCCTTGGTCAATACCTATGGGATGGGTGCGAAAAATCTTCATGTTTTTATATCTTTAACTCGTAATTACCGGAACTTATTCCACAGTTATCTCACAATCACGACAAAAAAACGGCCCCGCAAAAGCGAGGCCGTTCAATTCTTCTGCAGGTGAACCTGTTACAGGCTCATATGCGTTCCAAGGGCTTCCATATCGGCCAGCAGCTTGGCGGCTTCGTCGACGATGGACTGATCATCTCCTTCCTTGGCCGCGTCATGCGAGGCACGCGCGTCAGCGATCAGGTCATCGAGATGCGACCGGGTCACTTCGGCAACCGGAATGGCCTTTTCGGCCAGAACCGACAGGCCATCACCGTTGATCTGAGCAAACCCACCGGTCACCAGATATTCGCTGGCGCCTTCGGGTGCGTCGACCTTCAGGATGCCCGGGCGCAGCGTGGTGATCGTGGGGGCATGATCGGGCATTGCCGTCATGTCGCCGTCCGCGCCGGGTAGCTGGACCGCGGTGGCCGCGAGCGAAGCAAGGCTCCGCTCGGGGCTGACGAGGTCGAATTGCATTGTGTTTGCCATCAGGGATACTCCTTAGGCGGCTTCTGCGGCCATCTTCTCCGCTTTGGCGATCACTTCGTCGATGCCGCCAACCATCAGGAAGGCCGCTTCGGGCAGGTGATCGTATTCGCCAGCCACAACAGCTTTGAACGATGCGATGGTCACGTCCAGAGGAACCTGAACGCCGGGCGAGCCGGTGAAGACTTCGGCAACGTCGAACGGCTGCGACAGGAAGCGCTCGATCTTACGGGCACGGGCCACGGTCAGTTTGTCTTCTTCCGACAGTTCGTCCATGCCGAGGATGGCGATGATGTCCTGCAGCGACTTGTAGCGCTGGAGGATCTGCTGAACGTCGGTCGCAACCGCGTAGTGCTCTTCCCCAACGATGGCCGGGTCCAGCAGACGCGACGACGAGTCGAGCGGGTCAACAGCCGGGTAGATACCCTTTTCCGAGATCGCACGGTTAAGAACGGTCGTCGCATCCAGGTGCGCAAACGATGTTGCCGGCGCGGGATCGGTCAAGTCGTCCGCAGGAACATAGATGGCCTGCACCGAGGTGATCGAACCCGACTTGGTCGAGGTGATGCGTTCCTGCAGGGCGCCCATGTCGGTGGCCAGTGTCGGCTGGTAGCCCACAGCCGAAGGAATACGACCCAGCAGAGCTGAAACCTCGGAGCCGGCTTGCGTGAAGCGGAAGATGTTGTCGACGAAGAACAGAACGTCGGTACCGGACTGGTCGCGGAACTGCTCGGCCAGGGTCAGACCTGTCAGAGCAACACGTGCACGCGCACCCGGAGGTTCGTTCATCTGGCCGTAAACCAGCGCAACCTGCGATTCCGACAGATTGTCGGGCTTGATCACGTTCGATTCGATCATCTCGTGGTACAGGTCGTTCCCTTCACGGGTCCGTTCACCAACACCCGCGAACACCGAGAAGCCCGAGTGCACTTTTGCGATGTTGTTGATCAGTTCCATGATCAGAACGGTTTTACCAACGCCGGCGCCGCCGAACAGGCCGATCTTACCGCCTTTGGCGTAGGGGGCCAGCAGGTCAACAACCTTGATGCCGGTGACCAGGATTTCCGACTCGGTCGACTGTTCGTCGAACTCAGGTGCGGGCTGGTGGATCGCGCGGGCTTCAGTTGCTTCAACCGGGCCTTTTTCGTCGATCGGCTCGCCGACAACGTTCAGGATGCGGCCCAGAGTTGCGTTACCAACCGGAACCGAGATCGGTGCGCCGGTGTCGGTTACAACTTCGCCACGGACCAGACCTTCGGTCGCGTCCATCGCGATGGTGCGGACGGTGTTTTCACCCAAGTGCTGAGCAACTTCCAACACCAGGCGCTTGCCGTTGTTGGTGGTTTCCAGCGCGTTCAGAATTTCAGGCAACTGATCTTCGAACTGCACGTCGACGACGGCCCCGATGATCTGTGTGACTTTGCCTTTTGCATTCGCCATGTTTCGTCTCCGGTTTTCTTACAGCGCTTCGGCGCCGGAAATAATTTCAATCAGCTCGTTGGTGATCACGGCCTGACGCGAGCGGTTGAACTGGATCGTCAGCTTGTCGATCATCTCACCCGCGTTGCGTGTCGCGTTGTCCATCGCGGACATCCGTGCGCCCTGTTCAGACGCTCCGTTTTCGAGCAGAGCCGAGAAGATCGCGGTCGCAACCCCCTTGGGCAGCAGGTCAGCCAAAATGGCCTCTTCGCTGGGCTCGTAGTCGAAGATGGCACCGCTGTCGTCACCTGCCGCTTCGTCCTCGAACGAGGCGGGGATAACCTGCTGTGCCGTCGGGATCTGTGTCACAACGTTGACGAACTTCGAGTAGAAGATCGTGGCAACATCGAACTCACCCGCATCAAAGCGAGACAGGACGTCCTTCGCAATGTCTTGCGCATTGGTGTAGCCAATACGTTTGACTTCGCTCAGGTCGACATGACCTACGAACAAATCGCCCAGATCGCGCTTGAGCGCGTCGCGGCCTTTTTTGCCGACGGTCAGAACTTTGACCGTTTTGCCTTTGCCGCGCAGCTCTTCCGCTTTGGCACGGGCAAGCTTTGCGATGTTCGCGTTGAAGCCGCCACACAGGCCGCGTTCAGCTGTCATCACAACCAGCAGATGGACATCATCACTGCCCGTACCACGGAGCAGCTTGGGGGCGCTGTCGCTACCCCCGACCGAAGCCGCCAGCCCCGCCATCACGGCATTGAACCGCTCGGCATAGGGGCGCGAGGCTTCAGCAGATTCCTGGGCGCGGCGCAGTTTTGCAGCCGCGACCATCTGCATGGCCTTGGTGATCTTGCGGGTCGATTTGACCGACTCGATCCTGTTTTTAAGGTCCTTCAGACTAGGCATCGGAACCTCCTCTTATGCGAAGGTCGCGGCAAATTCGTCGATCGCTGCCTTGATCTTGTCGGACGCTTCACCTTTGATCTTCGGATCTTCGTCGGTCAGCCATGTCAGCAGGTCAGCATGCTTACCGCGCAGGTGCGCCAGCAGACCGGCCTCATAGCGGCCAACATCCGATACGTCGATTTTGTCGAGGTAACCGTTGGTCCCTGCGAAGATGACGCAGACGATTTCCGCGTTGGTCAGCGGCGAGTACTGCGGCTGTTTCATCAGCTCGGTCAGACGCGCACCACGGTTCAGCAGCTGCTGAGTTGCGGCGTCGAGGTCCGAACCAAACTGCGCAAACGCAGCCATTTCGCGGTACTGAGCCAGTTCCAGTTTCACCGGACCAGCAACCGATTTCATCGCGTTGGTCTGGGCCGAGGAGCCCACACGCGAAACCGACAGACCGGTGTTCACAGCAGGACGGATACCTTGGTAGAACAGCTCGGTTTCCAGGAAGATCTGACCGTCGGTGATCGAGATCACGTTGGTCGGAATAAACGCCGAAACGTCACCACCCTGAGTTTCGATAACCGGCAAAGCGGTCAGCGAGCCTGCACCGAAATCTTCGTTCAGCTTCGCCGAACGCTCCAGCAGACGGGAGTGGAGGTAGAAAACGTCACCCGGATACGCTTCGCGGCCCGGCGGACGACGCAGCAGCAGGGACATCTGACGATAGGACACAGCCTGCTTCGAAAGGTCATCATAGATGATCAGCGCGTGGCGGCCATTGTCGCGGAAGTACTCGGCCATCGCAGTCGCGGCGTAAGGCGCCAGGAACTGCATCGGCGCCGGATCGGACGCGGTCGCGGCAACAACGATCGAGTATTCAATCGCGCCGGACTCTTCCAGTTTCTTCACCAGCTGCGCCACGGTCGAGCGCTTCTGACCAACCGCAACGTAAACGCAGTACAGTTTCTTCGACTCGTCGTCGCCTGCTGCGTCGTTGTAAACTTTCTGGTTCAGGATGGTGTCCAGAGCAACGGCGGTTTTACCGGTCTGACGGTCACCAATGATCAGCTCACGCTGGCCACGGCCGATCGGGATCATCGCGTCAACCGATTTCAGGCCGGTCGCCATCGGCTCGTGCACCGATTTACGCGGGATGATGCCGGGGGCTTTAACGTCTGCAACGCCACGCTTGGTTGCGTTGATCGGGCCTTTGCCGTCCAGCGGGTTGCCCAGACCGTCTACAACGCGGCCCAGCAGCTCGTCACCGATCGGAACGTCCACGATCGAGTTGGTGCGCTTGACGGTGTCACCTTCTTTAATGTCACGGTCAGAACCGAAGATTACGACACCGACGTTGTCGCTTTCCAGGTTCAGGGCCATGCCCATGATGCCACCGGGGAATTCGACCATCTCACCGGCTTGCACGTTGTCCAGGCCGTATACACGGGCAATCCCGTCACCGACGCTCAGCACGCGGCCGATCTCGGCCACTTCGGCTTCCTGACCAAAATTCTTGATCTGGTCCTTCAGGATTGCAGAAATCTCTGCAGCTTGGATTCCCATTTATCCGACCTCTTTCATTGCATTCTGTAGGGAGTTCAGCTTCGAACGGATCGAGCTATCGATCATTTTCGAGCCCACTTTAACGACAAGACCGCCGATGAGGCTTTCATCCACGGTCGCATTGATAGTCACGGTCTTGCCCACACGCTCGGACAGCGTCTTGGACAGTTTTTCCATTTGCGTCTTGGTCAGCGCCTTGGCCGAGGCGACATCGGCGGTCACTTCGCCGCGCTCTTCGGCCAGCATATCGCGCAGGACTTGCACCAGCTGCGGCACCACAAACAGGCGACGCTTCTGTGCCATCAGACCCAGCGTGTTGCGCAGGATGGCGTTTAGGCCCATCTTGTCAGCAACAGCGGCAATGGCGTTTTCCTGTTCGGCGCGGGAAACCAGCGGAGATGCGATCAGGTCGCGCAGATCGGCGCTTTCGCCCAGTGCTGCCGCAAGATCATTGATGCCGGATTCCAGACCTGCAAGGTCTTTGTTCTCTTTTGCGATCTCGAAAATCGCGGTGGCATAGCGCTCGGCGATGCCTGTGGAAATCGAAGCTGGTTCGGACACGTCCACCCTTCCGATACTTAGGCCCCGAAAACCGCGCGCGCAGCCAACCCGGGGGCGTGAAGATACCCCGTCCTTGAAGGGCGGGGATCAAAATCACCGGGGATGTATCAGAGGTGCTTCCACCAAGCAATACGCGATAGCGGTAACTGAATTATCCACAAAACGTTATTTTTCATAGGCTTAACCCAAGTGCGACCGTTTGGACCCCTTGGCGCAGTTGAAAAATGTTACTGATTTGCAGGTTTTTGCGATTCCTGTGGCCTTTTTCCCGCATTTTTTCCCAATGACTGCGCGGAATCGTCACGCCGGCTTCAGCAAACCGTCCAGCGCCTTGATCGGACGTTTCACCTTGTCCTTGGTGACCGTACCGCTTGGCGGGCGGATCAGCTTGCTGACCTCAACCATTAGCACGCCTCCGGCCATAATGGTGGGAATACGCTGGCCGGTTTTTTCGATCAGGCTACCCGATTTTAGCCAGAACCGTCGGAACGAGGGCGGCAGATACAGCGCGGAACAGTGGTTTTCAGGCACGAAATGATGGCTGCGCAGAAGGTTCTCAAGTTGCGTGGCCGAATATGGGTGACCAAATCCGAACGGTGTCCGGTCGGATCGCGACCACAGCCCCGCCCGGTTCGGCACTACAAAAAGCGCCCTCCCCCCCGGCCCCAACACGCGCCAGCATTCCTCAAGCACCTTGCTGGGCTGTTCCGAGGTCTCAAGCCCGTGCATCACCACCAGCTTGTCCACGTGGCCCGTCTCAATCGGCCAGAGCGTTTCTTCGGTCAGGACGGACACATTGGGCATCCCGGCAGGCCAGGGCATCACCCCCTGAGGGCCGGGCATCAAACCGATAACCCGCCGCGCATCGGCGAGGTAGGGCCGCAGAAGAGGGACCGCAAAGCCAAATCCGGCCACCGTTTGGCCCTTCGCCTCAGGCCAAAGGTCGATCAGCCGACCACGAATCGCAGCCTGTGCCGCACGGCCCAGCGTACTGCGATAGTAGAAATTCCTCAGATCCTGCACATCAAGATGCATTGCGGACACCCGGTCAATCGGCTTAGCTGAGGCGCAGTCTAGCAACGAAAGGGCAAAAGGCCATGCCTCTTGAGATCGTAACCATCCCATGTCTCAGCGATAATTACGCGTTTCTTGCGCATGATGCCCAAAGCGGCGCGACCGCGCTGATCGACGCACCCGAAGCCGGGCCCATCCTGGCCGAGTTGAAGGCGCGTGGCTGGACCCTCAGCCATGTCTTTCTGACCCACCACCACTGGGATCATGTCGACGGACTGCCCGGAATTCTTGAAAAACACTCCGCTAAGGTAATCGGAGCCGCCGCCGATGCCCACCGCCTGCCCCCGCTCGATCAACAAGTCAGCGACGGTGAGAGTTTTGAGTTTGCGGGCGAGCCAGTTCAGGTAATGGATGTCTCGGGGCACACTTTGGGTCACGTCGCCTATTACATGCCGCAAAGTGCCGCTGTCTTCACTGCGGATAGCCTGATGGCGCTGGGATGCGGGCGTTTATTCGAAGGCACGCCAGAGCAGATGTGGCGCTCACTCAGCAAGCTTGCGGCGCTGCCAGATGACACGCTGGTCTGTTCGGGCCATGAATACACCCAGTCCAATGCCAAATTCGCCGTCACCGTTGATCCGAATAATGCTGCATTGCAACAGCGCGTCGCCGATATCGACCGCGCGCGCTCTGCAGGTCTGCCCACGGTGCCCTCAACATTGGGTCTGGAAAAGGCAACCAACCCGTTCCTGCGCGCCGATGATCCGGCGATTCTGGCCCATTTGGGCATGGAAGGCGCGGACCCGGTTGCTGTTTTTGCCGAGATCAGGGGTAGAAAAGACAATTTCTGATGCCTATTTGACCATCCTCACGGCCACTCTCACAACAAATGTGACTGTCAAGTGAAAGAAAACCCTTGAAGCCGGGCGTCGATCAACCAAACTCTAATAGTATGAGGACATGGTTGGGATGGGGATCCGGCCGCAAGCCTGCCCCCTTCTGACCCAAGACAGAGGAGCACCCGCGTGCCTTCATTCTCGAGCACTTTGGAACAAGCCATTCACGCAGCTCTGGCAGCGGCGAATGAACGGCGACATGAGTTTGCTACGTTAGAGCATCTACTACTGGCGCTTTTGGAAGAGCCTGACGCGATCCGGGTCATGAAAGCCTGCAGCGTCGATCTGGACGAATTGCGCAGTACATTGGTCGAATTCATTGATGAGGATCTGTCGAACCTCGTCACCGATATCGACGGGTCCGAGGCCGTACCAACGGCAGCATTCCAGCGCGTCATACAGCGTGCGGCCATTCACGTGCAAAGCTCGGGCCGGACTGAGGTCACAGGCGCCAACGTACTGGTCGCCATCTTCGCCGAACGCGAAAGCAACGCTGCTTATTTCCTGCAGGAACAGGACATGACCCGGTATGACGCGGTCAATTTCATCGCGCACGGCGTCGCGAAAGACCCGGCCTATGGCGAAAGCCGCTCGGTCTCGGGCGCGGATCAGGTCGAGGATGAAGTGCAGGCCACCGCCAGCGACGAAGATCAAAAAGAAAGCGCGTTGGGCAAATATTGCGTCGATCTGAACGCGAAATCGCGCGCAGGCGATGTGGACCCGCTGATCGGCCGCGCCGATGAGGTCGAGCGCTGCATTCAGGTGCTGTGCCGCCGGCGCAAGAACAACCCATTGCTGGTGGGTGACCCCGGCGTGGGCAAAACGGCGATTGCCGAAGGTCTGGCGCATAAGATCGTTGCTGGCGAAGCCCCGGATGTACTTTCGAACACCACCATTTACTCGCTCGACATGGGCGCTCTGCTGGCCGGAACCCGCTATCGCGGCGATTTCGAAGAACGTCTCAAAGCGGTCGTGACTGAGTTGGAAGATCACCCAGATGCGGTGCTGTTCATCGACGAGATCCACACCGTGATTGGTGCCGGGGCGACGTCGGGCGGGGCCATGGACGCCTCAAACCTGCTGAAGCCTGCGCTTCAAGGGGGCAAGCTGCGCACCATGGGCTCGACTACCTACAAAGAATTCCGTCAACACTTCGAAAAAGACCGCGCGCTCAGCCGTCGGTTCCAGAAAATCGACGTGAACGAGCCTTCTGTTGAAGACAGCGTGAAGATCCTGCGCGGTCTGAAGCCTTATTTCGAAGAGCATCACGCCATCAAATACACTGCGGATGCGATCAAAACCGCTGTTGAACTGTCGGCGCGCTATATCAATGACCGTAAACTGCCGGACAAGGCGATCGACGTCATCGACGAGGCCGGTGCCGCGCAGCATTTGCTGGCCGAAAGCAAGCGACGCAAGACAATCGGTGTGAAGGAAATCGAGGCCGTCGTCGCCAAGATTGCCCGCATCCCACCGAAGAACGTCACCAAGGACGATGCGGTGGTTCTGAAAGACCTCGAAGCCTCGTTGAAACGGGTGGTCTTCGGACAGGACGACGCCATTGTGGCCTTGGCCAGCGCAATCAAGCTCGCGCGCGCCGGGCTGCGGGAACCTGAGAAGCCCATCGGCAACTACCTGTTCGCCGGTCCGACCGGTGTGGGTAAGACCGAGGTGGCGAAACAGCTGGCCGATAATCTGGGCGTGGAACTGCTGCGCTTCGACATGTCGGAATATATGGAGAAACACGCGGTCAGCCGTCTGATCGGTGCGCCTCCGGGCTATGTCGGCTTCGATCAAGGCGGTCTGTTGACCGATGGCGTCGACCAGCATCCTCACTGCGTCTTGCTGTTGGATGAGATCGAAAAAGCGCACCCGGATGTGTTCAACATCTTGCTGCAGGTCATGGACCATGGTGAGCTGACCGACCACAACGGCCGCACAGTGAACTTCCGCAACGTGGTCCTGATCATGACCTCGAACGCGGGTGCTCAGGAACAGGCAAAGGCCGCCATCGGCTTTGGCCGCGACCGTCGCGAGGGCGAAGACACCGCTGCGATCGAGCGGACGTTTACGCCGGAATTCCGCAACCGTCTGGACGCGGTGATCTCGTTCGCGCCGCTGCCGAAAGAGGTCATCCTGCAGGTGGTCGAAAAGTTCGTTCTGCAGCTTGAGGCGCAACTGCTGGATCGCGGCGTGACCATCGACCTGACGCCCAAAGCCGCCGTATGGTTGGCCGACAAAGGCTATGACGACAAGATGGGCGCGCGTCCTCTGGGCCGTGTGATCCAGGAACACATCAAGAAGCCACTGGCCGAAGAGTTGCTGTTTGGTAAACTCGCCAAGGGCGGTGTTGTTCGTGTCTCCGTCAAGAAAGGCGATCTGCACTTGGATATCCTCGGCCCCGATCAGCCGCGTATTCCGGGCAACAAACCTCCGCTTTTGACGGCGGATTGATCGCAGATCATCGAAGCAGAAAAACCCGCCAGTGTTTGGCGGGTTTTTTTCATGCCCAATGCCTTATGGTAAAAATCCGGTTCTCACTGCCCGGTCTGGATTCGACGCGCTGAAGCGGTATGGGCGACGGCCCATTTGCCCCGAACCGCCCAATAGCCGGATAGCAGGCTGGACGCATAGCGCATTCCTAGCTGACCTTGCGACAAGGCCGACAGCACAGCGATGCTCAGATCGCGGGCTTTGCGAAGCCTCCCCGCTTTGGCCGGCTTAAAGTACTCGAAATCAATGAACCTGATCTGCTGCCCGTCCCAGCACATATCGCGAAAGGCGGGGCGGCCATGGGCAAGATCTAACGCATGAAGCCGCGCCAAAGCCCTTCCCGCCGCGCGGCAGGCCGTTTGTTTGCTGACAAGTTCAAGGGAACGATCCCCGCAAAACCGGGTCAGGCTGAGACCCGCATCCTCGACGGCGATGAAATCCGAACCCTCGGCCAAGATGCGCGGCACCGGCACGCCTTTGTTCCACAAATAGCGATGCGACGTCCGATCCCTGGCAAACGCCGCCTGAGGGCAACCTTTGACCAGCCAGAGATGGGGCGCAAAGCGCTCAACCCGTTTGAGCCAGAACCTGTCTCCGCTTGCGGTCTGGCACAACACCACCCGTCGGTATGATGCTCGCAATGCCGTTTCAACCGTTTGGTACAGGTCTGCTCCCTTCTGGGCCACGCGCGTCTCCTCTTAACCTATGACAGTAATCTAGGTTTGAGACGGGTGTGTTTCATCGGGTGCGGGCGGCAAGTCCAGATCGCAAAGGCGGTTTTTCGCCACGCGAGGGCCTTAGCGCTCGGTCAGTTTCAACTCAATCCGTCGGTTCTGTGCCCGCGCCTCGGGCGTGTCTTCAGGGTTGACCGGCTGGAACTCACCGAACCCGTTGGCGGCCAAGCGACTGGGTGGAATGCCCAGCGCTTCGACCATATAGCGCACGACGGAGAGCGCCCGACCCTGGCTAAGTTCCCAGTTGTCGCGATACCGACCCGACCCGGCTAAGGGCACGTTGTCGGTGTGGCCATCCACCCGGATCACCCAGTTCAGACCTTCTGGGATTTCGGCAGCAACTGTGCGGAGGATTTCAGCGACCTTGGCGACCTCCTGCCGACCTTCCAGCGACAACACGGCAGAGCCTGTGGCAAACAGAACCTCAGAGGAGAACACGAACCGGTCGCCTTCGATCCGCACACCATCCTGATCGCCCAACACGTCACGGAGGCGGCCGAAGAATTCCGACCGATAGCGCTGCAAATCCTCGGCCTGCGCCGCGAGTTCCTCATTCTGTCCGGCCAGTGCTTCGGCCTCAGCCTCAAGGCGTTGACGCTCGGCCTCTTCCAGCAGGCGGCGGCGGCGTTCCTCGGATGCGGCACGAGCCAGAGCCGCATTCAGGTCCTGCCCCAGAGACTGGATTTGGATTTCAGCGGCCGTATTGCGGTCCTCGTAGTCATCCAGCAGAGCCTGTAGCGATCCCAATTGTCCGCGCAACGCTGCGATCTGCTGGTTCAACAAAGCGGCCTCTCGCTGCGCTTTTTCCGAGACCGCCTGTTCCGCCGAAAGCGTCTCGCGGGCTACGGCCAGCAATGCATCGCGCTGTTCGGCCAGGGAACGCTGGGATGCTGCATCTTCCTGCGCCTCGGCCTGTGCTGCCAGAGCGGCCTCCAATTTGGCCTCCAGCTCTTCTGCGTTCAGCTCACCAAACTGTCGTTCCAGTTCTGCGCGGGCAGCATTTGCAGCGGCCAAGAGGGTCAAGGTATCCTCAGCCTCTTTGCGCTGCGCCTCAAGCGCTAGGGTCATGGCGGTCAGTTCCGCATCAGCGTTCTGAAGGCGATCCCTCAGAGCTTTGGCAGCGGCAGCCTCCGCCAGCCTGCCAGCCTCTTCCACACTTAGCTGATCTTCGAGTTGAGCAATCTTCGCAGCGCGTTCTTCGCCGCTTTGTTCCAAATCTGCGACCAGAGCCTCCAGCGCCTCACGGCGGGCTGCAGCAAGGCGGGCGGCTTCGGCTTGCGCGTCAATTTCTTCGCGGCTTTTCGCCAGGGCCTGATTCAGACTGTCGCGTTCGCCCAAAAGATCCGCCCGTTGCGTCTCAAGCGCAGCGATCGCGTCTTGCGCACGCGCCTGATCAGCCAACAGCGCCGCGACCTGAGCCTCGAACCCAGTGATCTGGCTTTGCGCCTCAGCCAGACTATCTTCCGTTTCGGTCAGTGTGGCATTCAAGGCCCCCAACCGCGCTTGCAGACGGCTATTCTCACGCTCTTCCAACCCTAAAGCACCAGCCAGTGCGGCAACCTCATCCGCAAGGGTCGTCAGCTCATCCTCCTGACCCGAGATCGTTTCACGCAGCACGAATTGGATGACCATGAAGATAGTCAGCACGAAGGTCAAAACCATCAACAGACCCGTCATCGCATCGACAAAACCGGGCCAGACCGAGCCCTGGAACCGTTGACCGGTGCGGCGGGAGAGGGCCATGGGTTATTCCCCCTCGTGCGTGGTTCGAACCGCGCCGCGTGGCAGGGTCAGAGCCTTCACTAGCAGTTCGATATCCTTGCGGAATTCGTTCATGCTGTCCTGACGACCGGCGGAGATCTCTTCGAGGATGCGCAGCAACTGAACATCCATCGACCGCAGGCGCATCCGGCTTTCTGCATCGATGCCCTCGCCCGCCCCGTGTTCGCGCATGTGATCCAGCAAGGCGTCCTGACCCAAGGCAACACGCTCCAGCGCGGCGGTAACGCCTTCATTATCCGCCTGACGCTGGTTCATTTGTCTGATGACAGTGACCAATTGACCAAGCTTGTTGGACACGTCGGCCCGCTCTTCCTCCTGCGCCGAGAACAGATCCTGTAGCGCGTTCATCTGATCGGACATGGCGTCAAGAACAGGCGCCAGAACCGCGACCTCAGCCCCGCCATCTTCGCCCGAGGCAAATCCGACCCGGGTGATGCCCGACAGCCATTCCTCAAGCTCGCGGTAGAAACGGTTTTGTCCGTGACCGGCGAAGACCTCCAAAAGGCCCACGATCAATGACCCGGCGAGGCCCAGCAAGGATGATCCGAACGCAACACCCATCCCCTGCAGCTGCGCCTCAAGGCCCGTCATCAAACGGTTGAAGACGGCCAGCCCCTCTTCCCCTTCCTGCGGGTTCAGGCTGCGAATGGTGTCGACAATGGCGGGCACCGTGGTGGCCAGACCGAAAAATGTCCCCAAGAGGCCTAGATAGATCAGAACGTTGGTGATGTAGCGCGTGATCTCACGCTCTTCTTCAACCCGTTCCGCAACCGAATCCAGAATGGACCGGGTCGAGGTTGAACTGATCTGCGACCGCGCACCGCGTTCGCGCAGCAGAGAGGCCAATGGCGCAAGCAACTGAGGGGTGCGCGCATCCTCATGCACCACACCGCCCACAAAAGCCTCGATCCAGCGGACCGAGCCGATCAGCTGCGCGACCTGATAGAAACAGGCGAAGACACCGATGATGAACACCAGCAGGATGAAGCCGTTCAGATAGGGATTGGCAAAGAAGACCGGCAGCACATAGGGCAGCGCCAGAAACACCCCGAGGCCCGACAGGCCGATTGCGATCAGCATCAGAAGAATCTGCCGGATCGGTTGCGAGAAATGCGGTCTCGCGCCCTGTTGTGCCTGCGCCATGCGCGTTATTCCTGGTTCTGCCTGCTCTGGCCTGAATCTAGCGAAAAGACGCCGATGACGCCAAGGGTTTATGCGGTGATGCTGCGCACCCGTTGCGACAACCACTCAAGATCGGGATCGTGCAGGCCGATCTCGGCCAGATGCTCGGTGGTGTTATACAGATATTCTGTGTTTGGACCGCGCCCTCCAACGGCATGGGCGATGATCTGAGCCTGCTCTTCCAATGGCATGCCGCCGCAATACTGTACGTGATCGGCATCAATCACATAGGTTACGGCATTTACGACCTCACCATTGTCCAGATGCACGTCCAGCATCTTTTCGACATAGGCCGACGAGATCAGCTCGCGCTCACGCAGTTCGTGAAGGGTGCGGTCCTCATGCCCAGCTTCCACGGCCAGCGCCAAACCTTTGCAATGCGCCTCAGGCTGTTCGTCCAAAGCCAGCACAAGGCCGGGGTGGTCCTCGGTGCCGCGATGGTGGATCGAACTCATGCAGAAAGAGCGCGCATATCCGTGCAGCATCGCAAGCTCGGTGCGTGCCACGGGAAAGCCCGGGTTCCACAGTAGCGATCCATATCCGAAAACCCACATCGTCATTGCTCTGGTCCTTGCCCGTTTGGGCCTATAAACATCAAATCCAAGGCAGGAAAAAGGGCCAATGCTCATGCGCCGTCTGATACGAGTGTTCATTTTTATCGCCATCGCATGGAGCGCCTATTGGTTCATCGCGGGCTATGGTCTGCGCAATGCGATCACCAGCTGGTTCGATGCCCAGCAGGCGCGCGGCTGGCAAGCCGAATTCTCAGGCGTTGAAACGGCGGGCTACCCGACACATCACACCACCCGCTTAAACAACCCGGCGCTGGCCGATCCAGTCAACGGCACCGCCTGGAGCGCCGATTGGATCGAGTTTCAAAGCCCCGCAATCTGGCCCGGTCGTCAAACCCTGAGCTTTGCCGATACGCCTCAGCGCCTATCCTATTTCGACCAGACCGCGACGATCGAGGCCAAGGCTTTGCAAGCCGAGTTGGAACTACAACCCGGTGTCGCATTGGTGCTTGAGAAGATGGCACTAACCGCTGGTCCATGGCTGATCAGCGAAGACAATGAGGCGCTGGCAGACGGTGGTACCCTCAGCGTCATCATGGAGCAGACCACTGCGCCCGAAGCCTATGCCATCACGGCGCAAATTGACGGATTTACCCCCGGTGAGGATTTGCGTGCGCTGATGCAATCGGCGACCTCGCTCCCCCAGCGGTTCGAGAAGTTGCAGTTGGATATGCTGACCACGTTCGACAAGCCTTGGGACCGGACCGCGCTAGAGGACAGCCGCCCTCAGCCCGTCGCCATTGATCTGAATCTGGCCGAGTTCAAATGGGGCGAGTTACGCCTGTTTGCAGCCGGTGAGTTGGACGTAGACTCGCAGGGCATCCCGACCGGAGAGATTGCAATCAAAGCCGAGAATTGGCGTGACATGATCGCAATGGCGAATGCCGCCGGTGCCCTGCCCGATCAAGCCGTTGACCCGGTGACCCGCGCGCTCAACTTTCTGGCCGGACTGGGCGGCAACCCGAACGCGCTGGACCTGCAACTAAACTTCCGTGACGGATTCGTGGCTCTGGGGCCGCTCCCTCTTGGCCCGGCCCCACGTCTGATCCTGCGTTAACGGCAATAGGACCCGGTGCGATACCGCGCCGTATCCAGATGAAAATGGTCCCGATGATACCTGTCTGAATTGGGTCCCAACACGGTGCCAAACGGCCCGCAAGCCCCGCGCCATATCTTCTTGAGTTGCTTTTGCGAGGGGTTCTTGCGCCAGCCTTTCAGAACGGTCACAACCTCTCCATCCGCCATGACAAAGCCGGAAATATCTATGGCGCGGCCCTTGCCATGCTCAGAGACTCGCGCGCCTTTTTGGTTGTTGCGCGTACGGCAGGCATAGTGCGCGGCAACTTGCAGCTGCACCACAGGACCACGGCGTTTGAAAGTCGGCTTGACGGTTTTGTCGACCCATTTGTTCAACGCGATGGCCGTGCCGCAATCCATCGTCGAAGCCCGGCTCAGCGTCACTCCCGAGACGGAGGTGATTTGAACCGCATCCTTGACCCCGCAGGCCTTTGTTTTGCTGGAGACACGCCCGACAGGTTTGCCTTGTATCGCGATATCACCGCAGACCGAGCCTTTGCGCAGCTTGCGCTTCTTGAAAATCACCTCCTGCTCCAACGATTTGGGTCTGAGGTAGGGCATCAAAGAGGTATCAGGCCCCAGCAGCGGCAAATCCGCCGGGCGCGCTGCTGCGGCGATCAGCTGAGGCGACTCGGGTCGTTTTTCCGGGCGCAGGTTCGGGATGGTCAGAGGCGTTGCTGCCCGGCTGGAGATCGCGACGATGCCAGCAGTTGCGACTGCTCCGGGGCGCGCAATTGGAAACAACGATTGCTCGGGCGCGGCGGCTTGGGTGGATGTGGCCCAAAGCACGGCAACAATCGCGTACCGCAAAACCTGTTTCATGATCCTGCCTTTCCCCGGCCAAAGTCCGGCGCGTCGGTATCCTGACCCGCATCAATAATCCCACGCCGGATCGCACGGGTGCGGGTGAAATAGTCGAACAGATGCTCTCCGTCCCCGGTGCGGATCGCGCGCTGCAGGGCGAAAAGCTCTTCGGTGAAACGGCCCAAAATCTCAAGCGTCGCGTCCTTGTTGGTCAGGAACACGTCGCGCCACATGGTTGGGTCCGAGGCCGCAATGCGGGTGAAATCCCGAAAGCCCGCAGCCGAGTACTTGATGACCTCGCTATCGGTCACCCGACGCAGGTCATCGGCAACACCGACCATCGTATAGGCAATCAGGTGCGGTGCATGAGAGGTCACGGCCAGAACAAGATCATGGTGATCTGCGTCCATCTCATCGACATTGGCCCCCATCCCTTCCCACAAGGCCCGCAACTGGGCGGTGGCCTCGGGGTCCGATCCTTCGACCGGCACCAGCAGACACCAGCGATTGTCAAAAAGCTCGGCGAACCCGGCCTCAGGCCCCGAATGCTCGGTCCCGGCCAAAGGGTGCGCAGGGATGAAATAGACGCCTTCAGGGATATGAGGCGAAACGGCCTCGATCACGCTGCGTTTGACCGATCCAACATCCGTCACCGTTGCCCCCGGCTTCAGCATTGGGGCGATGTCCTGTGCGACCACGCCCATCGCGCCAACCGGAACGCAGAGGACGATCAGATCCGCGCCCTCGACCGCCTCTTGCGCGGTGTCGCAGACCCGGTCACACAGGCCGATCCTGCGGGCTGTGTCGCGGGTGGCCTCAGAGCGTGCATAGCCGGTGACTTCGCCAGCCAGACCTGCGCGTTTGATGGCCCAGAACATGGAGGAGGCGATCAGGCCCAGCCCGATCAGCGCAACACGGTCGTAAATCTGGCTCATGCTGCGCCCTCTTTGAATGCGGTGATGGCCGCGACGACACGGCGGCAGGCTTCTTCATCGCCCACGGTGATCCGCAGCGCGTTTGGCAGGTTGTAGCCCGCAACGCGCCGCACAATCAAACCCTGCGATTTTAGGTAATCGTCGCAGGCCTCGGCCTCGGCCTGATCGGCAAAGCGCGCGAGGATGAAGTTGGTGAAAGACGGGTCCGACGGGACACCGATCTTGGCCAGCTCATCCGACAGCCATGCCCTCAGGCGCGCGTTTTCAGCCTGACAGAAGGACAGGAAGTCGACATCATTTACAGCTGCTTCGGCCGCAGCCAGCGCGGTCAAAGACAGGTTGAACGGTTGGCGCACCCGGTTCAGCACGTCGATGATCGACTGATGCGCATAGCCCCAGCCCACGCGCATGCCGCCCAGCCCATAGACCTTTGAAAAGGTCCGGGTCATGATGACGTTCTCATGGGCATCCACAAGAGACGCCCCGCCATCGAAACCGTCGACAAACTCGGCATAGGCCCCGTCGATGACCATCAGACAGCTATCCGGTAGACCTTGCGCCAAACGCCCCAGCTCCTGCTGCGAGATCATGGTTGAGGTCGGATTGCCGGGATTGGTGACAAACACGATCCGCGTCTGCGCTGTGATGGCTGCCAAAATGGCATCCACGTCGACCTTGCGCTCGCGCTCGGCCACCATGACCGGCGTGGCACCCGCCATCCGAGCAATGATCGGGTACATGGAAAACCCGTGCTCCGTATAAATCACCTCATCCCCCGGCCCTGCATAGGCCTGAGCGATGAATTGCAGCACTTCGTCACTGCCCACACCGCATATGATCCGCGCCGGGTCCAGACCGTGACGCGCGCCCACCGCATTGCGCAGGCTGGCGTGGTCGGTGCTGGGATAGCGATGCAAGGTGGCGGCGCTGTCGCGCACCGCCTCAATCGCTTTGGGGCTTGGACCAAACGGGTTTTCGTTGGAGCTCAGCTTGATCACATGCTCAACACCCGCCACATGCGACTGGCCGCCTTGATACAGCGCAATGTCCATAATGCCGGGTTGAGGGGTAATCTTGGTCATGAGAGGCTCCGTTTATTGGGCCTCTCATACCTGTCTCAACGCTTTCAGAAAAGCAGCAATTCCATCATGCGGCTTTGAAGCGCGCAGTCGCCGGGTCGGCATTGTAGAACGGTGCGAATTCTTCGGTCCGACGGGACAGGTCGTTGACGCTGTCGATGATGAACTGGACCGTTTCTTCGCGCATCAGATACGAGAAGTTCAAACGCACCCAACCGGGTTTCTTCATCTCTTCACCCGCGGACAGAGCGGCGTGCAGCTCCTCTGACGCGGCTCGATCTATGCCCAGGAGCCGATGCGCGTAAGGCCCGGCACAGGCGCATCCTCCGCGCGCCTGAATGCCGTATATGTCGCTGAGCATCCGCGTGAACAGTTGCTGATGCACCGGTTGCCCTGCGTTGTCGCGCACAAGGAAGGAAAAGATCGGCAGGCGATGCGCGTTTTCCACCCCAAGCAAGGTCAGGTTCGGGTTGTCCTTCCATCCCTCCAGCGCCATTTGGTTATATTGCGCCTCGCGGCGGGCGATCTCATCCGTTCCTACGGCATCCTTGACGATGAAGGCGAGTGCGGCGCGGATATCACCGATCACATTGGGCGTTCCCGCCTCCTCTCGCGTTGACAGGTTTTCGCTGTAGTCGTGGCGCCAGGGCGAGACGAAACTCACCGTCCCTCCGCCGGGCCAGCTGGGGCACCGACGCTGTACAACGTTCTGATTCACGACCAGCACGCCCGACGCCCCCGGCCCGCCTGGAAACTTGTGCGGAGACACCACGATCGCATCTTTGCGCGCATCCGCAGGCCCCATGTCCATCGGCAGGTAAGGCCCGCCCCCGGCATAGTCCCAAACGGCCAAAGCGCCATGAGACTTGAGCACACGCGTCACCGGATCGGGATCGGTGATGATCCCCGTCACATTGGACGCAGCTGAAAATGACCCGATCACCAGATCCGCATCGGCGTAAGTGTTCAGCGCCTCCTGCAGCGCGCGCAGATCAACGCCCCCTTCAGCCGCTTCCGGAATCTCGACCACCAGAGCCTTGCTCTCGCGCCATGGCAAGATGTTCGAGTGATGCTCATAGGGACCGATTAGGACAACCGGTTGATCAGCTTCCGCCACCCCGAGCAGACTGACCAACCGGTTGAGCCCCGCCGTGGCACCGGACCCGGTAAAGATCACCGCGTCTTCTCCCCTCGCGCCAACAAGGCGGGCTATCTCATCGCGTGCTTCGCGACGCAGACGGGTCATGTAGGATCCACAGAAGGAGGCCTCGGTGTGGCTGTTGGCATAAAATGGCAACACGTGATCGGCCACAAAGTCTTCGACCTGTCGCAACGCGCGACCCGAAGCAACGTAATCCGCATAGACAAGCGGCACGTCCCCCTGCAGACCCGGGATCAGAACATTCTCTCCGATCAGCCCGTCGCGCAGGTGGGAATTGTGAGTGGTGGAACAGAGATCCGCACGAAATTTGGACAGGGTCATAGCATTGGCTCCTTGCTGTAAGTCCAATGTGATCCATCCAAACTGTGGAA
The DNA here is from genome assembly GCF_056161185.1 of Ruegeria sp. ABV3_008. Lineage (NCBI taxonomy): Bacteria > Pseudomonadati > Pseudomonadota > Alphaproteobacteria > Rhodobacterales > Roseobacteraceae > Ruegeria > Ruegeria sp. ABV3_008. The sequence continues at coordinate 81,540 of NZ_JBSWYP010000002.1, read as the reverse complement.
ACATTATCGTTCTTTGCATAGTAATCACTAATTTTGTGTCGTATGACTAGATATGAGCCAAAATTTAGATCAAATAGACACCCACATCCTGAGAGAGCTTCAAAAAGACGCCACCCTTTCGCAGCGCGAGCTGGCCGATCGGGTCGGGCTGTCCCAGAACGCGTGTTGGCGTAGATTGAAAGCGCTGAACGAAAACGGGGTTCTGATCGGGTCAACTGCGCGCATCGCGCGCGAGACTTTGGGGCTGAACCTCGTGGTCTTCGTTATGCTGCGCACCCGGCATCATTCAGCCGAGTGGCTGCAGGCGTTTCGCCGCCATGTTCTGACCATTCCCGAGGTTGTGGATTTCCATCGGATCGGCGGTGACTATGACTATCAACTGAAAGTCGTGACCCAGGATATGGCGTCCTACGACAAGGTCTACCAACGCCTGATCGAGAAGGTCGAGCTGGACAGCGTGACCTCTTATTTTGCGATGGAAGCGATCGCCGAAGGGCGACCCCTTCCGATCTGAACTCAGGCCAAACCAAGCATCGCCTTCATGCCGCCGATAAAAGTTGCGTCGTCCAGAGCCTTGCGGTTGTCCAGGTATTCAACGGCATCTTCGCCGGCCCGATAGCGCAAAGTGTCAGTGTCGTCCGTCACCGCGGTCAAAATGACATCGGCGACAACACTTGGCAGCGACGTTCGCGCTGCCATTTCTTCCGAGCCCCACGCGCTGAACAAGGCCTGCACGACAGGTTGATATTCGGCCATGCTCTCGTCATTGACGAAATCAAACGAACGGCCACCAAAATCGGTGGCAATCAGACCAGGCTCGACAATCTTGACCTTGATACCTGCCGCAGCAAGCTCGTAGTGCAGCGACTCTGACAGGCCCTCAACCGCGAATTTTGTGCCATGATAAAGCGCTCCAAGGGGGAAAGTGATTTGCCCACCAATCGAAGAGATATTGACGATGCAGCCCGAACCATTTGCGCGCATATGCGGCAGAACGGCTTTCGTCACAGCCAACAAACCGATCACATTAGTATCGAATTGCCGCCGGATACGCTCCATCGGAAAGGCTTCTAGCGGGCCGTAAGCGCCGTATCCCGCGTTGTTCAAGAGAACGTCAATCTGACCAAACCGTTCAATCCCTTCGGCAACTGCGGCCGCAATTGAACCCTCCTCGGTGACGTCAAGACGTGTGACCAGAACATTCTCGAATTGCGTAAGCTCAGCTTCCTTGCTGGGGTTGCGCATGGTGGCAATGACATTCCAGCCCTGCCTGTGAAACAGCTCAGCCGTAACTCTGCCAATACCCGATGAAGCGCCAGTTATGAGGATAGTCTGTTCCATGGTCATTCTCCGCAATTGTTAGCCTGACCACTAGATAAGTTAGAAAACTGCGATACGCCTGCCGAATTCTCCTCAATATCTGCCTAATTCTCTGGCCGTCAGGATTCTGGCTAGCACTGACCTCTTGCGCAAAATATGCTGAATGAGGCAGTGGAGACACCATGACACAACATGATTTAGTTGAAAAAATCTGCGAAGCTGTGGGCGGACAGGCAGAAGATGCTGCTTTCTACCCGACCGCATTGGACGGTTTCGGCCTTCTTCATGATGTCAAAACGAAATCAATAGAAGCGCAGGTGTATGAACCTATTGTCTGCCTAGTTCTACAGGGGAAGAAAGAAACACGTATCGGCGATCGCCTTGTTCACTTCGGTGCAGGCGACTCTCTGATCGTCAGCCATTCACTTCCGGTTTTGGCCTCTGTCACGGAAGCAAGTCGGGAAAAGCCCTATGTCGGTCTCGTATTCTCGCTGGACCTTTCCATCTTACGCGGTCTCTACGACTCTGTCGGCTCAGAACCTACTGAAATCGAAACAGCCCAAAGCCTTGCCGCATCAAAAGCCTCGCCCGATCTGATCGACGCTATGGCTCGGCTTTTTCGAGCAAGTCAAAACCCTACCGATGCAAAAATTCTCGCACCGATGATAAGCCGTGAAATCCACTACCGACTCCTGCAAGCAGATCACGGTGGCATGCTGCGGCAAATGCTGTGGCGCGATAGCGCCGCCAGCCGTATCGCGCGCGCGATAGACGTCATCCGCGCGGATTTTCGAACAGCCCTGCCCATCTGCGATCTGGCACAGAGCGCTGGAATGAGCGTTTCTGCCTTTCACGCCCATTTCAAAACGGTGACAGCCACCTCGCCGCTACAATACCAAAAAGACCTTAGGCTACTGGAAGCCCGAAGGCTTTTGTCGCACGGTTCGCTGAGTGTATCGCAGGCGGCTTTTGAGGTTGGCTATGAAAGCCCGACCCAGTTTAGTCGGGAATACTCGCGCAAATTCGGAGTGCCGCCTCGTCAGGACATCGGGTCAAAATGCATAGCTTAGAAACTAAAAAGGCCGCGCTGAAAGCGCGGCCTTTGTAATCTCGGGTACTAGCGAAGATTAGTTCTTCGCGTAGAATTCGACAACCAGGTTCGGTTCCATCATGACCGGGTAAGGCACATCGCTCAGGCCCGGTGCGCGTACGAAGGTCGCGGTCATTTTGGAGTGGTCGGCGTCGATGTAGTCAGGAACATCACGCTCAGCCAGAGCAACAGCTTCCAGAACAACTGCCAGTTGCTTGGACTTGTCACGCACTTCGATCACGTCGCCTTCTTTGACACGGTAGGACGGGATGTTGACCCGCTTGCCGTTCACTTTGACGTGGCCGTGGTTCACGAACTGACGTGCAGCAAAGACGGTCGGTACGAACTTGGCGCGGTAGACAACGGCGTCCAGACGGCGCTCCAGCAGACCGATCAGGTTTTCACCGGTGTCGCCTTTTACACGCTCAGCTTCGGCGTAGATGCGACGGAATTGCTTCTCAGTCAGGTCGCCATAGTAGCCTTTCAGCTTCTGCTTGGCGCGCAGCTGCAGACCGAAGTCCGACAGTTTGCCCTTGCGGCGCTGGCCGTGCTGGCCGGGGCCATATTCACGACGGTTGACCGGGGATTTCGGACGACCCCAGATGTTTTCACCCATACGGCGGTCGATTTTGTACTTGGCAGACGTGCGTTTGGTCACGGCTGATCTCCTTTAAAGTGGCATTTCAGCTTGATCCGAAAACCGGTTCCCACTTTTCGGGCCGAAATAGCGTCTCCGCTCGGACCGGGCAGTTCCAGTTCAGACCAGGCGTGGTGCCGGGTTATAAAGGGCGTTGTCCTCTTGAGGTTTCCCCCATGACAGGCATCCCCTTGCGGGGGCCACCAACACCAATGAAGCCGCGCTTATATCTGCAGAACTATCAGAGTCAACACGTCCCGACGGCCCTGCTCAAATTTCTTGAAGGGTTTTTAGGCCAGCGGGTTCAACGCCAGCCAGGTAACCAAACCTATGAAAAGTAACCCGGCGCGGATTTTCCTGGAAAGGCCACCACCTTTGCGGTCGGCTGCGGTACGCTCTGCAGCTCGGCACCGGCATGTGTGACTTCGCTGATCCAGAAATCCTGATCCCGAGGCGGACAGCCAGCGTTAAACACCAGAGTCGGCCATTGTTCGTCATCGGTGATAATCAAATCTGCGGCAAAGCGTTGCGCTCCATTGGTCAATGTGACCGTCCCGCAATGCTCACCCGAAATCTCTTGCGAGGCTGAGAACGCGTCCCGGGTGCGCACAGCGGTCGCACCCATATGTCCCAGTTGTTCAAGATTTTGCTCTGCCACTTCGCCCAACACCAGCGCCTGACCTCGCCAGGACCATGCGGACCCGACCGCCAAAAAGGCCAAAGGCGCTGCCTCAAGCCCATCAAGCTCGGTTTGATCCCATGAAATGGCTACACGACCGTTATATCCGGCTCTCATATACCTGCTCGCACTTATCAACACCCCACCCAGTACTCAACCCGCTTTATCAGGGGAGATTTCGGCGGAAAAGAGACAGAATTTGAGCAAACACGTGAATGTTGCCGAATAGAATCAACTATCCGTGAGAAAACCTGTGCTGCCCAAACTTCCCGAAGCGCGTATAGGGGCAATAAATATATGATATAAATACAAAAATTTTAAAATCTGAAACCGCAGGTGGCCATAACCGTCCTGCAGTTTCAGCCTGAGACTTCCCGTTCACACCTCAACTTCAACCTTGCCGATCGGGTTCGAACAGCACGCCAGAATGTAGCCTGCTGCGATGTCATCCTCGGAGATTCCGCCGTTGTGGACCATGTGAACCTCACCCGAGGTCTTTTTGACTTTGCAGGTACCACAAACGCCAAAAGTACATCCCGAGGCAATGTTCAATCCAACCGCTCGTGCAGCGGCCAGAACCGTATCCGTCTCGGCAACTTTGGCGGTTACACCCGAGGTCACAAACACGATTTCGGCGGCGCTGTCATCGTCTGGAACGATATCATCCAGATCGGGCTGATCCGCTTCGGTCTCAACCGGAGCTCCAAAGCTTTCCTGATTATAGTTGTCCATGTCAAAGCCAAGGCCCGACAGAGCTTCACGGACAGCCTGCATGAACGGCTCCGGACCGCAGCAATAGACCTCACGGTCCAGATAGTCTGGGGCCATCAGGCCCAGCATCAGCTGGTTAAACTGACCCTGGTAGCCGGTCCAGGGGCTGTAACAGTCAGCTTCCTCCACAACAAACTTCAAATCCAAACCCGGCGTCCGACTTGCCATCTGCTCCAACCGTTGACGGAAGATGATCTCGGACGGACGTTTGGCGCAGTTGATGAAGACGACATCCAAATCGCGGCCTTCGTCCCACATGCAGGTCGTCATCGACATCATAGGCGTGATACCCGAACCCGCCGAGATGAACAGATACTTGGCGGCGGCGCTTTCAGCATTGGTGAACAGGCCCGCCGGGCCAATCGCCCGCATCCGCATACCTGGCAGCAGATTGTTCAGCATCCAGCGAGTGCCGATGCTGTCCGGTTGCGCCTTGGCCGTAATCGTGATGGACCGTGGACGCGATGGGGATGACGATATCGTATAGGTCCGATGCACAACGCCTCCCGGCTGCCCCGGTGCCGGAATCTGGAGCGTTAGGAACTGACCTGGATGGTAGGCGAACAAGGCCCCGGAAGGAGCGCGGAACGTAAAGCTGGCGGTGTTTGGCGTCTCGGGCACGACCGAGACGCATTCCAGCGTCTCGTCATCCTGCCAGACCGAGGCAACAGCGTTCAGATCTTTCATCTCCGTCACTCCGCCGCCATCGTGTCAGGTGCAAGGTGACGCGCCAAAGCGCTGCAATACCAATCGGTGAATTGCAGAACACCGGATTCCTGGATCCCAGAATACGGTCCCGGCACATAGGCGGGGCTGTTGATGCCCATCTGGTTGTCTTCCACCACACGGCGATCTTCGTCATTGGTGGCCATCCAGACCTCGGTCAGACGCTTGACGTCATAGTCGACCCCTTCGACCGCATCCTTGTTGACCAGCCATTTCGTGGTGACTTCGGTCTCGGTCGGGCTGACCGGCGTGATCCGGAAAACAATCGAATGATCGGCCAGGAAGTGGTTCCACGTGCTGGGATAGTGGAACTTCAACAACGTCCCCGCATCCGCAAAGGGCGAACGGCCAAGAAAGCGACGCACCGCGGATTTACCGTCCAGAGTGTAGCTTTCCGCCCCTTCCTTCAGCGGCATGCGCGCCAGGCGGTATTGCCCGTCATCATGCAGATAGAACTGCGACGGCATTCCCGCAGCCTCGCAACGGTCGAAGTGAGTTTGCATGAAGGCCGGGGTTTCACCCCCTTCGATACCGGTTACTGAGGGATCATCAGGGAAGGTCCGGCACAGCGAAGGGTGGTTGCCGCCGCAGTGATAGCACTCGCGGTTGTTTTCCCAAACCAGCTTCCAGTTGCCGTTCTCGATGATCGTGCTTTCAAAAGCGACCTTGGCGTTGCCTAGATCATGCGGCTCCAGATAGGGGCGTGCTTTGTTGGCGAAGGTGTCGAAATCAGGCGCTTCATCTGCAAGACAGATATAGACCAGCCCTGCCAGTTCACGGCAGTGAACGGTTTTCAGCCCATGTTGTTTCGGGTCGAAATCAGGCCCCATATCACGGGCCCATAGCAATGAACCATCAAGCTCATATGTCCACTGGTGATAAGGACAGACCAGTTTAGGCGAGTTGCCCTTGGCGGCCTTGCAGATGATCGACCCGCGATGGCGGCAGGTATTGTGGAAGGCCCGAATCTGGTTGTCCGCGCCGCGCACAATGATCACGCGGTATGCGCCCACAGTGTAGGTCACGTAGTCGCCTGTTTTCACCAGTTCACATGCCGGAATGGCAAATAGCCAGTTGCGGTAGTGGATGGCCTCAAGATCGGTCTGAAAGACATCTGGATCGGTGTAGAACGCCTGTTCAAGGGCATAGGCCGGGTTTCGACGCGCCAACAGGCTTCGAACGTTGCTCACTTCTGGCTCTCCTGCCGCGCCCCGCGGCTTAGCTTGGGCAGATGACACCAGAGGCCAGTCCGGAGCCGTGCGAGGATCACGTCCGAAACTTGTGCCCCCACCGCCACCCGCGGTTTGACATATATGCAAGGCTGGTTTCCGGACTTGAAAGGGGCTTACGCCCGGTGTCGACACCTTCCCGGGATCCTCGTCCCAGTGGTCACCTGTCGAACCTGACCTTCCTTACCGTTGCGGGGGCAGCGCCGGAATTGCACCGGCTTCCCAATTCTCTGCCGCCTGAGAATCAGACAGCAGCACCTCACATGCGCAACCTACTCGTGGATGGAATCTCGGCTGAAAGCCTTGCGACATTTCCAGAAACAAAACAGACATGGCCAGCAAAAATGGAGACCTGAAACAGGGCTGCGGTTTGAGGCAAGAACAAAAAACTAAATTCACTCGTGTTGTGATATGTCCCAGAGATGCGCGTGCATGAAGGGCGCAATCGCAAGTGTTTTTCCCCCCAGTTTTTCAACCGATCCTGCAGTGAGCTCAAGCGTCATCCATGCCTCGGGGATCGTCAGAAGGTCAGGATATGGTGTCTCTTTGTCAGTCGGGACAAACCCGAACAAGGGGTAGAAAGTCGGTACTCCCAACACGAAGACAGCGTCTGTTCCAATGGACCTCAAGTGCATGATGCCGGTCTCCATCATCTCTCTGCCAACTCCTAGGCCTTGATACTCGGGGGAGACACCGCAGGGCGCAAGAAGATAGCATTTAACGTCCGGGTGACCCTGGAAGACAAACGGGGTGAACATGACATTGCCCGCGATCTGCCCCTTGCGCCTTATGCTGATTGAAATCGTTTCCGGATGCTCAAGGAGATCTTCGGCGAGTTGAGCGATTTCTTCACCTTCCGCTTCGCCAAAAGCCAGCCTATGCACATTCAAGATAGCATCGGTTTCTGAACGGCTCATGATCCATCCCTATCCTTAGCTAAACAGTTTGCGCCGCGTCATACGGCGCGAGATTACCCAAACGACGCCCCAGAGGTCGCATTGGGCAAGCTTCGGCAAGACGAACCGCTCAGGTCAATATGTTTCTTCGTACAATCGGCAGCGTGCGTCTGTGTCCAGATGTTCGGTTGTCGCAATCTCGGATTGCTTGTGAGCTTGGTACACCTCGGCAAAGCCTGCGGGGAACCAGCCGGTCACAACCGGGTTGGAAACGAACCGGTCGAGCGCATCTTCCAAAGTCTGAGGCAAGCGCACCAGCCCCCTTTGGTTCAGTTCTGCGACGTCCAACAGCGAAAGATCCTCTTCGGTTGGAACGGGCGCGGGTAGCCCCTCTTCGATCCCCTGCGTCCCGGCCATGACAACCGCCGCAAGCGCCAGATGAGGCGAAGCTGCAGCATCCGCCGCACGGTATTCGATGTTGAACTGCCCGGCGATCGAGGCTGGGTCTTTTGCGGTCACCGGGCAAATCCGCAAGGAAGCCTCGCGGTCGCGAAAACCCAGATTGTTGAAAGCCGCAGACCATCGATGCGGTGTCAGGCGTTCATACGAGATCACCGAAGGCGCTGTCAGAGCCAGGATCGCATCCAGATATTTCAACACTCCGGCGGCGAAGGCACTTGTCAGGTCCGACATGCCGCAGGGCCCGTCATCGGCGTAGGTCAGCGGCGCGCCATGATCATCCACAAAGCTCATATGGATATGGACCCCATTCCCAACGCTCGCGACATCGCGAATAGGGGTAAAGGTGGCCCGCTCGCCATAGGCCCGTGCGGTCGCATAGGTCAGTTCGCGCACCATGATGGCCGCGTCCGCCGCGCGAACACCCAGCTCGGGGCCGATGACGACCTCATATTGGTTTGGGCCATATTCCTTCATGATCGAATCCGGCTTCAGACCGACCTGAGAAATCGCGTTGATCAAGGTCTCGCACAGATCCCGCTGCAGGCCAAAGCCCCGGTGACCATAGGCTTCGTTGGCCTGGCTTGGCGGATCTTTCAGCTGGAACTCATGCTCGAACGCAGCCAATAAATTTGCCCCTGAGACCTTGTGCAGCCGCTCCAGCGCCGCCCTCAAAAGACTGCGCGTGCAGAAGTCCCACGGGTCTCCATCCAGCGTGACGATATCGCCCATAAGAAAGTGCAGGCCGGAGTCTTCGCCGAACTCGACCTTTGCCTCGGCCGTGGCGTCCGGGATCAGAAGAAGATCGCCCAGCGCGCCAAACGGGCTTTCGGCAATTCCGTCAAAGCAGTTGATCTGAACATTCGTTGGTGTCCACCCGACCCCGCGCTGCAACCGCTTGTTCAGTTGATCCGCCGGAAAGGCCTTGCCCCGTAATTTACCGGCAAGGTCAGAGGTGGCGACAAACATCAAGGGGGTTTTGGGCATCATGGGTTGGGGTCCTGATTGTGGGATCGCATGGCATCCCAGGCTTCGATGCGGGATTTCGTCTGGTCCCAGTTGTCTTCGGCAATACGCGTCACCAACGCCTCGGTGACGGCAAGGGCCGCTGTGTACGTATCCCAGAGCGTGCCGCTTTCGATCGGAACTGGCAAGATTTCTGCCGCATGCCGTGATATGGGGGACAACCATTTATCCGTCATGAGGACAACGCGAACCCCTCGATCCTGCGCGGCAGTAGCGGCCAATCGCGCCAGCGCAGGTTGGTAGCGGCGAAAATCGACCAGAAACAGGATATCCGCAGGCTTCATCCGCAGCAGGTATTCCGGCCAGACCTCGTTGTTGGCCGGAAGATGATACACGCCGCTGCGGGTTTGGCGCAGGTGAAAGGACAAATGTTGCGCGATGGTGTCACTGATCCGACCGCCCAGTATATAGACATCGCTTTTTGGCTGGCTCAGTACCGAGCATATGCGCTGAAACTGTGCCTCGGTGATACCTTCAGCCGACAGCGCCATCTGGGACGAGGCGCGCGCGATGAAATCACGTAAGAACCCTCCATCAACACTGCGCCCTTCCCCGTGCAAATCGGTGGGCGAGCGTTGGCCTTCTTTCAATTCCGACAAGAGAGCACGTTGGAATTCCTGATAGCCGCCCAGTCCGATCTTGGTGACAAACCGAGAGATAGACGGGGCCGAGACCTCGGCCCGGCGAGCGAGTTCCTGAATCGTGACCAGCCCCGCATAGGGGTAGTCGCTGAGCAATGCAGCGGCCAGCTTGCGCTCGCTCGCGGTCATGTTCTCCGCCTTCGCTTCAATTCTCTGCCTAACAAGCAAGCGGCACCTCCTGATCTGAATGGATCGCATGGAACAAAAATTTCAGTCAATCTATTTTTCATTGACTCTGAAAAAACTTGTTCTCTAACGTGGGCCACATGAATACATCAACCGCAACCCAAGAATTGCTGGTCGCCGGGGATCCCGCCCCGGTGGAATGGGTGAATCGTGAAAGTGATGCAAAGATCGCGCTGCTCTGCGAACACGCCGGGCGCGCGATCCCGCAAAAGCTGGGCGATCTGGGTATCTCGGAAGAGGTGCAGGCCAGCCATCGCGGTTGGGACATCGGGGCCGAGGCCGTGGCCCGGCAATTGGCTGACCGGCTACGGGCCCCTTTAATCTTGCAGCGCTATTCCCGGCTTGTGATTGATTGCAACCGCCCGATCGAAGCGCCGGATTCAATTCCGCCAAACAGCTTTGGAGAGCAGATCCCAGCCAATCTGAACTTGACCGCTGCGGATCGCACAGCGCGTCAGCGCGAGATCATGGCCCCACTGAACGGTGCCATTGAAGATATGCTGGATCGTGCGCCGCGCGTGCTTGCGGTGTCGATCCACTCCTTCGCCGCAAAGGTCGATGGTGAGACGCGGCCCTGGCACGCTGGATTTCTGACGCGCGTTGACCCCAAAACGGGACAAGCCGCTATCGACCATATCTCGGCCCTGCGTCCCGATCTGCACATGGCGTTGAACCAGCCCTATCAGATCGACAGTGAAAGCGACTGGTTCATACCTCGTTTCGCGGAACCTCGCGGACTGGCGCATTCGCTGGTCGAGATCCGCAATGACCTGATCCGCGATGCAAAAGGCGTCGAGGATTGGGCGCAGCTTCTCGCCGAGGCCTTTACCCAAATACTGGAGACCAAGACGTGAGTTTGACGCGCAATGTTCCCCTTGTCCCATCGCAATCCGCGCTGTTGTTCATTGACGTGCAGAACTATTCGGCACATCGCGAAGGCGCCGAATTCAAGGACATGCCTGAAGCCGAATTCAATGAGAAATACGGCTGGTACTTCGATCAACTGGACACCCGCGTGATCCCGAACATGCAGGCCATACAGGCCGCCTGCCGCAATGCCGGCGTCGAGGTCATGTACACCAATATCGAAAGCCTGACGCTCGACGGGCGTGACCGGTCACTGGACTACAAGATCACGGGTTTTCATGTTCCCAAGGGCAGCTGGGACGGAAAGGTCATTGACCAGATCGCGCCCCAAGGGGATGAGATCGTGCTGCCGAAGACGTCCTCTTCGGTGTTTGTGTCCACGCATGTCGACTACATCCTGCGCAACCTTGGCGTTCGTCAGGTTGTTTTGTCCGGCCTTTTGACGGATCAATGCGTCGAAAGCGCCATCCGGGACGCATGTGATCTGGGCTACCTTGTCACTCAGGTCGAAGATGCGTGCCTGACCCACACGCAAGATCGGCACGACAATTCTCTGCGCGCGATCAAAGGCTATTGCCGACAGGTCACCACAAAAGAACTGGTCGAGGAATTGGCCGGTGCTTGATCTGAACGGCATCACCAAGACCTTTGGCGGGGTCCACGCCGTTGAGGATGTGACCATGTCCGTCCCACCGGGCGAGGTGCGCGGTCTGATCGGCCCCAATGGCGCAGGCAAGACGACGCTGGTCAACCTGATCTCTGGGCTGTTAACCCACTCGGCGGGCAGCTTGTCGCTGGATGGCGAGCCGCTGGACAACTTGCGCGCCCACGAACGCGCGGCGCGCGGTGTGGCGCGGACGTTTCAGAACCTGCGGGTCTTTCCAAGCCTCAGCGTCGCGCAAAACATCGACGTCGCCCGCTATTCCGGCCGCGGCGCCGAAATCGTCGACGCCGCGATCCCCGAGTTCGGCCTGTTGGACAAGCTCAACCAAAACGCCGGGTCATTGGCATATGGGCAGCTTCGGCGGCTGGAGATTGTTCGCGCGCTGGCCCTGAACCCGCGTGTCCTGATGCTGGACGAACCCGCCGCGGGGATGAACGAACAGGAAACGGAAGCTCTGGGTCGGTCGCTGACATGGGTGCGGACACATTCGGACTGCGCGATTTTGGTGATTGATCACGATCTTAAATTCATCATGTCGCTCTGCGACAAGATCACCGTTTTGAACATGGGCGCCATCATTGCCGAAGGCGCACCCGAAGAAATAACCAAGAACCAAGAGGTTATCGACGCTTATCTTGGCGAAACCGATGAACGTGCCGCGTGACGCAGGCGGCTTTCAACAGGAGAACAAGTATGAAGAAGTTGACCCTTACGACTCTGACCGCCATGAGCCTCGCCCTACCCGCGGTCGCCGAAGATACGATCAAGATCGGACTGGGCGTACCGATGACTGGTGATCTGGCCATCTATTCCGAATACCTGGGCGCGCGCTGTATGGCCGATATGATTAATGCCGACGGTGGAGCTGGCGGCAAGAAGATCGAAGTTCTGGTTCAGGATTCCGCAGGTGATACGCAGGCGGCGATCTCGTTGGCGCAAAAGTTTCTGGACGAAGGCGTTGTGATGCTGGGGACCACGCCGTTCTCGGACACGATGATCCCGGTGGCGCAGATCGCTCAGCCATACGGCGTTTCCATCTTCCAGCCACAATCCACGCAGGTCGAGATGCATGCGGGCATCGTGGACAACTTCTTTACCGGCGTCTCGCCTGATCCGTTCACGGCAACGGCAGCTGCCAACCACGCGCTTAGCGAAGGGGTCAAGAATGTGGTTCTGTTGACCTCAGACGAAGGCGGGTCGTGGTCCGCGCGTACCCCGCTGTGGTTCGGACAAGTGATCGAAGAGGGCGGCGGAAAGGTGCTGGCGAAGATGAATTTCAGCTTTGGCACATCGGACTGGTCACCTCAGATCGCTGACATGAAAGCACTGGGTGAAGAGATCGACGCCGTTTATATTTCGTCGATCATGCCCGATATTGGTGTGCTGGTTCGACAGCTGCGCAGCGCCGGGATCGACGCTTGGGTGGTCGGCTCGGACGGGTTTGACGATCCATCGCTGGATGCTGTCGCGGCTGATGATCCTGCGATTCTCGACAAGGTGTTCTTTGCCACGCTGGCCCCAAGCCACGACGAAAGCGCCGTGGTCAAGTTCATGGCGGACTGCAAGGATTTGGGCCACGATGTGCCCGGCTTGTTCCCAGCCACCGGTGCCGACACAGTCAAGGCCGTTGCCTGGGCGGTCGAAACCTCAGGCAGCAGCGACCCGGCGGTGATTGCGGAAACGATCCGCACGGCCGAGTCGATCCCGGTTCTGACAGTCGACAGCATTTCGTTCAAGGATACGAAAACCTATGCCCAGCGCACGATCCCTGTGATTGGCTACAAAGATGGCAAGCGGGTTCTGATCTCGAACGAAATTCCCGAAAACACACCGAAAGACTGGAACTGAGCCAAAAGACGGGGGCGGTTCCAGCCCCCGTTTCCAATCCCATGCTGAATGTTGAAAACCTGATAGTTTCTCACGGTCCGATCGAGGCCGTGCACGGCATCTCTTTCGCCGTGGAGAAGGGCCGCTGTGTGTCCTTGCTTGGGCCCAATGGCGCGGGCAAGACCTCGACCATCTCGGCGCTGATGGGGGTGGTCAAGTCCTCGGGCCGGATCACCTTTGAAGGTGCCGATATCTCGGCCCTGCCTGTGGAGGCTCGAGTGCAGGCGGGTATGTCCGTGGCCCCCGAAGGGCGGCGGATATTCTCGAATCTGAGCGTCGAGGAAAATCTGGTGCTCGGCGGCGCCACACGTTCTGACCGAGCGGCCAAGGACACCGATATCGCCCACTGGCTTGAGACCTTTCCGATCCTTGGCGAACGCAGAGATCAACCCGCCGGCACCTTGTCGGGCGGTGAGCAGCAGATGCTGGCCATTTCCCGGGCCTTGATGACCCGACCCAAGATTCTGTTGCTGGACGAACCCAGCCTAGGTCTGGCCCCCAAGATCGTGAGCCAGATTTTCCAGATGATCGAACAGCTGAAAGCGCGGGGAATGACGATCCTGTTGGTCGAACAGAACGCAACGCAGGCGCTGCGCCTGTCGGACTACGCCTACCTTCTGAACAACGGGCGGATCGTGGCTGAGGGCACCAAGGAAACACTGGGCCAAAGCAGCGCGCTTATGGCGGAACTGACGGGGATCGCCTGACATGGAATATGTGGCCCAGCAGATGATGAACGCGCTCGCCTTTGGTGCGGAATATGCGCTAATTGCACTCGGTCTGGCGATTGTCTTTTCGATCATGGGGCTGGTGAACTTTGCCCATGGTGAGGTGATCGCAGTTGGCGGTTATACGATGGTGGCCTTTGCTGCGCTGGCGCTGAACAACCCCTTCATCGTCATTGGCGGAGCCATCGCCGCAGCGATCCTGATGTCCCTGTTGCTTGAACGCGTGGCGTTCCGACCCGTGCGATACGCAGACCCGACAACGGGCCTTTTGACCGCCTTTGGTGTCTCAATCATTCTGCAAAACGTGTTTCTGCTTGCGGTCTCACCACGCCCCGTGGCCGTGACATCGTTGTACTTCCTCGACTGGCCCGTGCAGCTTTTGGGCGTTCAGGTATCTTCACTTCAGGTGTTCGAGGCGGTGACGACGGTGCTGGTGATCGTCGGACTGATGCTGTTTCTAAAACGCACAACACTGGGTCTGGCCATGCGCGCCGCCTCGCTGGATTTTGAGATGGTCCGCATGGTCGGCGTCAAATCCAACAGAGTGTTTGCAGTGGCTTTCATGGTGTCGGGCCTACTGGCCGGGCTGGCCTGTATCTTCATCATGGCGCGGCGCGGGTCGGTCGATCCTCATCTGGGGTTCAACCCGGTCCTCAAGGCCTTCGTAGCCTGTGTCGTCGGAGGGTTCGGCAGCCTACCCGGAGCCGTGCTGGGCGGCTTCCTTCTCGGCGCGATTGAGGTCGCCATGCTGGTCCTGCTACCGCAGGAATATGGCGGCATGAAAGACGCCTTTGTCTTTGGAATCATAGCCCTTGTTCTGGTTTGGAGGCCGGATGGCATCCTGTCACCCCCGACTGAGAAAGGGGACAAGATATGATTCTGAACCCCAGTCAGAAACGCGGGCTGGTGGGCGCTGCGATCCTGGCCGCCGTATTGATCGCGATTGGGCTGATCGTGACCTATTTCGGCTCTCGCTATCAGCTTCGGCTGGTCTACAGCGCCTACGTGAACCTATTGGTTGTTTTGGCCATGCAGGTGTTCATGGGCAATGCGCGCCTGACCAACCTCAGCCACAGTGCATTCATGGGGATCGGCGCCTATGTCGCCGCGATCTGCGTTACGCCAGTGACGGTCAAATCCATCTCTCTTCCGGATGCGCCTTGGGGGTTGAATGCCTTCTCGCTGGACCCGGTCAGTTCGGCGCTGCTTGCCATTGTGATCACCGCCTTTCTGGCCCTAATCGTCGGACTGTTTGTCGTGCGCCTTACAGGGTCTGGAGTGACCATCTTTTCCCTTGCCGTCCTGGTCATCTTGCACTCGGTATTCCTGTACCGCACCGACATTTTTAAAGGAAATCAGGCGTTTTTCGGCATTCCGCAGGTGTTCTCACTGACGTCTATCGTAATCTTGTCCGTATTCGTTGTGTTCATCGTGCGCCTTTTTCGCGAAAGCCGCTGGGGCATCCAGCTGCGTGCTTGCGCCGATGATGAGGTCGGTGCCGCCGCAATGGGTGTAAACATTCGCCGGTTGCGCCTGATTGCCTGGGTCCTGTCGGCCATACTGCTTGCGGTCGCCGGGATTGCCTACGCCTATTTCCTTGGCACGATCAGCGCGCGGCCCTTTTATTTCAACCACGTCTTTCTGACACTCGCCATGCTGATCCTTGGGGGAATGAGAACGGTCACAGGTGCGGTTCTGGGCACGCTTCTGATCTCGTTCGGGTTGGAATGCGTGCGTTGGCTGGAAACCGGCCCGGTCCTGCTGGGCATCGACCTGCCCGAAGTGCTGGGCCTGTCGGGTATTGCTCTGGGAACAGTCATTGTACTGACTATGGCCCTGCGCCCCGGAGGGATCATGGGTGATCAAGAAATCGAAGACCTGGTTCTGAAAAAACAGGAGTAAGTCATGGGTTGCAACCACACTATTCACAAACACAACCACCATTTCGGTTGGGACAACTCCATCGAACCCGTCCTGAGCGTCGACCCCGGCGAGACCGTCGAGGTCGAAACCATCGACAGTTCGGGCGGGCAGTTGAACGCTTCCTCGACCCTGGCCGATCTGGGCAAGCTGTCTTTCGACGCGGTCAATCCGGTCACAGGGCCGATCCACATCAAAGGGGCCGAGCTCGGCGATACCGTTGCCGTGACCTTTCTGGATTTCAAGCCTTCGGGCTGGGGTTGGACCGCCAACATCCCCGGTTTTGGCCTGCTCACCGACCAGTTTCCAGATGCAGCCCTGCATATCTGGAACTATGATTCCAACGCGATGACCCCTGCTCTGTTCGGGCCGGGTGGGAAGGTGCCGCTAAAGCCGTTTGTTGGCACAATCGGACTGGCGCTGGCCGAGCCGGGTCTGCATTCCGTCGTGCCTCCACGCCGAGTTGGGGGCAACTTGGACATCCGCGACAATTGCGTAGGGACAACGCTTTACCTCCCGGTCGAGGTGGCTGGCGGGATGCTGTCTTTGGGGGACACCCATGCGGCACAAGGCGATGGTGAGATTTGCGGCACCGCCATCGAAAGCCCTATGGACGTGGCCATCAAAGTCGACCTCCTCAAAGGCGAGAACCTACCCTACCCGCGTTTTGAAACCGACGGTCCCGTCACCCGCCATTTCGATACCGCCGGCTACAAGGCGACGACAGGCATCGGCGAGGATCTCATGCAAGCCGCCCGCGATGCAGTGGCGGGCATGGTCGACTGGATCTCGGCCACGACGGGGATGTCAGCGCTTGATGCCTACATGCTCTGCTCGGTCTGCGGCGACCTACGGATCAGTGAGATCGTGGATATCCCTAACTGGACGGTCTCATTCTACTTTCCAAAGACCGTTCTGGACTGAAGAATGCGGCAACTTCTGAGTACCGGAGGTCTGCCGTCGATGCCGGAAGCAGTCAGTCGTTCAAAATAAGTCGGAACATAAGCGATCTTTTCAGTAGGTGACCTTCGGCTTCGGTTCTTTCGCCATTGTGACGACCAGCGCAAAGCGTCTCACCAGCGGTTCAACTGCCCGTTTTGTAGTGCGCCATAAACATGGCGATGCAATCGTCCATTACGCCCTCGGGGGTCGGGTTCTCACCAAGGAAAAACTCCGGCCAGAAGAAGAAGTTTTTGACGAGCCCCAAGAGTTGGTTGGTCGCGAAGACCGGATCGGCTTTTCGGATCACGCCAGCGTCCATGGCTTCGCCGATCAACTGCGTCATCGGGTAGTCGTGCGCTTCTGTCTCCGTGAAGAATTTCCGAGAACGATCGAGGTCGCGGATCAGCTCAGAAAGGACCATGCGGTTTAGGCCGATAGCCGTCTCCTCCGTTATGACCGAGATGTACCCCCAAAGAGCGTCTTTCAGCTGCTCAACGAAGTCACGGCTTGGGTCATAGGCAACCGGCTGCATACTCCGGTTCTGCTCCAACATGATTTCTGAGATAGCTTCGAAGAGGGCCTCTTTGCTTTCGAAATGATTGTAGAGCGTGCGACTCGAAACATTTGCTTTTTGGGCGATTGAGGTCGTCCTGGCCCCCAGAAATCCTTGCTCCCGAAACTCATCGATGGCTGCATCGATGATATCTTTTCTTTTCTTTTCAGTACGTTTCACGGATTTAGCCTCAAAAAGTAAAAAAGTGTGTTTACAAACTTCACCTCCTCAACATAAGTAAACAAGACGATTTACTTTAGCAAGGTGCAACCCTGCTCGACCTCGAAAGGACCCAAACCATGACCCCCCATTCTTTCATCGCTGGCAAAAACGCAGTGACCTTTAAATCTTTTGGCTTGGATTTGGCCGGTGATCTCTACCTGCCCGAAGGGTTTGATAAGACAAAGACCTACAAGGCCATCGTGGGAGCCAGCCCGTTCCCGCAGGTCAAGGATCAAATACCTGCGACCTACGGCCCTGAAATGGCGGCACGTGGCTTCATCTATCTCGGCTTCGACTATCTGGGCATGGGCGATAGCCCCGCGCTGCCCAGTGAATTCAAACAATCGCGCTACAATTTCCGCCTGATCGAAAACACCTGGGACGCGGTTTCGTACCTGGGTACGCTACCCTTCGTCGAAGAAATCTATGGCCTGGGCGTCTGTCAGGGCGGTCAAACCATTGCATCGGCAGCGGTGACAGACCACCGTATCAAGAAAATCGCCATGGTGTCGGGCATGATGGCCTCAGACGCGTTCCAGTGGACCGACCGCGAAATGGCCAATCAGATAATCGACGCAGCAAATGCCTCGATGCAGAAGCAATATGAAACTGGCGAGCCAGACTACGTTGCACCGTTCGGCTTGAACGATGAAATGTCTCGTGAAGAGTTCACGGAAGCGGCCGCCTACCCAGACATGGCTGGCGAAACCTATGACTATTACGGCCGTGATGGTGCTAAGGGGCCGGTTGCAGTTCCCAACTATACCAACATGCACATTGCTGATCAGCCCATGCAGTCTTTGTTCTCAATTTGTGAAGCCTATGCGGACAAAATCGTGTAACCCTCGCTGACCATCTACGGTACAAATGCCTCCACAGCGATCTGCTCGACCGCATTTGTCGAGAAACTGACCAATGACCACAAAGAGCTGGCGTTTGATGAATTCAGCCACGTGGACTTTTACTACAAGCCCGAGGCCGTGAAGGCGTCGACCGATGCAGTGGCAGAGTTCTTCAACAATTGACGCGATGAAGTGCTTCGTTTGACTAGGTCCACCGTTCTGTTCGAGAAACGGTGGACCTCGAATGTCGAACAAGAGACTTAAGCAAGAGGAAACAGTTCAGAAGCTGCTGCAAGTTGGCGTGCTAGTCCGTCAGGGAATGATGCCTACAGATGCGATCCGAGCAGCTGGCCAATGTTCTGTTGTTGGTACAAACCACGCGAGATTTCGGTGTGTACTTCCCAGCTCACAAAAAAGGTCTCGGCGATCAAAAAACCCGGCGCCTTTTTTCCCTACAAACCCAAGAGTTTCGGATTGCGGGCGCAAATGACCTTGCGTATGGGCGGCAATACTGACGAGTATGGGTTCGTTTTTCCTTGCCGTTCACACAAACGGGTTCTGCGCGTCACCTCAGCCACATTTCGAGTGACCGCAGCTTCTGCACGTCATGCAGCCTTCTATCATCACCATGTCATACTGCCCACATGACGGGCATGCTTTGCCCCGTGGTGCATCCATGTTGACGACCTGCGCCTGAGGGTCGGACTTTAGCCCCATCCCCTCTCCCTCGAGAAAGCCTATATTGACCATGTGCTGCTCGATCACCCCGCCAATAGCTGCCAGGATCGAGGGGATATACTTGCCCTTCACCCATGCACCACCGCGCGGGTCGAAGACAGCCTTGAGCTCTTCGACCACGAAGGACACATCCCCGCCCCGCCGGAACACGGCCGAGATCATGCGGGTCAGCGCCAGCGTCCAGGCGTAATGCTCCATGTTCTTCGAGTTGATGAACACCTCGAACGGACGGCGGCGGCCTCCGATGACAATATCGTTGATCGTCAGGTAGATCGCATGCTCACTGTCGGGCCACTTCAACTTGTAGGTCGACCCCTCAAGCGACTGCGGGCGGTCCAGCGGCTCGGACATGTAAACGACATCGCCGCCATCGACCTCATGCGGGGCAGCCGCACTTTCGCCCGGCGCCGTATCGGCACTTTCCGATACGGTCAGGACCGAGCCCGTCACATCATTGGGGCGATAGGTCGTACAGCCTTTGCAGCCCTGATCCCAGGCCTGCATGTAGACATCCTTGAAGGCGTCGAAACTGATGTCCTCGGCACAGTTGATTGTTTTCGAAATCGAACTGTCGATCCATTTCTGCGCCGCGGCCTGCATTTTCACGTGATCCGACGGAGACAGCGTCTGCGCATTCACGAAAAACTCCGGCAGGTCCTTGTTGCCAAACTTGTCGCGCCACATCTGCACGGCATAGTCCACCACCTCTTCTTCGGTGCGCGAGCCATCCTTCTGCAACACCTTACGCGTGTAGGCATAAGCAAAAACCGGCTCGATCCCCGACGACACGTTCCCAGCGTAGAGAGAGATCGTGCCTGTGGGCGCGATTGAGGTCAGCAGCGCGTTGCGGATCCCATGCCTGCGGATTTCATCGCGCACATCGTCATCCATCTGCTGCATCGTGCCGCTGGCCAGGAACTTCTCGGCATCGAACAAGGGAAACGCCCCCTTCTCCTTCGCCAATTGCACCGAGGCCAGATACGCGGCGCGGGCGATTGCGTGCAACCAGCGCTCGGTCTGGCGCGCCGCCTCGTCAGAGCCATAGCGCAGGCCCAACATCAAAAGCGCATCTGCCAGACCTGTCACACCCAGCCCGATTCGGCGCTTGGCCTGCGCCTCGGCCTCCTGTTCGGGCAGCGGGAATTTTGACGCGTCCACCACATTGTCCATCATGCGCACAGCGGTGGCGACCAGCTCTTTCAGAGCGTCCTCGTCCAGACGCGCGGCGTCATCGAAAGGCTCGGCCACCAACCGGGCCAGATTGATCGAGCCTAACAGGCACGCGCCATAAGGAGGCAGAGGTTGCTCGCCACAAGGGTTGGTGGCGGCAATCGTCTCGACATAGCTCAAGTTGTTGGCCGCATTGATGCGGTCGATGAAGATCACGCCCGGCTCGGCATAGTCAAAGGTCGCCTGCATGATCTTGTTCCACAGGTCCCGCGCCTGAACGGTGTGATAGACCTTGCCACCGAACACCAGCTCCCACGGGCCGTCGGCTTTGACGGCCTCCATGAACGGGTCAGTCACTAGCACCGACATGTTGAACATGCGTAGACGGGCCGGATCGGATTTGGCCGTGATGAACTGTTCAATATCGGGATGATCGCAGCGCATCGTCGCCATCATCGCCCCCCGGCGCGAGCCTGCGGACATGATCGTGCGGCACATTGCGTCCCAGACATCCATGAACGACAACGGCCCCGATGCATCCGCTGCCACCCCTTTCACATCCGCACCCCGCGGACGGATGGTTGAGAAATCATAGCCGATCCCCCCACCCTGCTGCATGGTCAGCGCGGCCTCTTTCAGCATATCGAAGATGCCGCCCATGCTATCGGGCACGGTGCCCATGACGAAGCAGTTGAACAGTGTCACCTGCCGTGCGGTGCCAGCGCCTGCGGTGATGCGCCCAGCGGGCAGATATTTGAAATCCTCCAGCGCGGCGTAGAACTTTTGTTCCCAATGCTCCGGGTCCGCCTCTACCCGCGCCAAATCGCGCGCAATACGTCGCCAGCTGTCTTCGACCGTCTGGTCGATAGGCGTGCCATCCGCCTGTTTAAAGCGGTATTTCATGTCCCAGATCTGCTCGGCGATGGGGGCGGCAAAGCGGCTCATTGGTGATTCCTATTCAGCTGCGAGGCATACAAGATAGACCAAATTGGCCACCTAGCGCTACTATGACTTGATGCAATAACCCGTTAACCCTACCTTCTTAACCAATTCCTTTGGGGCGACTCTGTGGGTAAACTGTGGATAAATTCATAAACCTCGTCAAACTTTCGGTCGGGTCAGAGAGCGTTGACACGCTGATGGCGTGGCAGGACAGCCGCAAGCCGCTTTATGCAGATGGTTGCCCGCGCCACGTGACGCGGATGTGGCCCAAGCGCGAGGCCGAGATCCTGAACGGAGGTTCGATCTATTGGGTGATCAAAGGCGTGATCCAATGCCGCCAGCGCATCCTGCGCCTTGATGAGGTACGCGGTGAGGACGGCATCCGTCGCTGCGCCATTGTTCTCGACCCCGAGTTGCATCGCACCCAGAACGCTCTTAAGCGCCCCTTTCAGGGATGGCGCTATCTGAAGCCCGAAGACACCCCAGCCGATCTTCCAAAATCGCGTGAGCAGGACGACGCCCTGCCTGACGATCTGAACCGCGCTCTGGCCGAAATCGGCATATTGTAGTCAGCGCAGGCGATCCAAAAGCTCGGACAGAACCGCTTTGTCGCCAGCATCGTAGCTCGCCACACGGCTGCGCCACAGGGTCGCTTGCGATTGCAGGATGAGACCGTCCGAGAGGATCTTCAGGTGATTGGCCCGCAGTGTTTCACCGGTCGAGGTGATATCGGCAACGGCCTCGGCCGTTTCGTTCATCACGGTGCCTTCAGTCGCGCCCTGGCTGTCAACCAGAGCATAGTCGGCCACCCCGGCATCGGTCAGAAACTCACGAACCAAACGGTGGTACTTGGTCGCAATCCGCAGCCGGTGACCATGTGTTCTGCGGAACGCAGCGGCGGCTGCATCCAGATCGTCCAGCGTATCCACATCCACCCAACAAGCAGGCGTGGCGATGATCAGATCCGCCTTGCCAAAACCAAGCGCGGCAACCTCTTCAACTTGCTGTTCCCAGCGCGGCAGCTTTTCCTGCACAAGGTCAACACCCGTGACCCCCAGGTGAATACGACCCGCGGCCAGCTCACGCGGGATTTCACCCGCTGACAGCAGGATCAACGAGACATCATCGATCCCCTCAACCTTGCCCGCATATTCCCGGTCCGATCCACTGCGCGACAGAGTGATGCCGCGCTTTTCGAACCACGAGAAAGTCTTCTCCATCAACCGGCCCTTCGAGGGCACGCCCAGTTTCAGGCTCATTGTGCGTCCTCCTCGATCTCGAGCATCAGGTCGGGGCGGATGACACCGCCAACAGCCGGAATTTCTTCGCCATTGCCCAACTGCCGGGTCAGCGCATCATAGCGCCCGCCAGTCGCGATCGGAGGCAGATCAGGGCGGCCTTCGGCGTAGAAGCCAAAGACGAACCCGTCGTAGTACTCCATCGAGGTCCGGCCATACGCAGCCTCAAAATCCAACCGCTCAACATCCACACCCCGCGCCTGCATCGCTGAGATCCGGGCTTCAAGCCGATCAAGCGCTTGCGTGATCTGCGGCAGGTCGACCGCCACATCGCGCAGCTGTTCCAGCGCAAATGGCATGGTCTCGCGCACATTCAAAAGCGTCTCCAACCCGGCCAGTTCGTTGTCTGAGATGGGCGGCGTGTCGCGATCTTCACGTAAAGCTTCGATCCGCGCCTCGATCTCGGAGGCACGGCGCTTACCGATCATCGGAATGTCGTTGTCCAAAGGGTCTGCGGCATTCAGCAACTCGTCGCGCCCTTCGGGGCCGGGTTTGCGACCTGCAAACCGATCCAGAAGAATGCGGAACCGGCGGGGGCGCCACAGATGCCGCATCAGAGCGGTCTTGCGACGCTCGGTCGTGCGAAGGCCCTCGACGGCTGCGGTCAGAATTCCGATATCCCCGGTCGCCGCCCGCAAAGGCAGACCCCGCAACTGCAACGCAAACAGCGAGAACACCTCGGCGTCCGCGCCGGATGGATCGTCGCGATCAAAGACCTCATAGCCCACCTGGATATATTCATTCGACCGGTCCGGGTCATGCTCCTGACGGCGAAAGACCTCTCCGGAATAGGTATAGCGCGCGGGTTCTGCACCGTCGCTCATGTGCATCTGCACCACCGGCAGAGTGAAATCCGGGCGCAGCATCTGCTCTCCCCGCAGGGCGTCCGACGTGACATAAGCACGTCCGCGGATGTCTTCGCCGTAGAGGTCCAGCAGTGTCTCGGCCGGTTGCAGCAGAGGCGTATCGACCACCTGCGCACCTGCCGCCTCGAACCGGACGCGCATCATCGCGGCGCGGGCCTGTATCTGGGAACGGTTGGCCATGGCTCAGTCCTGACTGTCCAGAATTTCACGGACCTTTGCGATCAGATCACCGCGCGGCACTTCGAACTGGCTGGGGCGTTCTTTCCATTCCTCCAGCGTGGCACTTTCGGCGATTTTGGCGCCAAGGATCAGGTCTTTGATCTGAACGATGCCATTCGTCTTTTCGTCACCACCTTCAATCACCGCGATGGGAGAATTCCGTTTGTCCGCATATTTCAGCTGATTGCCGAAGTTCTTCGGATTGCCCAGGTAGACTTCGGCCCGGATACCGGCATTCCGCAGCTCAGCCACCATCGCCTGATAGTCAGCCATACGGTCGCGATCCATGACAGTGACGACCACAGGACCTGTTGCCTGCGCGCTGAGACGCCCCTTCTCGCGCAGAGCGGCCAACAGGCGATCGACACCGATGGAGACACCAGTTGCAGGCACCTCCTGCCCGGTGAAGCGCTTGACCAGATCGTCGTAACGACCACCACCTGAGACGGAACCGAACTGACGCTTGCGGCCTTTTTCGTCGAAAATCTCAAAAGTTAGCTCGGCTTCATAGACCGGGCCGGTGTAGTAGCCGAGACCGCGTACTACCGACGGGTCGATCTCGATCCGGTCCGAACCGTAGCCGCCCGCATCCAGCAGCGAACCGATCTGTTCCAGTTCAGCAATGCCATCGGCACCGATCTTGCTGTCGCCAACCGCCGCACGCAGGTTCGCGAGCGTTCCGGCGGTATCCGCTGCTTTGGAGGTCAGGAAGGCAAGCACCGGCTCGGCCTGATCATCGCTCAGCCCTACACCGTCGATAAACGCACCAGATGCATCCAGACGGCCCTTGGTCAGCAGCTCTCGGACACCGGCCTCATCGACCTTGTCAAACTTGTCGATGGTGCGCAGAACGTTGTCGCGGGCGGCGGCGTCTTCGCCCAGCCCCATTGCCTCAAGCACACCGTTCAGAACCTTGCGGTTGTTCACGCGCACAAGATAATCGCCGCGCGGAATGCCCACGGTCTCCAGTGTGTCCGACAGCATCGCACAAATCTCGGCATCAGCCGCCATCGAGGCGGTGCCAACCGTATCCGCATCGCACTGATAGAATTGACGATACCGCCCCGGACCCGGCTTTTCGTTGCGCCAGACCGGACCCATCGCGTAGCGGCGGTAAGGCGTCGGCAGGTCGTTGCGGTGCTGCGCATAGACGCGGGCCAGAGGCGCGGTCAGGTCATAGCGCAAGGCCATCCAATCTCCGTTGCCGCCTTCGTCAAATTCCTGCCATGCGAACACGCCTTCGTTCGGGCGATCCACGTCGGGCAGGAACTTGCCCAGCGCCTCGACGGTCTCGACCGCGCTGCTCTCCAAAGCGTCGAACCCATACCGATGATAGACGCCCGCAATCGTCCGCAGCATCTCGGTGCGCTGCGTGACTTCCTCGCCGAAATAGTCTCGGAACCCTTTCGGCGTTACGGCCTTGGGGCGGGGCTGTTTCTTGGGCTTGGCCATCGGGGGCGTCCTTCACGGGTCATGTTCCGCGCGCGGTCTATCCCATGGCCCGCATCGGGGCAAGGCGCGCTTTCGCTGGTCTTGGCTTTGCTGACCCGCTATGACCGTCCCTGAAGGAGACCCCAATGCAGCATCTGGAAGAACAGATCGCCCATATGACCCGCACGGTCGAAGAGCTGAACACCGTCGTCACACGCCAGCAATCCGAGATCGACCGCCTGACCCGCCGCGTCGAAATGCTGCTGCAGCGCGAGGCCGAACGGGCGCAGGAAGGCTCGGGCGGGGTCGTGTTTGGAGACGAACGCCCGCCGCATTATTGAGACAGATTTCGATGTTGCTGCCTGCTTTTCCGGTTCTTGCTGGTCACATCCAATACTAATCACTGGGTTACCTTCCGAAATCTTGTTGGTAGGCTAATACTTTAACATCAGTTCACTGGCAGGAGACGTTCATTGGCCAACAAACTTGCTCTTGTCACAGGTGCCGCGCGTGGCATCGGGCTTGCGACAACAAAACTGTTTCTACAAAACGGCTGGAACGTTGCGATGATCGATCGCGACTCTGAGGCGCTTTCTCTTGCCGCAAAGGATCTAGACGGTGCGGTTGCGTTCGTCGCGGACGTTTCAGATCAAAATCAGGTTGTTAGCCTGGTCAAGGCCGTTCTCACCGAGTTCAATCGCATTGATGCTGTGGTGAACAACGCGGGTGTCGCAGATTTCGGACCAATTGAAGAACACGATTTCGAGGTGTGGCGTCGCGTTATGGAAACCAACCTTGATGGCGTGTTTCTGGTATCCCAGGCGACTATACCGGCCCTTCGCAAAAGCCGCGGTGCTATCGTCAACATCGCATCGATTTCGGGACTGAGGGCCAGCACACTTCGGATAGCATACGGAACGTCTAAGGCGGGCGTCATCCACCTGACCAAGCAACAAGCCGCCGAACTAGGAGAATTCGGTATACGCGCCAATTGTGTGTGTCCAGGCCCGGTCCGTACCAAGCTTGCGATGGCAGTCCACTCGCCCGAAATCATCGCCGCATATCATGACGCTATCCCACTGAACAGATACGGTTCGGAGGATGAGATCGCGCAAGTGATCTATTTCCTTTGTTCGGACAAAGCCAGCTACGTCACGGGTCAGGTGATCGCGTCCGATGGCGGGTTCGAAAGCACTGGCGTGGGTTTACCGGCTCTAAGATCAAGCAACTGAAATTCGGCCACGACTTGCCCGCGTCGGGACGCAAGACAGGATAATTGCGTTCACAAACCCAGCGACGATTTCACCGCATTGTCGACGACCCCGCCCAGAAGGGCGTTTTTATCCGCAGCACAGCCCTCAGACAGAGCGGCGATGAAGGCCTCGCGCAGTTGCGCTTTGTCTTCATCCGTCGCCGCGTGGTCCTCGATATTGACCTGACGATTATAGAGCGACAGGGCAGTCATCTTGCCCACGACATCGACAACAAAGGCCTCATCCCCGTCCGCCTCTTCGGCGATTGAGGCACAGGTGTAGTGCATGACAGGCAAGGCATCCTGCACCATCTGCTGAGCGGCTTCGTCGGCCAAAGCAAAGACCGGAGCCATCAAAAGTGATGCCAACACAACAGGCTTGAGAGTTTTCATCCGCATCGCAATCACTTCCAGTTATGTCCGATAATCGCACCGGCCACACCGCCGATTGCCGCGCCCTTGCCGTCACCGATCAGGGCCCCAACCCCGGCGCCGATCAATGCACCTTCGATTGTCTGTTTCTTCTTTTTGTCATCTGCAAATGCCGCAGTCGCCACAGAAAGCGAGATCGCCGCCGCCAATACCAGCGCTTTGGAGCCCATAGCTGAAAGTGCCAAACCCTAACCCTCCTGTTTCATTTGTCACAGAATGTGCAGTTACAGCCTAGCCGGGGGACATCGCTGTGGCAATAAAGCCGGGATCAGACCTCTTCCACTGACAGAACGCCATCCAGCGACTTGATCGCGCCTTTGATCTGCGGGTTGATCGGGAAGTCCTGCCCCAAATCCATCTCGACATCGCCTGGCAAGCCCGGGTCCATCAGGCACAGCTGGATCGGCCCCTTGGCGGCCCCCTTCGCAGCACTTGCGGCATCCGCCAGCACGGTTGCCACTGTGGGCAGCACCTGCGGCTGATCGACGAAGATGCGCAGGCCGGTCGCGCCCGCCTCGGCCACAACCGAATCCACCGGGCCAACCGAGCGACCCAGCAGTTTCAACTGATCGGCCTCCATTGTCGCTTCGGCGGTCAGAACCACCTGTGCGCCCGTCTCAAGATATTCGCGCGATTTCTCCAGCGTTTCCGAGAACAGCGTGACCTCATACGCTCCAGTTGGGTCCGAAAGCTGCGCAAAGGCAAAGCGATTGCCGCGGGCCGATTTCCGTTCCTGCCGGCCGGCAACAACCCCGGCCATCTTCGCGATCAGTGGGCCAGAGCGCGCCTTTTCCGTCACCTCATCCAAGGTCAGCACCTGTTTGCGTTTCAGCGCAGGCATGTAGTCGTCCAGCGGATGGCCCGACAGGTAGAAACCGATGGCTTTGAACTCTTCGCTCAGGCGTTCGGCAGGCAGCCAATCCGGCGTCGGCGACAGGCGCGGTTCGGGCAGGTCATCCCCTGCCTCACCAAACAATGACACCTGGTTCGAGTTCTTCTGTTCGTGGATCGCCGCCGAATACTGCACAAGCGGATCGAGACTTTCGAACACCCTGCGGCGGTTCTTGTCCAGCTCGTCGAAAGCCCCGGCCCGTGCCAGCATCTCCAACGGGCGCTTGCCGACCTTTTTCAGATCAACCCGGCGCGCGAAGTCGAACAGGTTGACGAAAGGTTTGTCGCCCCGACCATCAACCACAAGGCTCATCGCCTCGACACCCACGTTTTTCAACGCGCCCAGCGCATAGACAAGATGCCCATTGTCCACATCAAATGTGGCCTGAGAGCGGTTTACACAAGGCGGGATGTAAGGCAGGTCCAACCCCTTGCGGACCTCTTCGAAATAGACAGCCAGCTTGTCCGTCAGGTGGATATCGCAGTTCATGACGCCTGCCATGAACTCAACCGGGTGGTTCGCCTTCAGCCAGCCGGTCTGGTAACTGACCACCGCATAGGCGGCCGCGTGGGATTTGTTGAACCCGTAGTTGGCGAACTTGTCCAACAGGTTCCAGACCTCGGTTGCCTTGGCTTCGTCCACATCGTTTTCGGCGGCACCCTTGAGGAACTTGGGCCGTTCGGCATCCATCGCCTCTTGGATTTTCTTACCCATCGCCCGGCGCAGCAGGTCCGCACCGCCGAGGCTGTATCCCGCCATTTCCTGCGCGATCTGCATCACCTGTTCCTGATAGACGATGATGCCCTGTGTCTCGTCCAGAATGTGGTCAATGGACGGGTGCAGAAGGTCGCGCTCACTTAGCTTGTTCTTGACCTCACAGAACTTGGGGATGTTCTCCATCGGGCCCGGACGATAAAGCGCAACGAGGGCAATAATGTCCTCGATACAGTCGGGTTTCATCCGCTTGAGCGCATCCATCATGCCCGAGGATTCCACCTGGAACACCGCTACCGTCTTGGCCGCGGAATAGAGCTTGTATGTCGCCTCATCATCCAACGGGATGGCGTTGATCTGGTTCTCGGCTCCTTCAGCCGGTTCATAAAGCTCGGTCCCGTCGGCCGCCACATGCAAGGGCCGCCCGGATTTGAAGATCAGATCCATCGCGTTCTGGATCACGGTCAGTGTTTTCAGACCCAGAAAGTCGAACTTCACCAGCCCGGCCTGTTCCACCCACTTCATATTGAACTGGGTCGCAGGCATATCGGAGCGCGGATCCTGATAGAGGGGCACCAGTGCGTCCAACGGCCGGTCGCCAATCACAACCCCCGCCGCGTGGGTTGAGGCGTTCCGCAACAGCCCTTCAACCTGTTGGCCGTAGTTGAGCAACCGCTCGACCACCTCTTCATTCCGCGCCTCTTCGCGCAGGCGCGGCTCATCTTTCAGGGCCTTTTCGATGGAAACAGGTTTGACCCCCTCAACCGGGATCATCTTGGACAGCCGGTCGACCTGCCCATAAGGCATCTGCAGCACGCGCCCGATATCGCGCACGGCAGCCTTGGACAACAACGCACCAAAGGTGATGATCTGCCCCACCTTGTCGCGCCCATATTTCTGCTGCACGTAGCGGATCACCTCTTCCCGGCGATCCATGCAAAAGTCGATGTCGAAGTCGGGCATCGAAACCCGCTCTGGATTCAAAAAGCGTTCGAACAGCAAGCTGTAGCGCAACGGGTCAAGGTCGGTGATCGTCAGCGCATAGGCCACCAGAGACCCCGCACCGGACCCCCGCCCCGGCCCCACCGGAATGTCATGATCCTTGGACCATTGGATAAAGTCAGCAACGATCAGGAAGTAGCCGGGGAACCCCATGCCTTCGATGATCCCAAGCTCAAAATCCAGGCGTTCCTGATATTCCTCCGGCGTCACCGCACGTGGGATCACGGCCAGACGTTTCTGCAGACCCTCATTCGCAATGCGTCGCAGCTCAGCCACCTCATCATCGGCAAACTTGGGCAAAATAGGATCGCGACGATATGCCATAAAGGCGCAACGGCGCGCGATCTCGACCGTGTTCTCGATGGCCTCGGGCAGGTCCGCAAACAGCGTCACCATTTCCTGCTGCGACTTGAAATAGTGCTGCGCGGTCAGGCGGCGGCGACCGGCTTGCTGATCGACATAGGCCCCCTCGGCAATACAGATCAGCGCATCATGGGCCTCATACATATCCGAGGTTGGAAAGTAGACATCATTGGTGGCGACCAGAGGCAGGTTCTTGGCATAGGCCATCTCGACATGACCGCGCTCGGTCAGGCGCTCGGCCTCAGGCTGGCCGTCCTCGCCCGGATGGCGTTGCAGTTCGATATACAAACGATCCGGGAACATCCCCGCCAACCGGTCAACGAGAGCCTCTGCCGCCGGGCGCTGAGCTTGCTGCAGCAACATCCCGACCGGGCCCTCCGGCCCACCAGTCAGGCAGATCAGACCCTCGGACCGATCCGCCAGCTCCTCCAACGTGACTTGCGGCAACTGCCCGCCCTTATCCACATAGAGACATGAGCTCAGCTTCATGAGGTTCTCATACCCAACCTCGGACTGCGCCAGCAGCACCAGAGGCGCAGGCGCTTTCGGCTTCTCACCGGGTTGCGGCTGCACATAGGTCAGATCGACCTGACACCCCATTATCGGCTGTATTCCAGCCCCGCTGGCGGCTACCGAAAACTCCAGCGCCGAGAACATCGAGTTGGTGTCGGTCACCGCAACAGCAGGCATTTCGGCCTTCTCGCAAAGACCGGGCAGCTTTTTCAACCGCACAGCGCCTTCCAGCAAGGAATATTCAGTGTGAACGCGGAGGTGAATGAATCGAGGGTTACTGCTCATACCATGCAAGCTATCCCAGTCAGCAACGACGAAAAAGCGGGAACCGACTCTGTTGGCTGCTTAAAAAATCAGCAGCGATTTTTCGGACTTTTTAGAAGGTGCTTCGGGCCAAACTCGGCACCGCTTCAAAAATGGCCTTTATTTACAATTGCTTGACCTCTAAACAACTGCAACATTCACAGGTCGTTCCAGTCCAATGGTACATCATATAGGCAGTTTTTCTTGCCAGATAACGTGCGCTGTTTCTAACATCTGACGGCAAGCACTTCGCCCGCCACTCTTTCTACGTCGCATCGAAGGAGGGCCCAAAGGGCGCAACCGGGTAAGGCGACGGGTTTCACGAATGGACATCACGTTTCTTCTGAACGGAGAGACAGTGCAGCTGTCGGATGTCAGTCCGACGGTCACCCTGCTGGACTGGCTGCGCGAGGAGCGTGGCCTGACCGGCACGAAAGAAGGCTGCAACGAGGGCGATTGCGGCGCCTGCACCGTGATGGTCACCGACGAGGGCAGCGCCAAGGCATTGAACGCATGCATCCTGTTCTTGCCCCAACTGCACGGCAAAGCCGTCCGCACCGTCGAGGGCGCAAGCGGCCCAAACGATGAACCTCATCCGGTCCAGAGCGCGATGGTTGATCTACACGGCTCGCAATGCGGCTTCTGCACCCCCGGCTTCGTGATGTCGATGGTTGCCAGTCACGCAAATGGCGCAACCGACCACGACACCCAACTGGCCGGCAATCTGTGCCGCTGCACCGGCTACGCCCCGATCATCCGCGCCGCGAAAGCCGCCGAACCACATCCCGTCCCGCAATGGATCACTGACGACCAGTCCTTCTCTTGTTCAAAAATACCTCGGGGGGAGGCCGCAGGCCGGGGGGCAGAGCCCCCCTTCCTCCCCACCTCATCCGACGAATTGGCGGAAGTCTATGCCCAGCACCCCGACGCGACACTCATCGCTGGTGCTACCGATGTCGGCCTCTGGGTCACCAAACAATTGCGAGAGCTTGACCCGGTGATCTTCCTCAACGGCTGCGAAGACCTCAAGGAGATCACAATCACCGATGACGAAATCCGCTTCGGAGCCATGGTCGACATGAACCGGATGGGCGAGGCTCTCGCCGACCTCCACCCATCCTACGCCGAAATGATCCGCCGCTATGCCAGCGTCCAGGTGCGCCACGCGGCGACCGTGGGCGGCAATATCGCCAATGGCTCGCCCATCGGGGACAACCCGCCTGCGCTGATCGCTTTGGGTGCAACTCTGTACCTTCGCAAAGGCGACACCCGCCGGTCCCTTCCTTTGGAAGAGTTCTTCATCGACTACGGCAAACAAGACCGCGCGCCCGGTGAATTTGTTGAGGCCGTCAGTTTCCCCCGTCAAGCGGATCGACTGAAGGCTTACAAACTCAGCAAACGGTTCGATCAGGATATCTCGGCCGTGTGCGGGTGTTTCAATATCACCGTCTCAGAGGGCACCGTCTCCGCAGCGCGCATTGCGTTTGGTGGCATGGCTGGTACTCCGAAACGGGCAACCCATGTCGAGGCCGCACTGATCGGCAAACCCTGGACGCGCGAGGTGATTGACGCCGCGCTGCCCGGTTTTGCCGAGGATTATTCACCACTCACGGACATGCGCGCCTCGGCAACCTATCGGCTGGAGACCGCCAAAGCGATGCTGGAACGGTATTTCCTGGAAGATCAGGGCGGAGTGACAAACGTGCTGAAGGTGACAGCATGAGCGTGACCAAACCCCTTCCCCATGACGCGGCACCGCTGCATGTGGCCGGCGCCGCACGCTATGTGGATGATATCCCGACACCAAAGGGCACCCTCCATCTGGCCTTTGGTCTGAGCCCGATAGCCAAAGGCACAATTACCACGATGGACCTGTCGGCGGTGAAAGCTGCGGATGGCGTCGTGCAAGTGATGACGGCCGAGGATCTACCCTTTGCCAACGATGTCTCTCCGTCGATACATGATGAACCATTGCTGTCGGATGGCACGGTTCACTATATCGGTCAGCCCGTGTTTCTGGTCGTCGCCACCAGCCATCTCGCCGCCCGCAAGGCCGCGCGGTTGGGCAAGATCGACTATACCGAAGACACCCCGATCCTGACCATCGAAGACGCTCTGGCCGTCGACAGCCGGTTCGAGGATGGCCCCCGCATCTACGCCAAGGGCAACGCCGACGCCGCAATAGCGAATGCGGCCCATATCATCGAAGGAAGTTTCGAGCTTGGCGGGCAGGAACATTTCTACCTCGAAGGTCAGGCGGCGCTTGCCGTGCCTAATGAAGGCGCGGATATGCTGGTCCACAGCTCCACCCAGCACCCGACCGAAATCCAGCACAAGGTGGCCGATGCGCTGGGCGTTCCCATGCACGCGGTCCGGGTTGAGACACGCCGGATGGGCGGCGGGTTCGGCGGCAAGGAAAGCCAGGGCAACGCTTTGGCCGTGGCCTGCGCCGTAGCGGCGCGCGCAACCGGCAAGGCCTGCAAGATGCGCTATGACCGCGACGAAGACATGATCATCACCGGCAAACGCCACGCGTTCCGCATCTCCTACAAAGCCGGGTTTGATGAGAACGGCCACATACAAGGCGTCTCGTTCCTACACTACGCGATTTGCGGCTGGGCGCAGGACTTGTCTTTGCCTGTCGCCGACCGCGCGATGCTGCATTCGGACAATGCCTACCTGCTGCCAAATGCGCGGATCGAGAGCCACCGGCTCAAAACGAACACCCAATCCGCCACCGCTTATCGCGGTTTCGGGGGCCCTCAGGGCATGGTCGGCATCGAACGCGTGATGGACCACGCCGCGCATTCGCTGGGTCTGGACCCGGTCGAGCTGCGCCGTCGGAACTATTATGAACCCGCCCACAAGGTTGCTGAGGCTGCACCGGCAGAGAAACCGCTGGGCCACCCTGACCCGCATGAAGACCTGACCAGTCGGGGCGCAGTGGCGATTGGCGATGCGCCCGTGCGCCCCCTACCCGCAGGTGGCAACACCACGCCTTACGGGATGGATGTCAGCGACTTCGAACTGCATGGCATCACCAAAGCTCTGCTGATATCCAGCGACTATGCCACACGCAAGGAAGCCATCGAAAAATGGAACATCGAGAACAGTGTGATCAAGAAGGGCATTGCGTTCTCTCCGGTCAAGTTCGGGATTTCCTTCACA
Source organism: Ruegeria sp. ABV3_008 (assembly GCF_056161185.1). NCBI lineage: Bacteria > Pseudomonadati > Pseudomonadota > Alphaproteobacteria > Rhodobacterales > Roseobacteraceae > Ruegeria > Ruegeria sp. ABV3_008. Next base: position 47,952 of record NZ_JBSWYP010000002.1, on the reverse strand, counting down.
CTAACCCACCTCAATCAAGCAGGTGCGTTGGTGCATGTGTATCAGGACGGCTCGGTCCATCTGAACCATGGCGGCACCGAGATGGGACAGGGCCTGTTCCAGAAAGTCGCACAGGTCGCTGCGTCGCGCTTTGGCATTCCGTTGGAGATGGTGAAGATCACCGCAACCGATACGGCCAAAGTGCCCAATACCTCGGCCACGGCGGCGTCTTCTGGCAGTGATCTGAACGGGATGGCCGTGAAAGCCGCCTGCGACACGATCAGCGACCGCATGGCCGATTATCTGGCCGAGCGTCATCAGGCCGACCCGTCGACAGTTACTTTCTCGGACGGTCACGTCTCGGTCGGTGCGGAACGCTACACCTTCTCTGAGGCCGCCGCTTTGGCCTATCAGGGGCGCATCAGCCTGTCGGCAACCGGTTTCTACAAAACGCCCAAGATCGAATGGGACCGGATCGCTGGCCGGGGGCGTCCATTCTTTTACTTCGCTTATGGGGCCTCGGTAACCGAGGTGGCCGTAGACACGCTGACCGGCGAAAACCGCATTCTGCGCACCGACATTCTGCATGACGCAGGCGCATCACTGAACCCGGCGCTCGATATCGGACAGGTCGAAGGCGGCTATGTGCAAGGTGCAGGGTGGCTGACGACCGAGGAACTGGTTTGGGATGGCAAGGGCAACCTGCGAACACACGCTCCCTCGACCTATAAAATCCCCGCCTGCTCGGACCGGCCTGATATCTTTAACGTCGCGCTTTGGGATGGCGAGAACCGAGAGAATACGATCTATCGCTCGAAAGCGGTGGGTGAGCCGCCCTTCATGTTGGGCATATCGGCATGGCTGGCCCTGTCGAACGCGGTCGCAGCCTGTGGCGACAGCTATCCGGCGCTGGATGCTCCTGCCACGGCCGAGGAAGTCTGGCGCGGCGTTCAGCGGATGAAGGGAGGCATCTGATGGGATTTGATCTGGAGGCTTTGAGGGAGGCGGTCAAAACCCACGGACAGGTGACTCGTGTGGTCATCGCTGCGATCAAGGGCTCGTCCCCACGCGAGGTTGGCGCCGCGATGTTGGTCTGGCCGGGTGGCCAGAGCGGAACGATCGGCGGTGGCACGTTGGAGTTTCAGGCCACCGAAGCTGCACGGTCCCAATCCCTCCCAAACCGTCTAACCCATCACGCGCTTGGCCCAGACATGGGCCAGTGCTGCGGCGGTGCAGTTTCACTCTTCAGCGAGGTTTTTGATCAAAAGGCGCTTGAAGCTCTCGAAGACACGATCATAGCGCGATCCGCTTCGGAAGACGAAATGCCTCTGTCCGTGAAACGGTTGCTGGCAACTGCGCGCGGTCAGGGGATTGCCCCCGAACCGCAGATGATCGACGGCTGGATGGTTGAGCCGGTCCACATGCCAACCCGAAACCTGTGGATCTGGGGTGCTGGCCATGTAGGCCGAGCACTGGTGGACGTGCTGTCTCCCCTGCCCGACATCGCGATCACCTGGGTCGACACAGGACCCGAACGCTTCCCGGCCTCGGTCCCAGCAGGTGTCACCACAGTTCCAGCGGCCAAACCGGCCGAGCTGGTTCGCCATGCACCGCCCAATGCCGAGCATCTTGTGCTGACTTATTCACACAATTTGGATTTAGAGATGTGCAACCGGCTGCTTTCGCATGATTTCCGCTTTGCGGGGCTGATCGGCTCGGCTACGAAATGGGCGCGATTCCGGTCGCGGTTGGCAGCTCTTGGGCATTCGCCTGAACAGATCAGCCGGATCAACTGTCCAATCGGCGATCCCGCTCTGGGCAAACACCCGCAAATGATCGCCGTTGGCGTCGCCGCGCAGCTTCTGCGTCCGGCCCAACAGACTGAGTTGAAGAAGGACCTGAGCGCGTGACCACTCCACTCTTAAGCCTGCAAGGGCTGACCAAGGCCTATCCCGGCGTCGTGGCCAATGATCAGGTGTCGTTCGACATCGGCGAAGGCGAAGTACATGCGCTGTTGGGCGAAAACGGCGCAGGGAAATCCACGCTGGTCAAGATGATCTATGGGCTGGTGAAGCCGGACAGCGGCACCATGATGTTGCGCGACCAACCCTTTGCCCCAGCGGAACCCCGCGCGGCTCGGGCGGATGGGATTGCGATGGTGTTCCAGCACTTCTCACTGTTCGACGCGCTGAACGTGGCTGAGAATATTGCGTTGGGGATGGAAAACCCACCGCCGATGGGCGATCTGGCCTCGCGGATTCGCGAAGTGTCCGAGACCTACGGCTTGCCTTTGGACCCGTACCGCACGGTCGGCGATCTGTCTGCGGGAGAGCGTCAGCGCGTCGAGATCATCCGCTGCCTACTGCAAGACCCCAAGCTGCTGATCATGGACGAACCAACCAGCGTGCTGACCCCGCAAGAGGTCGAAATCCTGTTCGAGACGCTGAACAAATTGCGGTCTGAGGGCACCTCGATCCTCTATATCTCGCATAAACTCGAAGAAATTCGCACGCTGTGTGACCACGCCACGATCCTGCGCCTGGGCAAGAATGTCGGCGAGTGCATTCCGGCCGAGACGTCCGCACGCGATATGGCCGAAATGATGGTGGGATCAACGTTGCAAACGCCGGAACGCTCAGGTCGTGAGTTCGGCGAGGTTGCGTTGGATGTCAGCGGTCTGTCGGTGCCATCACCTTCGGAGTTTGGAACGGCGCTGAAGAACGTCCATATGACGGTCCGCAAGGGTGAGGTTCTTGGCATCGGCGGTGTCGCTGGCAACGGTCAGGATGAGTTGCTGGGCGTGCTGTCCGGTGAGATTCAAACCCCTGCCGATGCGATCAAATTCAATGGTCAGCAGATCGGCAAACTCGGCCCGACCGCCCGCCGGAAACTGGGTGTGCTGACCGCGCCTGAGGAGCGTTTGGGCCATGCCGCTGCGCCGGATATGAGCTTGACCGAGAATGCTCTGCTGACCGGGTCGGTGCGCGAAGGTTTGGAGAACAAAGGGTTCCTCAAATGGTCCGAAACCAAAAGCTTCGCTGAAAAGATCATCAGCGCGTTTGACGTCAGAACGCCCGGCCCTGAAAACGCGGCACGGTCGCTGTCAGGCGGGAACCTGCAGAAATTCGTGATTGGTCGGGAAGTCTTGCAGAACCCTGAGGTGCTGGTGGTGAACCAACCGACATGGGGTGTGGATGCGGCGGCGGCTGCGTCGATCCGGCAGGCCATTCTGGATCTGGCGGCCAAGGGAACAGCGGTGATCTGCATCAGTCAGGACTTGGACGAGTTGATGGAGATCTCAGACAGTTTTGCGGCCCTGAACGAAGGGCGGTTGAGCGCGCCTCGGGAGACAACAGGCCTGACCGTTGATGAGATCGGCCTGATGATGGGCGGTGCCCATGGCATGGAGGTGGCGCATGTGTGATCTATCGCGTCGCCTACGGCGAGAGTATTGGAAAAAGACGAAGACGGGCGGGGAATAAGTACATGATTGTGTTGGAGAAACGGCCGCAACCGTCGAAAGCGTGGTCCTATGCGACCCCCGTGGTGGCGGTGATTGCCACGATGGTCTTTGGCGGCATCCTGTTCGCCATTCTGGGCAAGAACCCGATTGAAGCCATCGGCACCATCTTTTGGGAGCCCCTGTTCGGCGAGTTCGCATTTTATTACCGCCCACAACTGCTGGTGAAAGGCGCGCCATTGGTGCTGATTGCGATCGGTCTGGCGTTGGGCTTCCGCGCCGGCATTTGGAATATCGGGGCCGAAGGGCAGTACATCATGGGGGCCATCTTTGGGGCTGGGGCCGGCTTGGCCTTTTACCCTATGGACGCATTCTACATCTTTCCGATCATGGTGATCGCGGGCGCGTTCGGAGGATGGCTTTGGGCGATGATCCCGGCCTTTCTGAAGGTGCGCTTTGGCACCAACGAAATCCTTGTCTCGCTGATGCTGGTTTACGTGGCCGAGCAAATGCTGGCCTCGGTGTCGCTGGGCCTGTTGAAGAACCCTGAAGGGTTTGGCTTTCCCGGTTCGCGTAACCTGCAATCCTATGACAGTGCGCACAACGCCGAACTGATTGCCGGATCGGGCATGCACTGGGGTGTCGTGACAGCCCTGATCGCAGTGATCTTTTCCTATGTCCTTTTGAACCGGCACATGCTGGGCTTTCACATCCGTTTGACTGGTGAAGCTCCGCGTGCTGCAAAGTTTGCTGGTGTGAATCCTGCCCGTCTGATCCTGTTTTGTCTGGGCCTGTCCGGCGCTCTGGCCGGTCTGGCGGGGATGTTCGAAGTCTCCGGTCCTTCGGGTGTGGTCAGCATCGACTTTAACGTAGGTTACGGTTTCACAGCGATCATTGTGGCCTTCCTTGGCCGTCTGCACCCGGTGGGTATCCTGCTGGCCGGTGGCTTGATGGCGCTGACCTATATCGGCGGTGAAATCGCGCAGTCTCAGCTCGGCCTGCCTGCCGCTGCCATTCAGGTGTTCCAGGGGATGCTCCTGTTCTTCCTGCTGGCATTCGATCTTCTGACAAACTACCGCATCCGTGCGGCCCGTAGCGAGGTGGCATAATGGACCTTGGTGAAATCAATCCCGTCCTTTTGGTCGCCTCGCTGATGGTGGCTGCAACCCCCCTGCTGCTGGCCGCGATCGGAGAGTTGGTCGTCGAAAAAGCAGGCGTTCTGAACCTCGGTGTCGAGGGTATGATGATCGTCGGCGCAATCAGCGGCTTTGCGATTTCGGTGGAGACAGGCTCGCCCTGGCTGGGCTTTATCGCATCAGCTATTGGCGGGGCAGTGCTGTCTCTGCTGTTCGTACTGCTGACGCAGGTCGCCTTGGCCAATCAGGTGGCGAGTGGCCTTGCGCTGACTCTATTCGGCCTTGGGTTCAGTGCACTTCTGGGCCAAAGCTATGTGGGCGTCAAACCGCCGAGCATGGGGGATATTCATATCCCCCTGATCAGCGATATCCCCGTCATCGGGCCGATCTTTTTCCAACATGACCCGATCCTCTATGTCGGCATTGCTTTGACGACGGGTGTCTGGGCGACGCTGAAATACACGCGGGTCGGTCTGATCCTGCGCGCGGTGGGTGAAAACCACGATGCAGCGCATGCGTTGGGCTACAAAGTCATCAAGATCCGCATCATGGCGATCCTGTTTGGCGGGGCATGTGCCGGGCTGGGCGGCGCCTATATCAGCCTGATCCGTGTCCCTCAGTGGACCGAGGGCATGACCGCCGGTGTCGGCTGGATCGCTCTGGCGCTGGTGGTGTTCGCCAGCTGGAAGCCATGGCGCGCCTTGCTTGGTGCCTATTTGTTTGGCGGCATCACTGTCTTGCAGCTTAATTTGCAGGCAGCGGGCGTTGCCATTCCTGTCGAGTATCTGGCAATGTCGCCCTACATCATCACGATCCTTGTGCTTGTGATCCTTTCGGCCGACAAGAGCAGCGCACCTGCCTCACTGGGCCGGATTTTCCACGCCTCGCACTAGGGGCCAACTGAACCAACTTGGGGAGTAACACATGAAATTCACGACACTTCTGGCAAGCGCCGCCATGGCGCTGGGTCTGGCCTCGGGGGCCATGGCCGCCGACGACAAAACCAAGGTTGGCTTCGTCTATGTCGGCCCGGTGGGCGACGGCGGCTGGACCTATGAACACAACAAAGGACGCCTGGCCGTTGAGGAAGAGTTCGGCGACAAGGTTGAAACCGTCTTTGTCGAATCCGTTCCCGAAGGCCCGGATGCCGAGCGCGTCATGACGCAAATGGCGCTGGAAGGCGCTGACCTGATCTTCACCACCTCGTTCGGCTATATGGATCCGACCATCAACGTGGCGAAGAAATTCCCGAATGTGAAATTCGAGCACGCCACCGGCTACAAAACCGCCGACAACGTCGCGGTCTACTCGGCCCGTTTCTATGAAGGTCGTGCCGTTCAGGGCCATATCGCGGGTAAGATGACCAAGTCGAACATCATCGGCTATATCGGGTCCTATCCGATCCCTGAGGTTATCCGTGGCATCAACTCGGCCTATCTGCACGCCAAGAAGGTGAACCCGGATGTCGAGTTCAAGATCGTTTGGGCTTACACTTGGTTCGATCCCGCGAAAGAAGCTGACGCTGCCACTGTTTTGATCGAACAGGGCGCGGACGTGATCCTGCAGCACACCGACTCGACCGCGCCTCAAGCGGCTGCGCAGGAGGCTGGCAATGTCGTGACCTTCGGTCAGGCCTCGGACATGAGCGAGTACGCCCCGTTCCCGCGCGTATCTTCGATCATCGATGACTGGGCGCCCTACTACATCGCACGGACCAAGGCTGTCATGGACGGCACGTGGGAAAGCGCCAACACATGGGACGGTATCCGCGAAGGCATGGTCGCAATCGGCGAGATCTCAGACGCGGTTCCCGCAGATGTCAAAGAAGAGGCTCTGGCGCTGAAAGCAGCGATGGCCGCAGGTGAATACCACCCCTTCACCGGCCCGATCAAAAAGCAGGACGGCAGCGACTGGCTGGCCGAAGGTGAGGTCGCGGATGACGGCACGCTGGCAGGTATGAACTTCTACATCGAAGGTCTGGAAGGCGAGATCCCGCAATAAGCTGCAGGACGTATCAAAAAACCAAAGGCCCGCATTTAGCGGGCCTTTTTTGTTGGGGCTACATTGCCCAGATCAAGGCTTGAACCTTCAGTGCCCGGTCAGCACCAGCGTATTCACCGGCATCAGGATCAGACGCAACCGCAGACCAGCCGCATGAACCACACCGATCGTGTCGACCACATGCAGGAACGCCTTGTTCCAAAAGCCGAGGCTTTCATCCTCTAGCTTGTGGTGGTTGTCGGTATAGACATTGGCCAGACAGTTGCTGCCCGGAGGGATGTCATCCGCCATGCCCTTATACAGCGGCTCCATATACACCAGAATTGAGCCGGGCACTTTGTTGTGCTGGACGTCCCGCAGTTCGTCCGTGGGTCGGATCTGGCCCGAGGGGATGACGTCCTGCACCTCGACCACAACCATCGGGATCACGGTGAAGGGTTTGGTCATGCAACCCAGTTCTCCAATCATTCCAGGTTTGATGACCTGAGCAGACATCTGGTTGAACGCAGCCTGAAACCGGTCATGGCCCGAGTGCGAAGGCACCAGAATACCCGCCGGGCGCAAAAGCGGGCTGACATAGTCACCAACCTGCAGGCCGAACTGTTCGATCCGACCGGTAACGCCCGCGCTGATTACGGTCTTGTCCAGCTCGGTCAGGGCTGCGTCCAGCTGCGCATTTGCGCTGGCCAGTTGGGCTGGGATAAGCTCCTCGATCTGCTGCACCACGGCAGCGCGCTGCGACTGGGCGGCGGTGACCTGCGCTTCGCGTTCAGCCACCAGATTCTCCAACCGCTCAATCTCGGCCAGACGCACCGCGCTGGAGCCTTCGTCGCGCAGCGTGGTGTTGCGCTCTAGGTCTTCGACAGATTGTGCCAAGGCGGCGCGCGCACCAGCGATCCCGGCATCCGCCTGCGCCAGATCCGTCTCGGCCACTTTCAATGAAGCCTGAACCTGCGCAATCTGTGCATGGGCGGCCTGAACCTGCGCCTGCTGGGTGAAATCCTCGATCCGGAAAATCGGCTGGCCCGCGGTCACCGTATCGTTGTTGCTGACATAGACCTCAGACACCCGCCCGCCCAGTTGCGGCAGGATCGTGACCGTCCGGAAATACGAGGCCGCCGTGCTGGAGGCGGGATGAAAGTAGAAAAGCGTGGTGATCACGGAAAGCGCCAGAATGGCACAGGTGGTCAAGCCCCAGCGCAGCTCGTACCACATGGTGAAAAGGGTGATCTCATGCCCGATCCGCTTGCCTTGGACAAAGCGTCGGAACAGGAAATCCGGCAGCACCGTAATCAGGGCGCAGAGCATCGTTTCGATCATGACTTACTGCTCCGACGTCGTAGAGGTTTGTGGTGCCGGAGGGGTCGGTTCAGCAGGTGCCTGAGGCGCAAGAGACTGTCCAAGTGAGCGAATGGCATCCGCTATGTTTCGCATCGGGGTCGCAAAATCGGGGAATTGGAACCCGGCAACCAGAACGGCTGCGATCCAGAAAATGCCGTTATGCGTAAACAGCGCCAACAACGCCAGAATTCCTACCAACTGGAACTGAGGGTGATTGTTCTCATGCGCCATTTTCTCGGGCACCGAATGCAGCGTCAGATATCCAACACCAATCAACACAACCAGAACGACAAAAAACACGACCATCGCCGAAAAGAGATAATCGCTCCCATCGGCTGCAACGACATATTTTGGGATATGTCCCGTGGCCATAGGATGGAGGTCCGCTGCAGTCACCTTAATCTCCTTCTTTTCTATGATGCGTCTTTGGCCGGGTTGATCGCCAAATTCAAGCCTGCTTATAGTCTCCCGAAATCCAAGCATATTCTTATCACAAGCACCAAGAGCCTTATGACATCTGCTTCTTCACAATCCTTCCCGGTCACCCTGCGATGATCGACTTTCTAATCATCGGCGGCGGCATCGCGGGCCTCAGCGCGGGCGCGCGTTTGTCTGCTCATGGCTCTGTCACTGTTCTCGAGGCTGAGGACGCTCTGGGCTATCATTCATCTGGCCGCTCGGCCGCGATGTTCGAGGAAAACTACGGCCCGCCCTCGGTGGTTGCGCTCAATCAGGTCGGGGTCGATTACCTGCGATCCGCGAACGGAGGTTACCTGACCCCCCGAGGCCTCATGCTGGTTGCAGGCCACGATCAGGCCGACCTGTTTGCCAAAGACGTCGAAGAGCTGAACGTACGCTCTATTTCGCCGCAGCAAGCCATCGACAAAATCCCGATCCTGAACCCGGACGTTCTGGCCCACGCCGCCATCAGTGTGGACGCCTTCGACATCGATGCCGACCGCCTGATGCAGGACTTCGCGCGCGTGATCCGAAGCAATGGCGGCGCGGTCCTGACCCGCCAGGCTGTCACCGATATCCGCAAAAGCGACCATTGGGTCGTTCAGGCGGACGATGTGTTCGAGGCCCGAAACTTGGTCAATGCAGCTGGCGCTTGGGTGGATGAGGTCGCCGCGATGGCTGGTCTGCCGCCTATCGGCATCGTGCCGAAACGCCGCTCCATGGCGCGCATTCCCGCACCCGGAGGGCATGACGTATCCAACTGGCCCATGCTGATGGGTCCGGGGGAAGGTTGGTACGCCAAGCCTGATGCGGGGAAGTATCTGGTCTCGCCCTCCGAAGCCGAGCCGACAACGCCTCATGACGCCTATGCCGACGATATGGTTCTTGCCGAAGGATTGGCGCGGTATGAGGCGATGGTGACAACACCTGTCACACGGCTTGAGGCGAACTGGGCCGGGCTGCGTAGTTTCGTGGCGGATGGTACGTTGGTGCTGGGGCCAGATCCGCAGGACCGCTCGTTCATTTGGTGCGCGGGTCAGGGTGGATACGGGTTCCAGACATCGCCAGCTGCATCCTCCCATCTCGCCAGCCTTGTGACGGGTAGGCCGTCTGAACTACCTCGGGACATCGTCAATCAGTTGCATGTGGAAAGGTTGCGATCATGACCAAACGCGCTCTGCCTTCGAATGCCAGCGTCGCGACACAAGGCGATGGAGCCCGACTGATCGCCCCAGCCGCAAGCCGCAACTCGGACGCGCTATGCGCCTTGCTGGCCAAAATGGCCCCCGCCTCAGGTCTTGCATTGGAAATCGCCAGCGGCACTGGGCAGCATGTTGCCGCCTTTGCGCAGACACTGCCCGACTTGGTTTGGCAACCCACAGAAATCGACCCCGAACGCCGCGCAAGCATCGACGCCTATGCGAGGGGCGTCTCCAACATCCTTCCCGCCACCAATCTGGATGCGACCTCCGCAGGCTGGCATGAGGCATTCCAAGAGCAGGACCTGATCGTTTTGATCAACCTGCTGCATCTGATCTCATGGCCCGAAACTGACACGTTTCTCAGCGAGGCCTCAAAGGCTCTAAGTCCGGCAGGTCGCCTCATCATCTACGGCCCCTTCATGCGAGACGGTGCTTTGACCAGCCCTGGGGATGAAAAGTTCCACGAAGCCCTGGTCTCACAGGATCCAGAGATCGGGTACAAGAACGACAATGAGGTCAAAGCGCGTTTACAGTATTGCGGCTTGCAGCTGGTCCAGTTGGTGGAAATGCCTGCTAATAATCTGGCATTTGTTGCTCAAAGGCCGAAAACCTGATCAGTTGTTTTGCCGATCAAAGCCTGCTGGCGCAGGCTTGCCTCCGGCGGAGGGATTTTTGAACAGAAGAAGTAACGGACGGTTAACTCTGATTTGAGACTGTGGATCTGCGGTACAGGCGGAGGCGCCGATGACCGCAACAGGAGAAGGCCCCCCTTGCCAAAAGCAGGGGGGCTGGATTTTTCACCAGCCCCCGCTTCTTCTGTTTGAAAATACCTCCGCCGGAAGCATGTGTCGCCGCAGGCGGCGCATTCACTCGCGCCGCCACAGTTATCCAAAATGTCAGCCGTCCTTGCGGATGGTTTCGTTTTTCGGGTCGTAGGGGCTGTCGCAGGTGACGACTGCATCCCACAGCTTGTCCTGAATCTTGACCTTCAGTTTGGTGCCTTCAACCGCGAGATCAGGCGTCACATAGCCCATGCCAATGGATTTCTCAAACGCCACCGAGTAACCGCCCGAGGTGAGACGACCCACGCGTGTTCCTTCCGGCGTGTAGAGCGCCTCGCGGCCCCACGGGTCGGCATCGGCTGGTCCGTCAATCAGCAAGGTGCAGCACTTGAAGCGCACACCGGTCTCTTCCAGCTTGGCCTTGCCGTAAAAGTCTTTCGAAAGGTCGACAAAGCGCGGAAGGTCTGCTTCCAGCGGGGTCGCGTCGCGGCCCAGTTCGGTGCCGAAGGCACGATAGGATTTCTCCTGACGCAGCCAGTTCTGGGCGCGGGCACCGACCAGCTTCATACCGTGCTTCTCACCGGCTTTCTCCAGCAGGTCGAACAGGTAGTTCTGCATCTCGATCGGGTGGTGCAGCTCCCAACCCAGCTCACCGGTATAAGCCACACGGATCGCGTTGACCGGGCACATGCCCAGTTCGATCTGGCGGGCCGACAGCCACGGGAAGCGCTTGTTGGACAGCGCGGTTTCCGGATCGGCGTCCTTGATGACCTCTTTCAGAACATCACGCGACTTGGGTCCGGCGATGGCGAAGACGCCCCACTGAGTGGTCACGTCTTGGATTTCGATATAACCGAACTCCTCCATCTTGTCCTCGGCCGCCTTGCGCAGATAGTCGGCGTCGTATTCGGTCCAGGCACCGGCAGAGACGATGTAGTAGTTGTTCTCGCCATTTCGAACGATGGTGTATTCAGTGCGGGTGGTGCCGTGCGAGGTCAGTGCGTAGGTCAGGTTGATACGACCGACCTTGGGCAGCTTGTTGCAGGTGAACCAGTCCAGAAACTGGGTCGCACCGGGGCCTTTGACGACATGTTTGGTAAAGGCCGATGCGTCGATCAGGCCCACGCCTTCGCGGACCGCTTTGGCTTCTTCGACTGCATACTGCCACCAGCCACCGCGACGGAACGAACGGCTTTCCTTGTCGAAATTGTCCGGTGCATCAACAGGGCCGAAATAGTTCGGACGTTCCCAACCGTTCACCCAGCCGAACTGAGCACCGCGCGCTTTCTGGCGATCGTATGCCGGAACGGTCCGCAGCGGGCGGCAGGCTTCACGCTCTTCGTCAGGATGGTGCAGGATGTAGACGTGCTCATAGCATTCTTCGTTCTTACGGGCCGCGAACTCGGTGGTCATCCAGTTCGAGGAATAGCGCTTGGGGTCCAGCGAGGCCATGTCGATCTCGGCTTCGCCATCGACCATCATCTGCGCCAGATAATAGCCGGTGCCGCCCGCAGCGGTGATCCCGAACGAAAAGCCCTCGGCCATCCACATGTTGCGCAGGCCCGGAGCCGGACCAACCAGCGGGTTGCCGTCCGGCGTGTAGCAGATCGGGCCGTTGAAATCGTCTTTCAAGCCGGATTCAGCACAGGAGGGCACGCGCTCGGCCATCGCCATGTACTGGTCTGCGATCCGGTCGATATCCAGCGGGAACAGGTCAGCGCGGAAGCTGTCCGGTACGCCATGTTCAAAGCGCGCAGGTGCACCGTGTTCATAGATACCCAAAATCCAGCCACCGCGTTCTTCACGTGCATAAGACTCGTTGTCGGCATCACGCACAACGGGGTGCTCGGGGTTACCAGCTTCACGCCATTTGACAAGCTCAGGGTCTTTGTCCATGACGATGAACGTGTGCTCGACCGGGATCGCGGGCAATTTGATGCCCAGCATCTTGGCCGTGCGCTGCGCGTGGTTGCCCGATGCGGTCACAACATGCTCGGCGGTGATCACCACCTGCTCGTCGGAGGGAACAAGGTTGCCGCCCTGCTCGATCATCTTGGTGCAGGTGACTTCCCAATGAGTGCCGTTCCAGTGGAAGGCATCCGCCTGCATCTTGCGAACGATGTCGACGCCACGCTGACGGGCACCTTTGGCCATCGCTTGGGTCACGTCAGCCGGGTTAATATAGCCATCCTCGGTGTGATAGATCGCTCCTTTCAGGTCGCCGGTTTCGATCAGCGGCCAGCGTTCCTTGATCTGTTCGGGTGTCAGCCATTCGTAAGCCACATCGCAGGTCTCAGCTGTAGACGCATAGAGCATGTATTCGTCCATACGCTCTTGCGTCTGCGCCATGCGCAGGTTGCCGACCACGGCGAAGCCCGCGTTGAGGCCGGTCTCTTCTTCAAGCTGCTTGTAGAAGTCGACCGAGTACTTGTGGATGTGGGTCGTCGCGTAAGACATGTTGAAAAGCGGCAGCAGGCCCGCCGCGTGCCAGGTCGAGCCCGAGGTCAGCTCATCCCGCTCGATCAACATCACATCATCCCAGCCCGCTTTGGCCAGGTGATAGGCAATCGAGGTTCCGACGGCGCCGCCGCCAACGACCAGTGCTTTGACTTGGGTTTTCATAACCGGGTGTCTCCCCTTGGAATCTGTTGCCACCATATGGCTTGATTCCGAAATCAATCGCGGAAGCCATCCGACCAGTGATATAAGAAAAACGACCCGCACGGGAGATGCAGGTCGTTAAATGGCGACTTACGATCCAGCCGTCAGCCTTCCGAGCGACACCGCTTGGTGTTTCCGACGGTCTTGCACACCAGTTTGCCAGGCGGCTTGGCGGTTTCGGATTCCTGAACTTCCGACGTGCTGTCAACGCTTGCGGGCGCATCCTCGGACCCGCCGGTGAAGGCTGCGATATAGTCGCCTGCACTTAACCCGTCACCCGAGGCTTTCGCTTTCTGGTAGTAATCCAGCCCCGCGACTGCCAGCCCGGCCACCGCGACAAAGCCAGCCAGATATTTTGCACTCATATCGATCACCTGTTCGTCTTTCGCCATAAGACATCACATCACCTAGACGTTTTGTGGGCACAAAGCGGACAAGATCGCGGAAACTGCTAGGTGTGATCGGCCAGTATCTTTCCCGGATTCATGATGTTGTCGGGGTCCAGCGCCGCCTTGATCGCGGCCATGTAGTGTGTTGCCAGCCCCAGTTCTTTCTCAAGATAGGGGCGCTTGCCCTGCCCGATGCCATGCTCGCCCGTGCAGGTGCCCTCCATCGAGATGGCCAGATCGTTGAGCCAACCGACGAACTCATCGGCCCGGCGGACTTCTTCGGCGTCGTCCATGTCGATCAGGGGCAGAGTGTGAAAGTTCCCGTCGCCGACATGCCCAACAATAGGCGCAAGTAAGTCAAGCTCGGCCGCTTTATCCTGAGCGGCCCCTACGGCCTCGGCCAGACGAGAAATCGGCACGCAAACATCGGTCGAGATCCCCTTGGCGCCCGGTCGCAGCTGAAGGCTGGCCCAGTACATGTCGTGACGCGCCTGCCAGAGCTTGTTGCGCTCCTCGGTGGTCGAGGTTGCCGCGAAGTCCGTGCCGCCAAACTCTTCTGCAATCTGGCCAAAGGTCTCGGCTTGTTCGGCGGCGCTGGCATCCGAGCCGTGGAACTCTAACAGCAGCAGAGGCGTTTCGGGCAGGGTCAGGCCGGAATAAGCATTGGCGGCTTTGACGGATAGTTCATCCAACAATTCAATCCGCGCGACAGGTACGCCGTATTGGATCGTCATCATTACTGCCCGGCAGGCAGCATCGACGGTTGGGAAAGAGCAGCGGGCCGAACTGATCGCCTCGGGGATGCCGTGCAGGCGTAGGGTCAATTCGGTAATGATGCCTAGAGTGCCTTCGGCCCCGATAAGCAGCCGCGCTAAATCGTACCCCGCCGAGGATTTCTTGGCGCGATTGCCGGTCCGGATGATCTGCCCATCCGGCATCACCGCCTCAAGGCTCAGTACGTTGTCCCGCATGGTGCCATAGCGCACCGCATTTGTTCCGGACGCGCGGGTCGCAGCCATCCCGCCGAGTGAGGCATTGGCGCCGGGATCAATCGGAAAGAACAGGCCCTGATCGCGCAGATGGGTGTTCAGGTCTTCGCGCGTGACACCGGGTTGCACGACGCAATCAAGATCCTCGGCATGCACCGCCAGCACCTTGTTCATCTGGGTCAGATCGACCGACACGCCGCCTGCAGGAGCGTTCACATGCCCTTCAAGCGAAGTACCCGTGCCAAACGCGATCACTGGCACCTTATGCGCGGCACAGGTTTTCACGATCTCAGAGACCTCCTGCGTGGTGTGTGGAAACACCACCGCGTCCGGGCTTTGATTGGTGATCCAGGTCGTGGTGTGGCCATGCTGTTCGCGGATAGCCGCGCCAGTTTGAAGACGATCCCCAAACTGTTGCTTCAAGATGCCGAGCACCGTTCCAATCCCAGCCTCATTTCTCGGCAAAGCCGTCGCCTGCACCATGCTAACCCTCTCCTGCCCGCCAGATGCACGGGCCTTTCCCAATGTGTCGAAAAGGCCCGCCCGAGCCGGGCAAGACCTAGATTTTATTCTCCCAGCGCGATCCCTTCACGCCGATGGTCCGCCCCACCGCTGAGAGTTTCGCCGATCTCAATCGCATGCAAGCCCGAGGTTAAGTCGCGGGGGTTCACCTCGAACCCGATCTCGATCAGCGCATCCGCGTAGCCTTCGGCCGCAGTGTCCACCTCTACATCATAGGTCCCGAACCGGTTGACCAGATGCGGCAGCGAGATCGCCTGCTGCACATCCATATCCCAATCCGCCCAAGCGATGATCGACTTGGCAACGTAGCCAATGATACGGCTGCCTCCTGGAGACCCGATGGCTAGAACCGGCGCGCCGTCCTGCATGACGATGGTCGGGCTCATGGACGAACGCGGGCGCTTGCCGGGTTCAAGGCGGTTCGCGATGGGCACGCCGTCGCGATGGGTGCGGAACGAAAAATCGGTCAGTTCGTTGTTCAGCAAAAACCCGTTCGTCATCAGGCGCGAGCCAAAGCCGTTTTCAATCGTCGTCGTCATCGACAAGACGTTGCCGTAACTGTCCACGATCGAGATATGCGAGGTCGAAGGCAGCTCCAATGACTCGTCATCAGCCCAGTTCATCGCATGATCAAACTCGGGATTGCCCGGGGAGACCTCGGTCAGTGCGCCCTCAGCGTTCAAAAGCTCCGCGCGCTGCGCCAGATAGTCCAGGTCGACCAGCCCGGTGGTCGGCATCGGCACGAAATCACTATCGGCCATGTACCGCCCCCGATCCGCAAAGGCGAGGCGTGACGCTTCGCCGATCAGGCGCCATGCCTCCATGCTCTCAGGCCCCATCGCGGCCAGATCATAGCTGTTCAGCATACCCAGAATCTGCCCAACGGTCAGCGCTCCGGACGAAGGCGGACCCATCCCGCAGACCTCATAGGCGCGGTAGGCGGCGCAAACCGGATCGCGTTCAATGACCTGATACAGGGCCAGATCGGTGCCAGATAATACGCCGGGATTGCCCGGCGCGGTGCGGACGGTCCGAACGATATCTGACGCGATTTGCCCGCCGTAGAACCCGGCGGCACCGTCCTCAGCCAGAGCGCGCAGTGTATCAGCATAGGCCGGGTTCATCAGGCGTTGGCCCTGTTGCAGCGGTTCACCTTCGGGCAGGAAATATTCAGCCGTTGCAGGGAACCGCGACAGACGTTCGGCGTCGTTGGCGACCAAACTGGCCAGACGAGGCGAGACAAGGAACCCGTCATCCGCCAGCCGGATACCATCAGTGAACAGCCCGGGCCAAGGTGAGCGGCCCCAACGGCGGTGCGCGTCTTCCAGCAAGGCAGGCGTTCCGGGCGTGCCAACGGACAACCCTCCAACGACGGCATCAAAGAACTGCAAAGGCTCGCCATTTTCATCCTGAAACAAGGTCGGCGTCGCATCCAACGGGGCCGTCTCACGCCCGTCCAGTGTAGTAAGCTGTCCCGTGGCGGCATCGTACCAGACCAGAAACGCCCCGCCCCCAAGGCCCGAGGATTGCGGCTCGACCAATCCCAGAACAACCTGCACCGCGACCATGGCATCCGCTGCCGATCCACCCGCCCGCAAGATCTTCGCCCCGGCCTCAACTGCCAAGGGGTTGGCCGCAGCGACCATCCAATTCTCGGACTGTACGGGCACACCGCTTGTTTTGGCCTCAAGCGCCGCGATCAACTCGTCGGTCAGAGCTTGAACTTGACCTTCGCTTGCGCCTTCGGGGGCCACGGAGTCCGCTGTTTCCTGGGCAAAACCCGGAGCGGCAAAGGCTATGGCAGACAGAAGTAATCCTGAAATCCGATTGATACGCATAATGTGCTCCTAGAAAAGGTTACAGCATGGATGGGACCACCTGATCCGGTGGTCTGTGTCCATCCTCGAAAGTCTTGATATTGATAATCACTTTCTCACCCATCTCGATCCGCCCCTCCAGCGTGGCCGATCCCATGTGGGGCAACAACACCACGTTGGGCAGCTTGCGAAGGCGTGGGTTCACCTGTGTACCGTGTTCGTAAACATCCAGCCCGGCACCCGCGATATCACCGGACCGGATCAGCCGCGTCAGCGCGTTTTCGTCGATCACCTCACCACGCGAAGTATTTACCACCACAGCCGAGGGTTTGAGCAGCTTCAATCGCCGCGCATTCAACAGGTGGAACGTTGAAGGGGTCGAGGGGCAATGAACCGAGATCACATCCATCCGTGCCACCATCTGATCAAGGCTTTCCCAATAGGTGGCCTCCAGATCCTGTTCAATCTCGGGGCGCAACCGGCGGCGGTTGTTGTAGTGGACCTGCATCCCGAATGCACTGGCACGGCGCGCAACGGCCTGACCGATCCGACCCATGCCCAGAATACCCAGACGTCGCCCTCCGATCCGACCGCCCAGCAAAGCGGTCGGAGCCCAACCGGACCAATCGCCTTGCTGCATCAGCGCCACGCCTTCAGGGAAACGACGCGTCACCGCCAGAATCAGCGCCATGGTCATGTCGGCCGTATCATCGGTCAGAACACCCGGAGTGTTCGAGACCAGGATGCCACGCTGACGCGCGGTTGAGACGTCGATATTGTCGACCCCTGCCCCGTAATTGGCAATCAAACGCAGCTTTTCGCCAGCTTGCCCCAGCAGACCACCGTCGATTGTGTCGGTCACCGTCGGCACCAGCACGTCGGCCTCTTGCACGGCGGCGACCAGTTCCTCACGGGTCATGGGGGTGTCATCGTCGCGCAGGCGAACATCAAACAGCTCGCTCAGTCGCGTTTCCACGACTTCCGGCAACCGTCGCGTAACAACAACACTCAGACGTTCTCTTGGCACTTCCGCCCTCCCACTGCTTTGCAAACGCGCTTGCGTCATGGCATCGTGGCGCAGGATAAGGCGGGGCACAAGAACCCCAAAGGCATTGAGTCGACCTTTTTTCGAAAGCAGATCAACAGGCACAAGAGCAGGCAGTCAGTGAGTGGTCTTCTACCGGTGAAACGCCTTTGTTTGGCGATCCTATCCGCGTATTTTATTGCGTTCGGCTCTGCGCCGGTCGCAGCCCAAGACGCGCGCGGCCCGGTCACCAATCTGCCCCTTCCGCGCTATGTTTCGATGAAGGCTGCCGAAGGCAATGTGCGTCGTGGTCCTTCCCTGACCCACCGAATCGACTGGGTGTTCAAGCGGCGCGGCATGCCATTGCAGATCACCGCGGAATACGGCAACTGGCGCAAGGTACAGGATCGCGACGGAGCCGGAGGTTGGGTTCACTATGCCCTGCTGTCCGGCGTGCGCACGGTGCTGATCGAATCCGAGATGCTGCCGGTTTATGCCCGACCCGACCCGAACTCGACCGTCAACGCGCATTTCGAAACCGGAGTGGTCGCCCGTCTCGGCGCTTGCTCTCTGGACTGGTGTCGCATTTCGGCGGGGGGCTACAAGGGGTGGACGCTGAAAGCCAACCTCTGGGGCGTCGATCCGTCGGAAATCCGAGAGTAGCCCTTTTTTCAAGCCCCTAGTCAGTTGGCAAAGCCGATATTTCGTTGAGCGCGCCGATGATGTCTTCTGCGTGGTCCGGATCGGCAAACAAGGTTCGAAACAGCGCCGCTAAAGGGTAGCCGGGCCAGGCTTCGTCCAACAACAGGATTGTGGCCCGCGCGCGCTCATCGTCTCCGAGCCGCTGATAGCTTGCCGCAAGATAACCGATCGAGATTGCGCTGACCGGATCACCCAGCCTGACCGCCTCGTTGAACTGGTCTACGGACGCCTGATAGTCCCCCAAGTGATAGCTGGATGAAGCCAACACGCTACGATAAGGAAATCTTCCGTTGGTCGTATTGGCGCCCTGCGCCCGATTGGCGGACGCTATTGCGCGCTGAAAATCCCCACCAAACAACGCGAACAGGGCATCAAAATTCGTGACGTGGATATCATCAGGGGCAAGCCGCGTTGCGCGTGCGGATTGGGCAAGCGCGGCCTCATGCTCGCGTGAGCAAAATGAAGCCAGGGCAAGGGCGGAATGGCTCCAACCTTCGTCTGGCGCCAACTCCAACGCTCGCTGCGCTCGGTTTTTGGCGAGGGTCAGAAGCGCCTGTTTTTCAGCTCCAGGCGGGGTTGTTAAAGCAAGGATGCTGATCGCCTGCGCCGAACCGGCGTAGCCGCCGAAATACGTCTCATCCAGTGCCATGGCGCGCTCGAACATTCCGCGCACGGCTTGCAGCCTGTCACGGTCCAGAACCGGGAACATCAGCAGGCGCGCCTCAATGGCCAGATTAACGGCTTGTAGTTTGCTCGGGTTTGTCGAGAACAGCGCCTCTCTGACAGCTTGTTCCTGATTGGCACTTGACGAGACCGCGACCGGGCTGAGCGGTGACTGGGGCGAGCGGGAAAACAGTATTGCGCCGCCCGCGACCGCCAACGCGCCCAAAACCGCCACTAAGACCCAGACAGTCTTTGAGGGACGAGCTCGGTCTGACGGTATGTCTAGGTCCAAAACCTCAAACCGGGGGACATAACCACCCGGATCTACATGGATGCGCAGCCTCTGATCCTTGCCGGAGTTCGAATAGAAGCTCGCCAATCGCCGACGCATACGCCCCGCATCGACCCGCACGACGGCCATGGGGTCACCCCCGGAATCCAGCGCCCTTCCGTAGACATCCTCGGCGATCGACTTGGCGCGTATATCCTCGGACTGGCCCGCTAGAAGCTTTTGGACAACGTAACTGAGGAAAGACTGCAGCCGCTCGGCCCCATCGAATTCCGGGCTGTCCAGGACCGCCTTCAGTGCCCGCTGAATGTCTTCATCCGAGAGCGTTTTTTGGGCTGGTTCTGACTTTACGCTGGCGTCTGACATCGCTTTCGTTAACCGCTGGCTTGTTTCAAGTCTTTGAAAAATAACATGTTACCCCGTAACATACGTTAAGATACCTGAATGTGTAAATGAATTTCGGACACAATGATTAGCAAAGGAGGGGAACGGACCTCATCGCGGGGGCACAACTGGGTTCAGACACCGTGAGGCTTATGATGGCTTGCTTGTCGATACACTTTCCTGATCAGGCGAATGACATCCGGCGCCTGCGCAGCTCAGACACGGTCTTTGCGCAAATCTGCGCTGACTTTGAAAGCCTGGCTGCTCTTCTTCCCTGCGATGCAAGTGACCCAAGAAATTCTGATCTCATCGACAGCCTCCGAGGGCTTGAGGACGAAATCAAAACTTACCTTTCGTCCCATTCGACCCCGCCCGAAGGCTAATCAAGACGCAAAAAGGCGATTCAAATGTTGGCCAATCTTCTCTTCTACGTCGGGCTCCTCGTGTCGTTGACCATCGGGTTCATGTATTTCCGCGATCTTGGTGACGTCAGCCAGATGGTGCTGAAGGTCAAGCGCAATAACATGATCCGCTTTATCCGGAATGAGAACACCTATCTTGCCGCCGGATTCGCCGGGCTTGCGCTGATGCTTGTCGGGCATTTTCTTGGTGGCGGTCCGGGCTGGCTGTTTTTCCTCGGCGTACCCGCGGTGTCTCTGGTGATCGTGTTCCTATTCGTGTTTCCATGGGTTTGGGTCCATATCGGTCTGCGCAACCAGCAAAACACCGCCCGCTACTACCCGATTTCTGAGGCGCAGCAATTCATCAACCCCTCTGCCAGTGTTCTGGTGATCGAAAACAACGGCCACGCGCGGGCGCATTCCGACGCCCAACTGATGCGCCCTCATCTGGCCGGAAACGATAAGGGGTTGGGCGGCGATGACATCGTTATGACCTATTGCGCCATGGCCAATCTGGGGCAGGCCTACAAACCCGAGATCCACGGCAAACGTCTGGATCTTGAGGTGATGGCCCAGCATGGCAACAACCTGATCCTACGCGACAACACCACCGGAGAGCCGATCCAGCAGATCTATGGCCGCTTCGACAGCGACGCCTCGAAAACAGCGGCAATGCAGCCATGGCCCACCTTTCGGATGAGCTTTCGGGGATTTCAAAAGGCCTATCCAAATGGTGAGGTTTTTCTGAACAAGCCCTCCTCGAACCCGCTTCTCAGGTTGTTCGACACCTTTACTGAAACCGTTTTCTCCTCGGGCATCGCCAAGCAGCACCAAGAAGAAGCGCCCGTCATGGACAACATGAGCCACAGCGACAACCGTCTGCCCAACAAAACCTATGTCTGGGGCATCACGATCGGTGACGACGCAGTTTGCTGGACCGATGATTTCCTGGCCGAAAATAAAGGGCTGATCAACGCCACGGTTGGCGGGCGTGACGTCGTGGTGTCCTACGACCCAATCTATGAAAGCGTTGGCGTCTGGTACAATGACAGCGGCGCGCCCATCACCCATGTCGATTTCTTCGGAAACGCGGATTGCGGCCAACTGACCCGCGTTGAGACCCTTCGATCAGGCATGTTCTGGCATGTCTGGGTCGAGTTCTTCCCCGGCACGGATATCAACCGCTCCGGCCCGCCCAACACCACATCTGACCCCCGCCAGACCCCCGCCCAAAGCGAATGAGGATTGTTGAAATGAAAACCCTAACCAGCCTGTCGGTGCTGTTCTGCCTATCGGCCACGATCTCAACCGCTCAGGACGCGCCGATCATCCATGATGCCGAGTACTACATCCTCGAAGCGCAGAATGCCGAACAATGGGCTGCTGACAATGCCGAGGTTGACCAGTTGCTAGAAGACTTCCGAAGCTCGAACGACGGCAAGCCACCCAACATCATCAATATCCTGATTGACGATATCGGCTTTGGCGATCTTGGTATTCCAGAACTGAACGCGGTGCGCGGGTATTCGACGCCTCATATCAACGCCTTCTCGGACGAAGCGATGCGCATGGTGCGCATGTATACCGAACCCTCCTGCACACCCACACGGGTTGCGATGATGACCGGGCGGCTTCCGGTTCGGATGGGCATGGGCGACACCACCGTGGATATCGCCGGGTTCGGCCTGCCAGCCGACGAAGTCACGCTGGCCGAGATCCTGTCAGATGCGGGCTATGCGACTGTGCATGTGGGCAAGTGGCACATGGGCGATATCCCCGAGGCCTGGCCTCATAACCAAGGCTTCGATTGGGCGGGGTTCCCGGTTCATCAGCAGGGCCAACTGACCATCTACAACGACGATGCGATCAAGGAACAGGTCTCGGTCGGAATCTCGGATTTCGATGACCGTTTCGTTCTGGACGACTTCTTTCGCCCCGACCCTGCCGCGATGGTCACCGGCCTTGAAGCTGAACGCGGGGGTCTTGCGCGCGAAGTTGACATGACCGCAGGCGAGCGCTGGACCGCCGAAAAATATGACGAAATGAACCAGCGCTACCAGGACCAGACGCTTGAAAAAATGCGCGAGCTGGCTGGCGGGGAAGCGCCGTTCTTCCTGCAATATTGGCCACTCATTCCGCTGGACAACACGCGCGCAGGTCGTTCGGGGCCGCAATCGCCGAACGGAGGGCTCTATGTCGACAAGATGCAGCAGCTCGACAGCTGGCTCGGCGATATCTTCAACGAGATGGAGGCGCTTGGCCTGGCCGACAACACCATTGTCATCGTGATGGGCGACAACGGCCATTTCACCAAGTATTCGCCGCAATCAGGGTTCACCCCGATGGTTTTCGCCGGTGGCAAAGGTGATGTGTCCGAGGGCGGCATTCGGGTCGACAGTTTCATCCGCTGGCCCGGCATGATTGAGGCCGATGGCATCGTCGGAGATATCGTCCACGTCTCGGATCTCTATACCACACTCGCCCGGTTCGCCGGAGCCGAAAGCGGCATTCCTCGGGATCGGCTGGTGGACGGGGTCGACCAATCCTCGCTGCTGCTGTTGGGCGAGACAAAAGGACGGCGCGACCACCTGATCGTCTATTCCGTCCACACCCCCCGCGCGGTCATCAAAGATCAACTAAAGCTGCGCATTCCCGGAGCCGGAGAGAGCGCGATTCTAGCCGATTTCTTCGATGTTTACCGCGATACGCATGAGAAATACCCGGTTTCAACCGAGGTTGGGGCTTGGGGCGGGCAAGAGTTCGTCCGTATTCTGGGGCGCCATCTGAAACGCAAGGAGAAATACCCGGACATCGAACCAGCCCGTGGTGTTCCCTATGAAGGCATCGAAAACCTGCGACCTGAAACCGAAGCCGCTGTCGAGGCATTCCTGCTCAAACAGTCTTCTGTTGGCAGATGATCGTATATCCGGACACTGACGGCTTGCAGCAAGGTCGTCGCGCAATTTGAAAGTAAGGAGATTCACCAATGGCTATCAGATCCGCTGCCGTGATGGCAGGCGCCACGGCCCTGTCCTGTTTTCTGTCGAGCGCAGCATACGCCCAGTCCCTGCCTGCGCCGGGTCAGACCGAAGACGGCTGGCGACACACTCTTGGCTTTTACCTGTTTACGCCGCTGCGCACGCATGGAACGTCAACCGTCTCGGGCGTTTCAGCCGATATTGACCTCGATCTTGGCGACGTGCTGGATGTTCTCGATTTCGCAGCGGCCGGGCGGTATGAGGCCTGGAACGGAGACTTTGGTATCATCGTTGACGCCAATTACGTCGGCATCGGAGAGGACACCACCCTCCCCGGCCCGGCCGCCACTGCAGTGGATGTAGATGTGCGCCAAAAATGGTTTGCGGTCATGGGGGCCTATCGCGTGGCGGATGGGACCTATGGTACCTACAACCAGCGCTACACCGTCGATCTGCAAGGCGGCATTCGCTACAACTCGATCCGGCAGGAAATCAGGTTCACGACTCCGGGGCCGACCAATCCGCCCACCCAAGGCGGTGACGAAGGCTGGATTGAGCCCGTTGTGGGTGCCCGGGGCATGTGGCGTCTCAACGACCGGTGGACCACCATCGCATCGCTGGAACTTGGCGGGTTCGGGGCCGGAGGCAACGATCTGCAGGTTGGCGCAAATATCGGCTTTGACTACCAGCCGTGGGATCGGACCGCGATCACCTTTGGCTACAGATATTTCAGCGTCGACTACAGTGATTCAACATCAACCGGCCCCTTCGCCTATGATGTCACGCAGCAAGGGCCCTATGTGGGGCTAAAGGTCTTTTTCAACTAGACTCGACCGCCTTGCAGTGACTCGTGTTTGCCGGGCTCGATCACTCTATGCTCAGAACCAGTTTGCCGGTGGTTTCACCGGCTTCCAAACGACGGTGCGCCTCGGCGGCTTGGGCAATAGGTAGGATCGTCACCTGCGGGCACAGAACACCCGCTTGCAACAATTCAAACACCGTGGCCATATCTGCGCTGAACTGATCGGGGCGGTTAGCGAAATAGGTGTATATGTCGCTTACCCGGACCGAGACCGACTTCTGAAAGTGCTTCGCCAAATCCTCGGCAAAATTACCTGCGGGCGGACCGGCAAGGAACCCGAACAGAACTGCCGTGCCCAAAGGCGCCAGAGCGTCGAGGTCTGATTTGAGGGTTTCACCCGAGATCGGGTTCAGCGTCAGATCAACGCCGCGCCCTTCGGTGAGGTCCAACACCCGCGCGGTGACATCCTCGGTGCGATAGTCGATGACGTGATCGGCACCTTGATCCTTCGCATACCCAACCTTGTCGGTGCTGGTCGAAGCGATCACTGTCATGCCCAGATGCTTAGCAATGTGTAGCGCCATGGTGCCAACACCCCCGGCCGCAGCGTGAACCAGTACAGATTTGCAAGCTGCCGCGCCGCCCAGATTGACCAGCATATGGTAGGCGGTCATCCCGTTGACGGGGATTGCGGCTGCGGTTTCGAACTCGACAGAATCGGCCAACCGGGAGACATAGGGCGCACCGATCACCGACTGAGTGCTGTATCCACAGGCTCCGATCGGCCCCATCCACGCCACGCGGTCCCCGACAGAGAATCCTTCGACCCCCTCGCCCAGCGCCTCAACCACTCCGGCCCCCTCGACCCCAGGTACATGAGGTAGCTCGGGCATCATCCCCTCGGGCATTTCACCGCGACGGATGATCGTGTCGATGAAGTTAACCGCCCCGGCCTTGTTGCGGATCAGGATTTCCCCGGCATTGGGGGTCGGGGTCGCACGGTTGGTTTCGCGCAAAACATCTGGTTTGCCGGTCTGGGCGATTTCAATAGCGAAAGGCATGAGCTGTCTCCTTCTGTTGCGCAGAAGTTAGAGGCCACGTCGCTGGACGATAATAGTTGATATCAGGAGAAATAATCCCAAAATTAGAATAATGATCTACAACGACCTTGCCCTGTTTACCGTCGTCGCAAACCATCTCAGCTTTTCCAAAGCTGCGGGGCGTCTGGGGATCCCGCTCAGCCGTGTCAGCCGCAGGATTGCCGAGTTGGAGGACCATCTTGGCACTAAGCTGTTCGAGCGAACGACGCGGCAGGTGCGCCTAACGGAAGAAGGCCGCCGCCTTCTGGATCTATGTCAGGA
Source organism: Ruegeria sp. ABV3_008 (assembly GCF_056161185.1). Taxonomy (NCBI): domain Bacteria; kingdom Pseudomonadati; phylum Pseudomonadota; class Alphaproteobacteria; order Rhodobacterales; family Roseobacteraceae; genus Ruegeria; species Ruegeria sp. ABV3_008. The sequence goes on along the minus strand of NZ_JBSWYP010000002.1, from coordinate 22,610 downwards.
CCCGATCGAGGCTCTGCAAGGTATAGCGGGCTTTACCGACGACACCAGACGCCAGAGCATCCGCATCACGGCGCCTCCGCTGGCCGCGCGCACGACCATTGGCCCTCGGTTGTTGGATTATGCAGCAGAGAACCCGGATGTGACGTTTGAGATGACCACAACCAATGTCATGCTAGACTTCTTTCGCGACAATATCGATCTTGCCTTCCGCCTCGGCCCCTTGACGGATTCCAGCCTTGTCGCGAAACGGCTTTGGTCAGTTCCCTACTGCTTTTGCGCAGGACAAGGCTTCATTCGAGAGCATGGGTTGGACGGGTCGATATCCAGACCAGACTTTCTTGCTTTGCCCGCCCTGAATGCTGGTCAACCCTGGGTGCTGGAGAGCGGGGAAACACTGCACCCGAAGCACATCGCGCACAGTTTAACCGACCTTGATGTCATTGCGCAGGCCGCCCGTCGCAACCTAGGTGTCGCGATGCTGCCTTCGGATATGTTGGAGGATGAGTTGCAACGGCTTGAGGTCACGGATGCCCAACCAATGACGCGGGACATGTTCGCCGTCTATCCCAGCCGCCGCCTGTTGCCCGCGCGGGTCAGGAAGCTGATTGATTTCATGACGCCCGGCTGAACCTACCAATCAATTGCGACGCCATCGCGAAAGAACCCTCCGGTCGGGCCACCTTTCGGTAAGGTCGCTGCCCAGACAACGCCCCTGGCACCCTCGGAAATCGGACGTCCCCCGCCCCCCATATCCGTGGCAACCCAACCGGGACACACGGCGTTGACGAGAATGCCCTGAGGTTTCAACGCGGCAGCGGTCTTGAGCGTCAGCGCGTTCAGAGCAGCTTTGGATACGCCATAGCCAGGCGTTCCGGCGGACATGCTGGTCAGCGACCCCGCCCCAGAGGACACGTTGACGATCCGGGCTTCCGTGCCTTGTTTTAGCAGTGGCACCGCCGCAATCGTGGTCTCCCACGGGCCGAAAAGGTTCGTATCAAACGCGCGACGCACCCGGTCCAAGTCGGCGAGGTGAACCATCTGGTCGGTGTCATAATCCACGCCCGCGTTATTCACCAAAACATCAAGGCGCCCATAGGCCGATTCAACCATCAAGAAGAAGGCGGCCGCGACAGAATCCGGACTAGAAACATCCAGTTGCAAGGCTTGTGCCCCATATCCGATCTCATCCGCAGCAGCCTGCCCTTTTGCCAGATCGCGCGCACCCATTAGAACCTTCATCCCATGGTCCCGAGCCAATTGGCGGGACACTTCTTTACCAATGCCGCGGTTGGCGCCGGTCACGAGTGCGATACGCTGACTGGTCATGGTCCCTCCTTCAATTCGCCTCGGCAGCGCGCTGGCCGGCAAGAGCCACAAGCGCACGGTCACCGGATTCCCAGATTGCCGTCATGGTCATTGATGTGACAAGCCAGCGGTCGTCTGATTTCTCAAGCTTATAGTCATAGCGGCCACCAAGCACCCACAGGCCATCATCAAGACGATGGGTTGCTGTGAAATCAGCCTGTGCTGTGGCGGATGTATCGGACAGAGAGGTGATGGTGTGATTGGTCACCATATGGTGCGTCGCGTCGAAACCAGGAAGAAAGGCGGACCAGCTCGCTACAAGCTCGTCGGCGGGTTGCGTGACCGGGTCTCCGCCCCAGAGGCTGGTATAATCCGTCGTGACGGTATCGGAAAACGCGCCGCGCACGCGGGTCCAGTCGTGGCGGTCAGCACCTGCCGCGATATCGGTGATTGCGGTCGAGATATCGGCTTGCTGCTCGGCAAACGCTGCGGTACCGATCATTGAGACGGCCGCAAGGGTCGATGTGAGTTTTCTACGCACAAGAATGCTCCGAATAGTTGAGGGTGGACGCCAAACGATTGCTCGGCGTCCAAACAGGGCTCAATTGCTCGAACCGGCGCGGAAGTGGTCAGCGACGGTATCGGCCGCGCGGGTGACATCCTCGGGGTTGTCGTAGAAGTCGAACTGCGTGACATCCTCCAGCCATTTAGCTGTCGCGTCGCCTGCGAAACCGGCAAGGAAGGTCTGCACGCCCTGTGGGATCGCTGCGCTTTCCGAGTGCACAATTGCCAGTGGTTTATCCAAACGCTGCGGATTGTCGGCGGGGTGATAGGTCAACCATCCTTCCCAGCCCGCATTGTTCCACTTGTCGTCATATTCCGGGATCGCGCCCCGGTCGGCCTCATAGTAGTATCCACCGATTGGCATCAGAACGCCCTCGGCACCCTCGGGTCCTGCGGCGGGGATGATCTGACCGCCAGCGGCCTCGGCAGCGTGGGACACCTCGATCAGCCCGGCGACACCTTCTGCGCCGCCATAAACCGCCTCGACGATCTCTTCATTCTGCAACCATGGTGCAACCAAACCCAGCCGCTGAACCAGCGGATTGCCAGAGACCGCATCGACCATGTACCCGGCCGAGGCGCAGATCCCCAGACCGTTGATGTGGTCGGCATCTACTTCGGGTAGGGTCGCAACGAATGCGATGGCCGCTTTGATGTCCGATGTCTTGGCCTCGGGGCTTTCAACGAAGCGCACGTTGTTCGGCAGATCGCCCGATTTGCCCCAACCGCGGAAATCAAAGGTGAAGGCGGCAAAGCCGCGCTCGGCCATTTCTCGGGCATAGTTTGCGGGCATCTGTTCCTGAACAGAGGTCCAGGCCCCGGTCACGACGACAGTCGGCAGAGGCTCGGCTCCGCGCTCTTCCGGCAGGTACAGCGTGCCGGACAGCATAGCGCCTTCGTTCTCGAAGGTAACGGTGCGGGTTTCGACCTGCGCAACAGCGGCTGTCGAAGCCATAAGCGCTGCGGCGGTGTTCAGAGCGAGGGTATTCATAGCGATATCTCCCAAAATCTGTCTGGATGGGCACAAGCCCGATGACACCTGAGATATGCTGCGGTCAGCAGGGATACTTGCACCGGACTGCCGCGTTTTTGAAAGATCCTGCTTTAGACGGCATTTGCTGCGCGGAACGCGCGCGGGGTCTGCCCCACCACCTGTTTGAAACTGCGCGTGAAATGCGCCTGATCCGAAAATCCACAGGCCAAAGCGATATTACCCAGAGGGCGCGTGGGGTCTTCGATCATCTTCATCGCCTGCTCGACCCGGTAGGCCATGACATATTGCATGGGCGTCGAACCCAGCGTTTCCTTGAAAACCCGCGCAAAATGCGAGGGGCTCATGCCCGCCTCAGAGGCCAGTTGATCGACCGTGATCGTTTGGTCCAAACGGTCCTGCACATAGGCCAGCACCCGTTGATAATGCTGAGAGGAAAAGCGTGCGGACAGCTCGACCTCTTCGGCGCGGCGTTTGCCGTATTTTTGCAGCAGTTTGACCAGAAACACCCGGCTCATGGCTTCGAACATCACGGCTGAGGACATGTCGTCGGTTGCCAGCGCATCGCGCAGAATGACACCTGCGGCACATAGGTCAGGATCGGAAAACTGCGGCAGATCGCGAAACTGTTCAGGTGCCAGCAGCATACCCAGCTCAGACTGCGCAAAGTGCTGGACCTTGTCCGGATGCAAGGTGACTACGATCACATCGGACTGCCCGTACCACCGCCAGCCTGACCGCATACCTGCCGGGGTCACGATGACTTCATCTTTGCAAAAGGTGAAATCCCGCAGCGTGCCGTCCCGCCAGTTTTGCACGCGATGCCCCTTCTCCTGCAGGTTCAGAAGGACGTGGTGTTCCGAAAACACCTCCTCTGGCATCCGATCAGGTTCGGCCCGAAAATACCGCACTGACATTAATCCAGCCGCCGAAGGGCGCTGCATCTCATCACTGTTCAGCAACGGTTCTGACGGGTAGATATCAGCGTATCTTAGGGGCAAGGAGCGGCTCCGGCTTGCAATGCTCGATATGTGGGTTCTGCGCGCGCAGGGTCAAACGCTTTGTTGGCGCTTTATGTGGTCGATGAACAGCCTCAGGGGCATCATGGATTTATACTCGCGTGGGAAATACATGAAAATACCGGGGGTGGGGCCCAAGTGGTCCTCAAGAACTGGTGTCAATACTCCGGTATCAATCAGTGGGGCAACATAAGCCCTGAAGGTATAGGCCAACCCTAACCCTCTTTTCGCCAGATCGACGGTTGCAGGAAGGGCGTTCGCGATCAGGTTACCTTGCACATCTACGGCATATTCCTCCTCGCTCGATTGAAAGCTCCATGGGGCAATCTGGCCCGAGGATTGGAACCTGTAGCGGATACAGGTATGCCCTAGCAGGTCAGGCGGTGTTTCCGGTATGCCACGTGCCGTGAGGTAATCCGGGCTGGCGACGACGGTCACTGGAAGCGGTGGCGTCAACCGCACAGCCACCATGTCCTGTGCCACACGATCCCCCAGACGGAATCCAGCATGCAGCTCTTCGCCGAGTATGTCTGACAGGGCATCCGTCAGCGACAGTTCCAGTTCGATCTCTGGATACGCAGCGCAAAAACTTTTGAGGATCGGACCCACGTAAAGGTGGTAGGCAAATTCCGGCATCGCCAGTTTCAACGTGCCCCGCGCGGCGTGACCGGTGCTACGCGCGCTTTCCACGGCCTCGGAGAGTTGATCAAAGGCAGGCCCCGCGCCGCGGATCAGGGCGCGCCCGGACTCGGTCAGGCTGATCGAGCGCGTTGTCCGAATGAAAAGCGCGGTGCCCAACTGGTCTTCCAACGATTTCAATTGATGGCTAACGGTCGATGGCTTGATACCCAGCGCCTCGGCCGCAGCACGCAGCGATCCGTGGCGCGCGATGGCGGTAAAGATTTCAAGCGTGGCGAGTGGCAGGCGCATAGAGTCCCCAAATACACTTATTATTCGATATTATACATGAAAGTAATGCCGAAAGGGTGAATTATCACGACCTACCGGGATTATTATCTTCGTGTCATCGTATTCAGGAGGACACAAGATGAACACTCTGACCAAAGTTGCTGCCCTCACCGCTGCTCTGATCACAGGAGAGACCGCCATGGCCGCATCCCCAGAAGACAATATCAAAGTCGTACAGGACTTCTTCGCCGCCTATGGTGCCAGTGATCTGGACGGTATCGCAGCCGTGATGGACGAGAACGTCAAATGGCACATTCCGGGCCGCCACCCCTTGTCGGGAACCAAGACCGATCGGGACGAAGTTCTGGCCTTTTTCGAACAACTGGGCACCGCTGGTTTTCAGGCAGAACCCATCTATTTCGGGGCCGACGAGACCCATGTGGTTGATATCCACCGTGGCTGGTCAAACGCCGATGGCAAACCAAATGTCGATACGACCTGGGCGCTCGTCTATCGGATCGAGAATGGCAAGATAGTCGAGGCAACCAACCTGTCCGCCGATCAGGACGCGGCAAACACGTTTTTCTGGTCACAATACTCGCTGGCTCCGGTCCCTGAGCGACTGGCCAAGTAAACCATCAACAGGTGATTCAAGTGACCAATTACCCCGAAATCCGCGGTTTCATCGCCGACTGGTTTGCTCGGTTCGACAGGCTGGATCCGATCGACGCGTTCCTGCCTGACCTCCACCCAGATGTGGACTGGGACATGCCTGATGTCGATACCACACTCAGCGGTCATGATCGCGTGCGGGCTTGGTATCGTGACGTGCTTGAAACCTTGCAACGTCCAACGGAACATCACGTCAGCAGGATCACAATCAAGCCCGGTGCCGCCCAGTTCGAAGTTCTGTTTAGTGCCACGACCGTTGCGGGGGGCCACATTGAAGCCCGCGTTAAGGAAAACTGGCGCTTTGAAACCCGACCCGATGGCCGCCCGCTAATCACCCATTATTCCGCAACATTCCTGCAAGAGGCAGATACATGAAAACCCTCGTCCTCACCGCCCATCCGGACCTGAGCAAATCGCGCATCAACCGCGCCTGGTTTGACGCACTTTCAGAAGCCGCCGACGTGACAACCCGCGATCTGACCGCCATTGGCGGCAGTGAGATGCGCTTTGACATCAAAGCCGAACAGACCCTCTTGCTGGCCCATGACCGGATCGTGTTCCAGTTTCCATTCTACTGGTATTCCACACCTCCGGTCATGAAAGCCTGGATGGATCAGGTGCTGAACTATGGTTTCGCCTACGGGCCGGGCGGTGACCAACTGAAAGGGCGTGAGTTCCTCATCCTTGTCTCGACCGGAGGTCCCGAGCACAGCTATCACGCGGGCGGATACAACAACTTTACAATGGCCGAATTTCTGAAACCGTTCCAACAGACGGCGAACCTGGCCGGCATGACGTATCTAAGGCCTTTCGTGGCCCATGGCATGGCGGTGGCCACTCAGGAGCAGATTGAAGAGAACGTGCCCCATATGTTGGCTTATTTGAGCAACCCCGAACTGGACCCCAAGGTGAGACAGGCCCGTTTGCTAAAGCAATTGGAAGACGACCCCTCACTGGCAGCGGCGGTAAGCTGAGGTCAACCTATCTTGCGCCGGACAGAAAAGCATAGGTTTTTCAGCCGGTGCGGGTTCTCTAACGTCCAATGACAGGTAAACTATCAGCGCGGAACAAGGGTGCGAGACCACGATGGCCGAGACTGATCACTTGAACCACTGGTTGATTTCCGATGGTCGCCTGCTGGGCGACGAGAGGCTTATCGTCAAAGGGTATTGCGAAGGATTGACCGCGCTTGGCGTGCCCTTGGCCCGCGCAAGGATCGCACAGAATTACTCTAACCCTTTGCTCAGCGCGTGGGGGATCATCTGGACACCCGAAGAAACACGCCGCTACACCGTACCGACCACAGTTTTGTCGACCAGTGCGTGGCACGGCAGCCCGTTCGAATATGTCGTCACCCTGCGACGCCCACTACGCAAACACCTGACCGATCCAGACGTTCTGGAGGAACATCCGGTCTATGCCGAGCTGGCCGAAGCAGGCGCCACCGATTTTCTGGCGATCCCGCTGGAGCATGGCAACGGCTCGGTTCAGGGCACCAGCTTTACTTCAAACGCAGATACTGGGTTTTCAGACGCGCATATCCGCTACATCGAAGACACGCGATACGCACTTGCCGCGGCTTTGGAACCCATTGCCATGCGCCAGTCGCAAAAGAGCCTTCTTCAAACCTACCTGGGGCACGGCCCCGCCGAAGAAATTGAAGAGGGGCACATAAAGCGCGGAGAATACAGAACCGTTTCTGCTGCAATCCTGTTTGCGGATCTGCGGGGATATACCCAAAAGGCCTCAACCTGGTCCGAGGGCGATTTGCTTGCCATGATGGGTGAGTATTTCGAGATGGTCGTTGCGCCCATCCAAGAACAGGGCGGTGACGTTCTCAAATTCATGGGGGACGGCATACTGGCCGTCTTCAACATTGATGACGATGCGGAAGCATCGTGCAGATCTGCGGTGCAAGCGGCAGAACACGCCCTGACCAACCTGCATCACTACAACGAGACAGCCGCCGAAAAGGGGCACGAGCAAATAGAATTCGTAGTCGGCATTGATTTCGGTCGCGTCACCTTTGGCAACATCGGCAGCCCTGATCGCTTGGATTTTACGGTCGTCGGTCAGGCTGTGAACGTGGCCAGTCGCGTTCAGGAACTGTGCAAGAAACTGGACGAAAAGATACTGGTGACTCAGAGCGTCGCAGAGCACTTGAATGGTAGCAAACAGTCAGCTGGCTATCATTCTATCCGCGGCTTGCAGAAGAAAATCGAGGCTTTTGCGATCCGAACATAGCTATTCCAAGTCGACTTTTCGCCGAATAAAGTTGTTTGTGTCGAACCTATCGCAAGGATTAACCGTTTACACAGCGCAGATAGGGCACATGCCTTTTGGCTTGGACAACACGGGAATAGTTGTTGGTGTGCAAATTTAGCATAAGCGTGCGCGAATCAGTGTTTTCGCGCATAGGTTTTGTAAAAATATCTTTTGAAAACAATATTTTATACAGCAGTAAGTCTGATGAAACATCATAACTGTGCAACGCATGAAGCATAAGCGTGCAAGCCCAAATTTTGGAAGCATAAGCATGCAAATGTGGAACAAAGATCAAGACCACTTGAAGTGCCAGCCCACGCCGTAAATTTCGAAACAACTCTAGACCATCCCAGATTTGACGGGCCTCTGCGAGCGTCGCAGTTCGAAGGATTTTTTGAGAGCTACCTACTGCGCCGAAATCGGATGTTGAGATGTTTCCGGTCAACTTCCGCTTTGCGGGCAAAGAAACAGTACTTTGCCACACAGCATCCCGATAGTACTACGTCAGCGATGCGCAGAAAGAAGACTTTGCAAAGTTCAGCGTGCGGTCAACAGCAACTATAGCTACCGGTTCAAATACGCCGACGCACCTTCATCAGACCAGTCGTTCGTTCTATCCACCAAAGCGAGAGGCGGGCGCACTCGCGATATGGGGGCATCTCATCCAATAGGGTTGAATCCTAGTTACACCCCTGGCGGTCTAAGCGAACCATGAGCGGTTTGCCATCTAAACTAAGTCAACTATTCGGCGCTATACCATATCGGTGACGTGTAAGCACGGTCTTGGACTTCCGCTGGGACAGCTTCAGGCAACGGGATATCATAGAAAGCTGCGTCAATAGTCGTCCAACGTGGCTTTGGAATTTCAATCACTCTCACGTAGTAAAACGCGTTGTTGTCCGGATCAAAATCTGGGTCTTGCCAATACGCGGCGAGTTCCACGGAGCCGATCGAGTTGCTGTATGTCGCGTTTTCAATGTCTACCGTCGAGCCCACTGGTTCGCGGGCGCGACCATCCTCTTCAATTTCTCGTCCATCGGACACGGCCACGTCAAAAATTCGCTCATGAGTTTCGCCACTTTCATCAATCCAGCCTTTGATGATTTGGACACGGTCGAGGTTCGCGCCGTCCGGATCGCGCAGCGCACGGATCAGGAAGCCGGGAGATACCCCATCAGGCGCGTTCTTCAAGTCACCGCCCATTGGCACGCCGTTCTGATATCCATTGGACACAAAATCCGACGCGTACAGATCGTCGGCATCGAAACCCCAGCCGCCAAAGACGCGGACCCGCATTCTCGGCCCGGTTGTAGCGTAGGCTTCCTTGCGCTTGATAGCACCGTGGACTTCTTCGCGTGTGTTTTCACGGGCCCATACAGCCGTGAGACCCGCAGCCGACTCTTGGGCCGTAATGATACGCAATGCCGGGTCTTCGGCAGGGATTACATCGAAGTTGTGACGGTTCGCCGAAGGCTCTGTGTGCTGGTACTTACCAAAGTAGTTGTCCTCCCGCGTGGTCGGCAGCGCGGTGTGCGTGTCCGTCGTACCGTAGAAGCCGAACTTGAACGGGTTAACGCCTGTCTCTCGCTGAACCGCAAGTCCAACCTTCAAAGCGGAGCGCCCATATTCATAGCGAAGCATTTCAGGTTTCTTTGCGACTGTTCCAGAGATATTTGCAACGTCCCAGGTTTCGAAATCCGCAAACTCATCATCAGGTGACAGGAATGGGTGGGTTTCCTCATCACCCTTGATCTGGGTCACCTCATGCATCGGCTCCCAACGAATACGTTTGGCGGCGTATTCTGCGTCCATGGGCGTTCCGTCAAACTTGGTGGGTGCGAACATTATTCCGTTGGATACATTCCCGTTATGCGGAACGGAAATGGCGCTTCCGCCCGTCGCTTCCTCATAAGCAGCCAGATAGTCCCAAAGCGGCTCGGGGTCTTCGCTTTCAAAATAGGTATATGGGCGTGTGCGGCTGGTCTTGTCGGCCCCATCTCCGAAGATCACGACGCGGTGCAGGTTGTCTCCGCGCGGTGTGGATGTCCATTCGTAACCCGCAAGCGATGTAAAGACGCCGGGTTCGTAGTATTCGTCGACCGTTTCTACGATTTGTTGCCAGAGGTCACCGTCCAAATCCAATCCAGCGGTCGGGTCTCGCCCTTCGATTGAAGCGATTTCGATGATATCAGCAAACGCTTCCATCCGACCTTCTTGCCCAGAATTGAACCTTTCGTAGGTCAAGCGACCCCAATCGTCAGCCAAAAGCCGAGGGTCAGCTGCACGAACGGCGGTCGCAAGTCCCAACATTTCCGCGTGTTCAGTAATCGCGAGGAAATCGAGTGGCCTGATGAGCTGTACAGGTTGTCCGGTATTTGAAGTTATCCGCTCCCCTCGCGCCACGCGGAAGGCGTCGTGGATATTCAAGGACGTCCCGACAAGCCCTGCGTCGAACGAGATTTCTGTGTGGAAATGTAAATCACCGAAGAGAACCTGATCGGGATAAGATCGATCAACAAAAGGAGAATATGTTTGCGTAGGAACCGCAGTATCCGGAGGCACTTCGCCTTCGAAGCCAGCGGCTTGTGTTCCCAATGAAAGCGCTAAGGCTGTTGTAGCATACAACAATATCGTGGGTTCAAAATGAGTTCTCATGACTGCTCCCCCAAACACTAAAACTAGCGACGCAGTGTATGGAAAAATATGCAAAAAATCAAATATACGGGTGGGAGAGGCGCGCGCTCCGGGATCCGCACATGGGGTTTAGAGTGGTGAACGTGCACAGCAGTTGGCAAGGCTGCGCGAGGTCAGAACTGGGGATCAGTGACCGTCCCTATATTCACAAAATCAAGTCAAAGCGGTTGATCTTTCAAGAATTCGCGGGCTCGAAATTCATCGCGCCCGCTGATTGGTAACGCATCTTTTTATGCGAATGGAATTGAGTGTTACAGTGCGTTTACAACACCTGCATCGTTCAGCACGGGTGCCGCAAGGAAGTTAGGGGAACGTGAAGTGATTGAATTTTATAGATCCATTTGGAGAACAACGGGACAGCGTCAGGTGGTCAACATCCTTCTGTCGCTGACTATTGCCGCTCTAGCGGCGTTTCCTCTGAACTATCAAAAGGAAATCGTGAACGGTCTGACCGAAAAGAACATTAGCCCCGCAGGATTGCTGTGGCTCGGCGTTGCAATGGGTGGAGTGATCATCCTGAGCCTCGCGCTGAAATGGGTGCTGGGTTACCTATCGAGCGTTCTGGGCGAAGACATGATCCGCAAACTGCGCAAGCGCATTTGCAATCTGTCGCGCGAAATCCCCGCAGGGGCCGAGAAAGTTGCCTATGGTGCCAAGGCCACAATGGTGTCGGCCGAAGCCGAACAAGTTGGAAAGTTCTCTGGTAGCGCTCTGTCTGAACCAATCGTACAGGCCGGAACCCTAGTTGTGATTGTCGGGTATATTGCGGCCAATCAACCCTCTCTGGGGTTGATTGCAATTGGTATGATTATCCCTCAGGTTTTTATTGTTCTTCTCGTCCAGAAGCGCGTGAACTCCCTTGTGTCAGACAGGGTTCACACATTGCGCAAAGCCACCAACTGGCTTGTTGACCCTGATCGCTCGGCCGTAGAAATCGTACCTAAATTTGACGAGATCTACGATACGCGTTCCCGGATTTTCGTTTGGAAGCTTTCTTCGAAATTTGTACTCAGCGCCATTAACGGAGCCGGGACCGTGGGGGTTCTTGTTGTGGGCGGCTGGCAAGTTCTGGAGGGGAATACAGACGTAGGCACGGTTGTCGCAGCGACTGTTGGCTTGGCTCGTCTTCAAGGGCCGACGCGTCAACTAATTGCCTTTTATCGACAGGTCAGCGCAACAGCTGTGAAATTTGAACTGCTGCGAGAAGCGGGCGTAGATATGGCTGACGCGACCAGTTGAGTACTGCAAGGTCGGATTGCCGATCTGTTGTTTCAAAGGGGGTATGGCAATGACCAATGAGGCCGGTTTTGTCTTTGTATTGATTGCCGTCGCTGGCGTGCTGATGGCAAGCAATCGGGTTCGCTACGACTTTGTCGCCTTGATAGTGGTCATCGCACTTGCCTTGAGCGGCACGCTGACAATCGGGGAAAGCCTCTCGGGCTTCGGAAACAGCGTGGTTATCCTTGTGGCGTGCCTTCTGGTGCTGGGGGAAATGCTGGACAGAACCGGTGTGGCACGCGCGGTTGGTGACGCAATCATGCGCTACGGTGGCAGCCGGGAGACTAATCTTCTGATCCTGATAATGGTTAGCACCGCCCTTTTGGGAAGCGTCATGAGTTCGACTGCAGTTGTCGCTATTTTTATTCCAATCATTCTGCGAATTTCCCAACAGACCGGAAACGACAAGGCACGGCTTCTGATGCCGATGTCTTATGCCGCTTTGATCAGCGGCATGCTGACGCTAATCGCTACACCGCCAAACTTGGTCGTCAGCGATGAACTGGTTGCTCAGGGCTATCAGCCTTTGGGTCTGTTTTCCTTTTTCCTGATCGGCGCACTCGTTCTTTTGGTTTCCGTTGTTTTCATCCTTTTTTGGGGCCGGCATCGTCTTCGGTCAGCCTCGGAAGCCCAGGAAGAGGACTTGACGACGACCGGGACAACCCTTGCCGGGATGTGGCAGTCTTTTGATCTCCATAAGCTGTCTGAGACTCTTGTCGTCGCCAAGAAAGTTCCTGCGGAAGACGTCGCCGCGATGATCGGAGCCGAGGCCAATATAGTGATCCGGCTGCGGTTAGGTGCAAAAGGTAGGCTCATCCCTGCGATGTTCCGCACTGGGATGGAGTTGCTACGCGGGGATCGCATCTTAGTGCGCGGCCCGGAGGAGACACTAAAAACCCTCGTGCAGCGATCTGATTTCTCTGAGCGCATAGAACCTGCAAATATGATCGAAGCATGGATTGATGAGATCGGGTTTTCCGATGTTTTGGTTCATCCAGAGTCCCCTTTGATTGGCAAACCTGTGAGCAATGGACTCGGCATAGAGGCGAACGACGTCGAGACCGTCGCGTTGGTCAGAGATGGCGAACCTGTCGAGGATGTATCAGGGACAACCTTGCAATCCGGGGATCGACTACTGATCGCCGGGCCTTGGGACGCGTTGGATCGGGCCGTCAAACGGCACGACTCGCTCGTTCTGCTGTCATTTCCGCAGGAACGGCAATCCATACCACCTGCGGCCTCCGGGTTCTGGGCCGCGATATTTATTATGTCCGCAATGATCGCAGCCACTTTGTTTGAGCTTATTTCGATTACCGCCGCAGTCCTGATAGCCGCCGTTGCAGCAGTTGTGTTGCGTACGCTATCTGCCGAGGACGCCTATCGCGCCGTCAAGCTTCCAAGCCTCGTTCTTATTGCAGGGATGCTACCCTTGGCGGACGCTCTGCAAGTTACTGGTGGATCCGACATAATTGTCGATCAGTTGCTGTACCTTGTCGGCGATGCCAGCCCGCGAGCGGTAATGTCTGCCATCTTCGTGTTGACCGCTTTGCTGGGTTTGGTTCTTTCCAATACAGCGTCCGCAGTACTCGTGGCGCCCATTGCGATTTCTGCGGCTGAGGCACTTGGAATTTCACCCTATCCGGTGGCGCTGTGCGTGTTGATTGCTGCGTCGGCTTCCTTTTCTACACCCATTTCAACGCCCGTGGTCACCTTGGTTGTTGCACCTGGAGGCTACAGTTTTTCCGATTTTCTAATACTTGGTGTACCGCTGACCATACTGACCGGAATAGCCGCCGTGACAATCGCGCCGATACTGTTTCCGTATTAAAGTGATCGACAAAGCTATTTGTCGTCGTCTTCATTGCGATTGCGACCTGGTGCCCGCCACCAAGACATGGCTCCCCAAACCACAAGAAAGAGGTTAACTATTGCGCCGAAAATAAACTCCACACCAAGAATGTAACGGCACAAAAGTTGGTAAAAAATGCCATTTGCCGCTGATGATCTGCCATTCGGCGCAAAGCTGGGTAGACGGCTCTTTTGAAGGTCAATTTGTTTGTAGGCACTGAAAATGATAGTGTTGGTGATCACATTGGAGGCCAGAGATGCAATGTCTGCCAACAACACTGATCCCGACAACAAAGGTTCGCGCCATCGTGCTCCTCTCTTAGGAATGTCTGGAGTGGTCGTTTTCGCCGCTTTGGTATTCGTTGCGTTGTTTTTCTACTTGTTTACGCGCTCTGACGGACCCACGCGTGTCGCACCTGCGGCACCAGAAACAACGCAGAGCGACTGAGATCGCAACTCGGCAATTCGCGAATTCTTGTTTGGTTAAACGTAGATCTTCTTTTGAACCAAACTCCACCAGAAATGCATCTGGGGGCAAACTAAGCTTTGCCTGCTACAGATAGGGAGAGAGTAACCGGGCCAACCCGTTGCGCAATTTGGCCCAAAACGGGAGATCATTGATCTCTTCGAGGCTTATTTCCCGAGCGCCAAGTGCTTTTGAGTCCAGGATAGCATGGAGTTCTTCCGACAGCTCTCGGTGATAGCATTCAACATTGAACTCAAAATTCAATCGCAGGCTTCTGGGATCCCAATTTGTGCTCCCAACAAGAGCCCAGACATCGTCCACGAGCATGAGTTTCGTGTGATCGAACGGTGGCTTGGTAAAGAAAACACGGCAACCATGTTCCATAATTTGCCCGATCTGACCCATGGCCGCCCACTCGACAATCTTCACGTTGTTGTCGGAAGGGAGGTAGATTTCAACCTTGATGCCACGGAGGGCCGCCACTGAAAGGGCTTCTATAAGACGAGAATCCGGCAAGAAGTAAGGGCTAACTATGCGTACGCGTTCTCGCGCGGCCGACAGCGCCGCGAAAATGAGTTTACTGAGCGTCTCGAAATCCTCGTCTGGCCCGTGCGAAATCCCGCGCGACCAGACTGTGCCATGGCGGGTAAGCTCGGGAAACCATGCCGAGCCGCTCAACTGCTCACCGGTGGTAAAGGCCCAATCTGTAACAAATACTTGTTTAAAGTGGCTTACCACTGGCCCCTCAAACTTGAAGTGCAAGCATTGTGTTGGTCCCTCAGGATTGAGGTTCAGGCAATGAGCTTCGCGAATATTGGTTCCGCCTGTGAATCCTATGCAGCCATCTACAACAAGGATTTTTCTGTGGTTTCTCAAATTTGAGAAGCGGCGTGAGGAGAAGCCACTTGTGGGAAGAAAGCTCGCTGCTTCAACCCCGACCTCTTTCAAACGCGTAACCATGTTCTCCTTGCTGTAGCGTGCGCCAACACAGTCAATAAGAACGCGCACCTCTACGCCGCGATCCTTGGCGCGAACAAGAGCATTCAGGAACTTCTCTCCTGCTCGGTCGCTGTCAAAAATATAGCTCAGCAAGCCAACGGAAAACTTGGCGGCATCAATAGCCGCAATCATTTCCGGATAGGCCTCGTCACCGTCCCGCAGACAATGAACCGTGTTTCCTGGTAGAAGCGGCTTTGCGCTAAGCCCTTCCCCTGCGCGGGCTAACCCGGCAATGTTAGGAAGTTGAGCATTAGCCTCTTCGAACAAAACCCTCTCGCTTTCCGAGAGCGAGAAACTGGGAATTTGACGGATAATATCTGATAGGCCCATCCGCGTTCCGGCCCGGTGGATGCGATTAACGCCCAAGACG
This sequence comes from Ruegeria sp. ABV3_008, assembly GCF_056161185.1. Taxonomy (NCBI): domain Bacteria; kingdom Pseudomonadati; phylum Pseudomonadota; class Alphaproteobacteria; order Rhodobacterales; family Roseobacteraceae; genus Ruegeria; species Ruegeria sp. ABV3_008. Next base: position 7,230 of record NZ_JBSWYP010000002.1, on the reverse strand, counting down.
ATATAGGCCAACGAACCCACAAACGGCGCAAGCCAAGCAAGCGCTGACCAGCCGATTGCGGCACGAGTATCTCGCTTCTTCAAAACGGCGTGCACAGTGACGCCAAGAGCCAATGTGATCTGGGCAAGCGTGGCCAGAAATGCCCACAGGTAGACGAGACTCAAGACACGACTCCCCAAATTCAGCTATATCACTTTAAGCTTCACTTTAACTATTTTGATCAGCAACAGCGCAGAAAGTTTGGGTAAATACGCATCGAACCCGCAACTTATGTCCCAGAATTCGCGCTTGACGTAGCTCACACGCCCTATTCGAGCGAATACAAACACCAACTTGGCTCCTATTAAGGATCTGGATGAAAGGTGCTGGGAACGTCCACTATCCGCTCAGCAAACGCAGCGGGCATGTCTGCTTTGGGCTGCCTCCCGTCATCTAAACGGGAGGCAGCGAAGGTCGATTACGAGCCCAAAGCAGATTTTCATGCACCGATGTGATAATACCTTTGCATTGGTTAAAGCAACTGAGAACATTTCATGCTTGAATTCGACGCAGAAACCACGCGGCTTCTCGATAGCGTGTACCAAGGCGCTGATGTGACTCGACGGCGTCATGGGTCCTTTGATGCCCTAAGGCCTGGTCCAGGTGAAACGATCCTTGACGTTGGCTGCGGCAACGGGCTTTTGACCCTTGAGCTTGCCCGGGCGGTGGGAACTAGCGGTCGCATCATTGGAGTGGACTCAAGTGAAGACATGCGTCAGTCGGCTCAACAACGGTGCCAAGGCCAAAGCTGTGTTGAGCTTGCCGCCGGTTCAGCAGACAGTCTACCGGTTTCGTCCAGTACGATAGACAAGGCGGTTTCGGTACAGGTCTTTGAGTACTTGGACGATATCCCTTCGGCGTTGTCTGAAATTCATCGCGTGCTCAAACCCGGCGGTATACTCGTCATCGGCGATATTCACTTTGACAGTCTGATTTGGCACAGCGACGCACCGGACAGAATGGAGCGAATGGTCAGAGCATGGGACCATCATTTCGCCGAACGCCGCGTTCCGGCCCTTTTGCCGCCATTGATGAGGGAGGCTGGCTTCACGGTGGAAAGTGTTACGCCAATTACAATTTGTGATACGCAACTTAAGCCCGATGGGCTGGCTAATATGATGATTGTCTTGATGCGCGGATTTGCCGAAGCCAAGAACCTAGTTCCAGCCGAGGAAGCCACGAATTGGGCGGATGAGCAACGTTTGCTGGCGGACAGTGGGCGTTTTTTCTTTTCGCTAACCCACTTTGTTGTGACGGCACGAAAAGCCTTTTGAAGAAAGCGCAAGAAAGGTTGCTCAGCGACATAAAGGTCCGCAATGCAGAAACAATCCGCACGCAGGAGATTTCAGATATGGAAAATCGAAAGCTCTACCTTGGCCCGCTGACCGACAATAGACGCTGGGATATGGTTCGCATCCGCCCTGACGATGTGTTCGTAGTGACACCTCCAAAATGCGGAACCACCTGGATGCAAACCATCGTATCTCTTTTGTTTTCTGGTGATCCCGAAGTTGAAACGGAGTTGTCCGTCAAAATGCCTTGGGTAGAAATCCGAATCCGAGAGATGCCTGAAGTCGCTGAGCGGCTCGAAGCTATGAAGCATGGGCGCAGCATGAAAAGCCACACGCCCATGGATGGGCTACCTCTAGATGATCAAGCGCAGTAAATCTGTGTGTTTCGTCATCCTTTGGATGCGCATTTCTCCTTTCGCAAACACGTGAAAAACATCCCAATGACCCGGTTTGACTCGTGGTATCCCGGCAACGATGAAGAGGGTATCACGTTCCGCCGCTTTCTGGACGATGGAGCGGAGGGATTTGATGGAGATGCCATGCCACTCGCACACATCATTCGGCATTGCAAAGCCGTTGCGGCAGTTTCCGACCGGCCGAATGTATCGCTTTTCCACTATCCCGATATGACCCGGGATTTGAGAGGTACGTTCTCCAGACTGGCTGACATCTTGGGCACTACCCATTCTGAAGCAGTCATGGATCAGCTTGTTCAGGCTGCGATCTTCGACAATCTGAAGGACAGAGCAGAGCGCTATACTCCTTCAGGTGGTAAGGGGTTCTTCAAGTCGAACGCTGAGTTTTTCCACAGCGGCACGAGTGGCAAATGGCTCGGAAAACTAGCGGACGAAGAACTCGCAAACTACGACGCTATGATGAACAAATATCTCGATCATAAAGACCGAGAGTGGTTGGAGTATGGCTCTCGGGGAAAAGCCGCTGCCTAGACACCCTTGTCCGCCTTTTATAAAAACGTACGCTTTGTCCGCAGAACAGAAATTCGCCCAAACTCAACGAGAGACCGCTTCGAGCCCAAAGCAGAAATTGCATTTCGGAAGCAAAGTCTGCCTTTCTGAACTCTAAATTTGACTTTGACTGATCACCTCCGCCATTACTGCAATTGTAAAATATCCGGTACGCAAATTTTTCTTTTTACCGGCATTTTGTCCGCACCATCCGATCGTTTCAGTCTTTTTGGCCCGTCTTTGACCTTAACCTTCGGCTTAGCCAGCGGGCCTTTTAAAGTCACTGGCCAGGGGCTTTTCGAAAGAGGTTCACCGATTTTGCGGGGTTGTAGATTTAAGTCCAAGGCCTTGCCAGCCAAATCAACAGCGCCGAAGACGACAACCTGGACGTGATCTGTTTCCAATGTGGTTTGTTTCGTCGAAAGGCTTCCATTGGAAAAAATAATCGGCGCTCGCAAACATACAATTGGAGCTACCTTTTGTTTTTCCTTGGTAAACACCCAAGGTAGCACCCCTAGCCCTGCCAGATCCAAAAGCTGGGTCTCGATCGAGCCATCACGCATTGAAACTGTGGCATTGCCGTTCATGCTGTTTGCAAAATGCTTCGGTGAATCGGTTCCTCCGGTCACCGAAAAATCTGCATAGATCGTACCGCTCGCACCTTTTTTGAAGTTCAGGTTGTGAAGAATATCATCCAGCTGCCAACCGCCCGCTTTGCCGGTCAACGTGAGTAGATGCGTGTCGTTCGAAAGATCCATCTGCCCGCTGACGTCGAAATGAGCACCTCCATATTCAAACTTCAAAGGTCCGGCCTTTAGCTCATTTTCGTTGAGCGTCAGTTCGCTCTGCAAACTGCTGATGCCCTTGGCTCCTTCGATGTGACGAAGGTCAACGTGGACATCCATATCCATACCAGACAAGAGAATTGAGCGCCCGATAGGTTTAAGCGTTACATCTCTTAACGCGCCTTGGTCGCCCTCCTCTTCTTTCTTAGTTTCTTTCTCTTCCAGCTCTGGGCCGCCTAGTTTCCGCAACTGTGCGGCAGCCTGAACGATAGTTCGGATCTGATCTATCTTTATCAGGTCACTCTCAATGGAACCCTGCAGTACCGGGTCACTTGTTGCATCATCAAGATCGACCATAACCTGCAAGATAGAGTCGGCGACCTCAACATTGGCACTAGCGTTCCAATCGGTGCCTTCGCTAACGAGGTTGATTTCAAGGCGAGCCTGCCCGGTTTCTACACGTTCAAGCGATAGTGCCTCCAAGAGGTCAGCTCCGGATGGGACTGAGACATCAATTGCTAAATCCAGGTCTTCGAATTTGAGTACATTCTCAACAGTGCCATGCACCTCAAGGTTCCAGACGTCTGTATCGCTTGTCTTTCCATCCAAATTCGACAGCGAAAGCTGATTAATGTCGCCGTTCAAATGGAAGTCACCGGAGAACCTGCCAAGCTGGTCGTCTGGGCCCAACAATTCTGGCGAGATCAAACTGCTTGCCGGTATGTCCATTAGGCCTTCTGCTGATATGCCTTGCAACTGAAGAGCGTCATCGACCGAACCGTTCAAAATGATAAACGGATTGGCAGGGTTCCCAATTCTAAGGTTGATGTTTCCGACTTTTAAGGCGCCTTCTGGTGTTCTGGAAAGCTCGGAGAACTTAATCGGGGGCGGGCCTTCGCCGGACGTGTCCAACGTGAAACCGTTGGTCTTAATGACCATTTGTCGCTGCGGCACCCGACCGGGTACGCTGTCGATAACCATGTCGACTGCGATAAGTTTAAGATCATATCGCGAGGCGGCTGGGGCTGGTTCCGCATCTTCTGGGTACAACCTAATTCGGGTTGTCAGCGATACGTCTTCCGGTTTCCCCAATTCTCCGATCTGCCCCGTCAGCGAAAGGCTTTGCCCGCCATCTAATTCCGCCAATACAGATAGGTCATCAATCCGTGCTACGCCGTCGACTGATGTAAACGTTGCGCTAATACTCCCTGTGCCTTCCAAAACGCGGCTCAGCTTCAGGATATCGAGAAGCTGGCCAAGTTCGGCAATCTCTACGGTCGTTGCCACTTGCAGACCGTTCTCTTGAGGAACTTCCTCGGCGACAATCGAAGTCTGTTCGAAGTTCACCGCCAACCGAAACGGGTCTTCCGTGGGGAATGTCGCGTTCAGATCAAACCTCTCTCCGTTCAGCGAACCGGCCCCGACTGCCGTCGCAACATCAGTTTCCGTATCACGCTTTAAGATCAGCTCAGGAAGCTGCAGGTCCAACTCAAGTCCGTTTAAATTGTTTTTATAAAGAATGGCGATATCAGTCAGATCAATTTTGCGGTCCGTTAGAATTCCCGCCAACAGCGGTGTCGGGGATTTTGTAGGTTTCCCGACTTCAGTTTCCGTTTGGGAAATAGACTGCCAGTTTCCGATGCCATCTTTGTCCGTGATCAGGTTCAGGTGAACACCCGAGAGCGAAAGACCACTCAGTGACATTTTACTGTTCCAGAGGTCGCGTGCGGAAACTTCAAACTCAATCTCATCGATTGCCGCAAGGTTCACACCAGCATTCCGAGAACCGGGTAGTTCCAGCCCTGCCGCTGACACCTGCAATTGCCGACCAATACCCAGACGCACTTCATCTTCAATTCTAACCTCCTGGCCAAGTTTCTTAGAGATCAGATTTTCGACGAAAGTAGTTCTGACCGAGGAAAACAACGCAGAAGACAGGAAAAGCCAAGCTGCAAACACTGCGACAAACGCGACAGCGCAACAAATCAATATACCTTTTGCAACGTATCGCACGTGTTTCTCCTGAATTTTCGATTCATCCAGTGGGCAGCCTAAACCATTTAATCATTTAGTTAATGGAATATATGGTCGGCTAGTGATCTAAAATCTGAATGATCTTGAATACATTGCTGATATTCTCGCCTATTTTGTCGAACCGCTAAGAAGCGGGTAAATGACAAGTGTCCGGCCAATGCTACACGCCCGGTTTCTAAACGGTAGGGTTGAAGTGGGTTAAACTTGTCAAAACGGGCGCGTTGCATTCGTGCTGACTACATCGGTCCGACTAACCCTCCAACCGACAGAAAGCAGGGTTCTTTCGAAACCCTTAGTTCATTCAGTAACTGCTATAATTGAATCCATCAAGCAATGACGACACGACGAGTTCACGAACCAGAAAAACAAGACGGACAGGCTGCGCTTTGAAGGCCGGTAACGAAGGACTATTTTGATCATGATGCCAATTCTTGCCTTAGAGTGTTTTGGAGTAACTTAGATGAACTGTGAGGTCAGTGTTAAAGTTCCCCTTTGCGGCTTCGTCCGCATAGCGGTCGATTGCGGCAACCTTCTATAATGTCCACTTTGCGGACTAGGTAGCTGGACGCCTACGTAGCATGTTGAAGAACTTCGGTGTTAGGCTATTAACTAGAAAGTAGAATACCAGCGCGTTGCTATTTTGATCGCCGGTTGGTTCACGTTCAGCTGCCGTTGTGGCTTGTCGAAGGAAGAAAATGAAAACACGTAAACTAGGCGTGAACGGGCCTGAAATCGGCGCCATTGGTTATGGCGCAATGTCGTTCTCAGACATGTATGGACCTACAAATGAGAAAGCTAGCCACGCGATCCTCGATGCGTGTCGTGACCTCGGCGTCACACATCTGGATACGGCCAACGTCTACGGCATGGGTAAATCAGAAAATGCTATCGGGTCCTATCTGAAGGCCAATCCAAGCGCCCGTGAAGAGTTTATCATTGCGACCAAAGCGACGATTACACGCGACGCTGACGGTAATCGCGTATTCGATAACTCGGCGGAGCATCTGGAGGCCGAGTTGGACAAGTCTCTGCAACGCCTTGGGCTGGACTGCGTTGACCTGTTCTATGCGCACCGCCTCGATCCTCGCCTTACGCCAGAAGAGACTGCAGCCAATCTTGGCCGACTGGTCGAGAAGGGAAAAACAAAAGCAATCGGACTTTCCGAAGTCGCGCCTACGACGCTGCGCCGCGCGATGCAAACCTTTCCAGTCGCCGCCGTCCAATCCGAATATTCGTTGTCGACCCGTTTCCCCGATCTTGGGCTGGTACAGACCTGCGCCGAACTGGGTGTCGCTATGGTTGCGTTTTCGCCTGTCGGGCGGTCGCTACTGACGGATAACCCGATCCCGCGTGAGCGCATCACAAGCCTGCCATTCTTAGCTGGCAACCCGCGCTTTATGGAACCCAACCTGTCTGAAAATCTCCGCATCACAGATGGGTTCCGAAAACTTGCGGCAGAAATGGACACGTCAGCTGCAAGTTTGGCGAATGCTTGGCTTCTGACCCGTGGGCCTCACGTCATACCGATCCCTGGAACGCGGTCTGTAGATCACTTCCAAGAGTGCATCGCAGGTGCAGAGTTGGACCTCACGAACGCCGACCTCGAACGAATAGAAGAAGTCCTGCCCGTTGGCTGGGCGCACGGGGACCGATATTCGGTAGAGCAGTGGATTGGACCAGAGAGATACTGCTAAATGGGTAGTCTGATTAGTCTTAGGCATCGACAATACGAGGATCCGTACTCAAAAACGCCGTGAGCCGACATTCGAGTCGATAAATTCGAAACCCTGGGTAAAAGTCTACTTCGTCCGCACAGCGGTCACTGATGCACGGCGCAGCGAACTACTGCTCTGAGCCCACTTTGACCGATGTTGTGCATTGCACAAGCGGAGGCAATGCGCGGAAAGCGGACTTCTCGCACTCAGGCGAATGCCCCCGTGTGGATAAGGTCGCTCGGGTCTTGTCAGAAGAACTTTGCTTGAGCGGGGCGGGGCGGTTGCATAGCATTTAGGAATGACCAAACCTGCCTCTTTCAAGTACTTTAAAACCAGTCCCGAAATCATTCGTCTTGCGGTGATGCTGTACATCCGTTTCCCGCTCTCGCTTCGGAATGTC